>NZ_JADFFM010000001.1:2446951-2752820 GCF_015221995.1 Mucilaginibacter boryungensis
ATTTGCTTTGGGGAGCGTGCTATTAGGCAGCAATATCAAAAAGAACAACACCATATTTTACCTGTTCCTGTTTGCCATTATGGCGCCCGCAGGTTACTTTTTCAGCTCGGCCTTAAGCAGTGGCGGCATTGGCAACCTGCAGCATTATTTTAACCGGATAATGGGCGTGGTGATCGGTATTTTCCTGCATATATCCACCACTATCCTGTTCGAATCCAGCGAGGACCATAAATTTAACATGCGGAAAATGATTGCAGTATTATTAGGCGTAGGGATAGCGCTTGCAAGCTTTTTAATAGAATTGTAACATCACTTTGTAAAATTGATCGTCACTGGCGCGCTGGCTGGTGTCCAGTTAACATTCCGAGGCATATCCAGCAACATAGTTTTTAAGGGTTCTATTGCAAAAGGGACCTCCATTGTATTCAGGTATAACACTTTATGATTGTAATGTACTTCGATAGTATAGTCGGGCGCATCAACGTTATGTAGTGTATTTCCAACCAATTTATCTAAATCGGCAGTTTTAAGCAGGTTAGTCAACTGCGCGTATAGTTGCAGGGATAATTTCCCTTCAAATTGCCCTTGTTTAACGGCAAATTTACCGCCAATGTACCTTACCTTACGGTTATAATCTATCTCCAATGTTATCGCCGGGCAAAAACCATAACAATTGGTCGAGTGGAATAATAGCTTTTCAAATTTGATATCATTAGTCACGGTCGTTATATCCTTAAATCTGTAGTGTTTTTGCGCGGATGCAAGCGTAGCCGCAACCATATAATATGAGGCTTGCTGATTTACCGGCGTTAATACCAACTCTCCTTTTTTTAAGGTATCCATAATAAAATCGCCGGTATCGGATGCCGGGTAATTTTTTACCTTTAACGTATCGCCCGAAACATTGTACATGAATGATTTACGGATATTACCGAATTTCGAGTGGATCTTTTCAAAGACCAGCTGAGTAGGATAACCTTCGATTTCCAGGGTGCTGAGGTAAAGGGAGTCGTTACCTGCCCAAAGCGTTTTCAACACCGGTTTCTGTGCAAAAGCATAAATATTAAATATGAGTATAAAAATAAACGTGGTGGATAGGGTTCGCATATCTTTACTAAACGGCCTAATTTTAATTTATTATATTTATGGTGACGGGTGCGTCAAATTACCAATAAAAGTAACCGGCAATAAGTGCTGCTACAGTAAAGTTGATGGCAGCCGCTATTAGCTTACCTACTACAAAAGCTTTGTTGTAATTAACATAAATGGCGTTGCCTAATTCAGTTATTAGGGTAAAGCAGCCAAAACAAATTAGCCCTAACTTGCAATTGGATAGGGCGTTTGCGGGCAGCACATAATGACTGCCTATTTTTACATAAAACAAAGTGAATAAGGCCCCAAACACAAACGATAATATTGTGCTGTAGGTGTAACTTGAATAGTTTTCTTTGCGCCAGGTTTGGGGTGTTAACCGCTGGTACTGATGAAACAGGAAGCCGATAATAAGCCAGTCTACAACAGTGTTTGCTAAGCCAATGGAAACGGTTGAAAAAATAAAATGTGAAGTGGTCATGATAATCAGGTTTAAATAATTTGAATAAATTTATTTAATTATCTGATTAACAACAAATTATTTACCCTCTCATTTTATCTAACAGGTCGCTTAATTGCGCGGCTTCTTCTTCGGTGAGGTTATCTTTCAGGAAGTCTTTTGGTTTAAACTCGATATCCATCCTGGCTAACAACTCCAGGCCGGCATCGCTGATGCGGATATCTACGGCACGGCGATCTTTTTTATTAGTACAGCGCGACACCATCCCTTTCTGGATCAACCTATCCACAATACGCGATGCATCCGACATTTTATCCAGCATGCGCTCCTTTAGTAAATTAATAGTAGCCGGGTTTGGGTATTGGCCGCGCAGTATGCGCAGTACATTAAACTGTTGGGTAGTAAGGTTATACTTCTCGAATTGCTCTCGGGTGATATTTGACACCCAGCCATGAGTATAAGTAAGGTTGACAAGTACCTTGTGGTAGTTGTCTTCAAATTTGGTGATCTGTATTTCCTTATCTATCTGCATAACCTAAAGTAATAATAACAAATGTAATTACCTTATTTTTGTTTTGCTGTATCGTCCTGTTTAGGTTTACCATAATCCCAGGGGCAATGCAGGCATTTGTTTTTACAGCAATATCCTCGTTTTAAATGGTACTCTTTGGTGAATACGAAGTTACCATCTTTGTTTATATAATAATCAATATTCTCCCGCAGCATCAGGCCAGCATTTTAACAAAAATAGTATTACTAAAATGTGTTGCCAAATGGCGGCCATCGCCGTGTAATGTCCATAGTTGTTTTGGTTGGGTATGGGCTACTACTTGTAGTATATCGCCCCAGTCGGCATGGTCTGATATCATTAGGGTATCCTGTTCGTTCACCTGCAAATTCTTCCAGCCCGATGCAAATAAGCGCTTTACCCCTACGGCCTTAAAATAGCTATCGAATGTGAATGGCGGCACTATGTAAATGTATTCATCCTGCTGCTTCATTAGTTTGCGGCTGTATAATTCATATTTGCCAAGCGCAAACCCCAGTTTCTCGTAAACCTGGCATAGCGGCATGATACGGTGATGTACTAATATCTTCTTCCGTGGCACAAGATCGTTTATCATCCTTATCAACCGCTGGCTTTTGCCTAAGCCATAAGCGCCCAGCATAATATTCATTTTGATATCGCCCAGTTTTATCACCTCCTGTACATGGTTTGGATGTACCGTATTAGGTTCGGCAAAAGTACTTTCCGTGATCAGTACATCGGCTTTTACAAATTCATAGGGCTCGCAGGAAGCATCAGCCTGTAGTTTATAATCGCCTGTATACAGATACCTGGTGGCTTCGTACTCCATCAACACCTGTGCCGAGCCTAACATATGACCTGCCGGTATCAGCGTCACCTTTACCTTACCTACATAAAAGCTTTGGCCAAATTCGGCCAGGTGAAATTCCCTGCCCGCATTTTTACCGTACCGGATCAGCATAAACTGGTAGGTGGCATTAGTGCAGTAAACATTGGTATTGCCGCTAACGGCGTGATCGCCGTGCGCATGCGAAATAACCGCGTTGGCCACCGGCTGCTGCGGGTCGAGATAAAAATCGCCGTAGGGGCAGTATAAGCCTGTCTGGTTAAAGTAAATAAAGTCGTTGATAATCATTTACTTAAGGATAAGTAAAGCTGGTGCAGGGCCAATACTTGTGGAATAACCAGCTGCGTTTCATCGTTGCAGATCACATCGTTGGCCAGCGATAGCTTTTTCTCTTCGCTAAACTGCTTGTTGTTTCGGTTTAATGCCTCCTCGCGGGTAATGTGGTCTCGCGATAACACGCGTTGCAAACGCAATTCCAGTGGTGCTGTTACCATCAGGGACCGGTCGCACATTTTATAGGAATCGCTTTCAAAAAGCAAGGCGGCCTCCTTTATTACATATGGCACGGCAGACTGCAAAGTCAGCCAGTTATCAAATGCCCTGAATGTTGCCGGGTGCACCAACGCATTAAGCTTGGTTAACTCATCGGCATTGTTAAAAACTATCCCGGCAATGTGCTTACGGTTAAGCGAACCATCATTAAAGTAGGATTCATTGCCAAATGCGGCTTTAATACCGGCTATCAGTTCGGCATCGCGTACCATTACATCCTTGGCATGGTTATCAGCATAAAAAACCGGCACGCCAAGTAATTCAAAAACTTTGCTTATGGTGGTTTTACCACTGCCAATATTGCCGGTGATACCTACTTTAAACATTATTTTTTTACTATAAAATCAATATTTTGCGGTTCAATGCTCACCATTTTGCAAAAGGCGGGTATGCGGGTAAGTTTTACAGGCAAAGTGCTGTAACCTTTATTACGCCAAAGGTTAAGATCGGCCACCGCTTCAAAATCGTTCTCATCGGTTTCGGCGTATTTTTTTAACGATACGGTAAATCTCAATTTTACTTTTTGGGGGAATATCTTAACGTTATCGTAATTGTAATTAAGCAGCTTTACCGGCACCTCCAATGTTTTTTCTGTAAACTCATCAACAGGTATACTCACTTCCACCGCTTTCGGAAAAACAACCATACTGCCATCACGTACGGGGCGCAGGTTAAGACGGGTGTTATAATCCTCGTTAATATTATTCAGTTTCAGCGAATCGGTGGGCCATTCGGCTATTTTATCAATATGGCTTGCAGGGCCGCTAATAGTAATATAGGACGGTTTAATACTGATATAATTGGCCAGGGCAAACCGTTTCTGATAACTAACAGATAGCATTAATTTAACGGGTACCTTTTTCACCATCCGGTTGGTAAAATCAAAATACAAGGTATCGGGGCTAACAGCCAGAATTTGATTTGCGGCATCCCGCTCGGCATTGATCTGCTTAAGCTGGCTGCTTAAAACCACAAAGTTTTTACTATCCAGCGTATGCAGATCGATATTGACAACCCGGTTTTGCTTATCCATTTTAGAGAACAGCATTTGCCAGCCGCTCCCTTCCATAGTTACATCGATAGTATCGGATTGCAGGGAACGATAAGCCCTGCGCTGCGGCGCGTTTTTAAAATTAACTACTTCTTTTATAACGTACCTGTGATCGTTAGATAACGACACAAACACCCACGCAATAATAGCCAGCATAAGGCAGGTAATAAATACCGACAGGCGCCTGCGTTCTATAGCCGTAAGTTTTATAATAGCCATTGCGTGTTTGTTATTAGCCTCACCCCAACCCCTCTCCGGCAGAGAGGGGCCAAGAAATTTTGAGGGCTTTGTTAACCCATGTTTAAAATAAAATGCCGTTCAATTAAAAGCAATTGAACGGCATTTATATTTTGTTAGTATCTTACTTAGATACCGCCGGTGGTGTGTTCAATGCTTTTGAGGCCTCCAGCGATATAGCCGACTTATCGAATTTGATCTTTACATTGTTATCAACCTCAACTAAAAAATACAGATCGGTAATGGTGGCAATTTTACCATGTATACCGGCAGTGGTAACTACCTTATCCCCTATTTTCAGGTCCTCAACGTATTTCTTCTGATCTTTTTGCTTTTTAACCTGTGGGCGGATCATAAAAAAGTAAAATACCACTATGATCAATATCATGGGTACAATACTGCCAAAACTGCCTAAACCGCCGCCTGCGGCCTGTAATAAAACTGTTGCTATCATTATTGTTGTTTAAATTATTTTTTTGCCGGTTCTAATACCTCACCTACCAAATGCACAACCGTGGTGTTTGGTACGGTATTAGCCACTACGGTTATTTGCTTATCCTGCAAACCCGATTTACCTACACTGCTAAAGGTTACTTTTAGTGTACCGCTATCACCGGGTTTAATGGGGGTTTTAGGCCATTCGGGCTTGGTGCAGCCGCAAGTAGCGTAGCTATCGGTAATAATCAACGGCGATTTCCCTTCGTTCACAAACTTATACTCGTGCGTTACTTTATCGCCTTGTTTAATTTTGCCAAAGTCGAAAGCGTCATTATCAAATTTAATTTTAGCGGCATTCTCTGCCGTTGCTGCCGTTCCGTTAGCTGCTGTTTTGTTATTGCTGTTGCAGGCGCCTAATAAGCCAATTGCTAATATGCCTATAAAAACTTTTTTCATTTTTATTCTTCTATTAAACCACGACCAATCTTTTTTATCTTATTTTCTGCTTTAAGCTCCGATAAAATTTTGTCTAAGATACCGTTTATAAATGAATTACTTTTAGGCGTACTAAATTCTTTCGCTATCTCCAGGTATTCGTTTATGGTCACTTTTACCGGCACCGAGGGGAAATTTACAAATTCCGTAATCCCCATTTTCATCAACAGGGTATCCATCATGGCAATACGCTCCGGTTCCCAATTTTGGGTTTTAGAACTGATCAGTTCCTGGTAAGGCTGATCGTAACGGATAGCTTTTTCAAACAGGTCAACAATAAACTCGCGGTCTTCTACCCAATTGCCGGTTACTTCGGCCAGCTTATTCTGGGCAGGGTCATCATAAGCGAAATTTTTGAAGGTTTTAGCTATCAAGGCCTGCAACACATCCTTATCAACCGGCCAGAAAATGAATTTGTCTTCAAATACCTGTTCAGCCAGCGATGATTTCAGGATCACCTTTTTGAATATGAATTTGATGATATCCTTATCGGTTGATATGGTATCATCGGTTTTTTGAAGATACTGTTTGTACTCGTCCGAATTTTTAAGGATGTTGAATAAAGCGCGTGCCAGTTCGGGGTCAAAATCCCAGGCTATTTTATACTTTTTTACCGCGGCAATATATTCTTTGTTTTGTTTTAACGACGTGATAAACCTGTTTTCCAGTATTTTCAGGTTAGGTTTCAGGTCATCGGCTGTAGGCAGGTGTTTATTGGCCCTGTCTTCGGCATCGGTAGAAGCATAGTCAATTACTTCTGTGATAAGTGATAACATCCAAATATACATTTCATACACTTTATCAATGCTTTGTAAAAGCTGTTTTTCGTGGTACTTAATGTCTTTGGAGTCGGATTGATGATACGCGTAAAGCGATTGTAATACTTTTACCCTAAGGTGCCTTCTGTTTAACATGGTAAGAACGATTTTTAAGGATTAAATCCTTAGTATAATTAATTTATTAGTATGATGTTTTAATTTTCTTGATATCGGCTATTCTTTTCTCGGCAATTTTGTTTGCAGCCTCTACCGTAGGGATGTTTTCAACCTTAGATAACTTTAAGATGCTGCGTGTGGCATCGTAAATATTTTCGGTTAACTGCAATGTACGCTTACGGCTGAATCCCATCAATTCGCTGTAACAATTGATCAACCCGCCGGCGTTAATTACATAATCAGGTGCCAGTATTACGCCTTTATCCAGCAGCATGCGCCCATGCAGGGACTCATCTTCCAACTGGTTATTGGCCGATCCGGCTATAATAGCGCACTTTAGTTTTTTAATGGTACTGGTATTTATAGTACCCCCCATGGCGCATGGCGCATAAATATCAGCGTCGATATCAAAAATGTTATTATTTGAAACTGGTTGCGCGCCATATTTTTTTGAGATCTGCCCTACCCGTTCTTCGTTAATATCACTTACGTAAACCTTGGTGTTCTCATCGCGCAGCAAACGTACCAGCGTTTCGCCGACATGGCCAATGCCTTGTACAATTACCGACCGGCCAGCCAGGGTATCGTTACCAAAAGTTTCCTTTACACAGGCCTTTATACCCATAAATACGCCTTTGGCCGTAATTGGCGACGGGTCGCCACTACCGCCAATAGTTTCAGGATAGCCGGTAACGTGCTGTGTTTCCATGCGGATATATTCCATATCGCGCGGATTGGTACCCATATCTTCTGCTGTGATAAATTCGCCGTTTAAATTTTTTATAAAACGGCCAAATTTGCGCATTAGTGCCTCGGTCTTATCTTTTCGCGGATCGCCAATAATAACCGCGCTGCCCCCGCCCAGGTTTAACCCGGATACTGATGCTTTATAGGTCATGGTTTTAGAAAGGCGCAAAACATCGTTCAAGGCATCACGCTCGCTTTTATAGGCCCACATACGTGTGCCGCCTAAAGCCGGTCCTAAAGTAGTATCGTGAATAGCTATAATGGCTTTTAACCCGGTATCGGGGTCGTTACAAAACACAATTTTATGATGTCCGTAATCAGTAAGCTGACTGAAGATAGATAGATCGGTTGTGTTAGGTACGGGCATTATTTAGCTATGGCAGTATGTTCGTGACAAAAGTAGATGTTTTTTTGGTTTGAGCAAATGTTTTGTGTAGTCGGGAAGTCCGAAAGACGGAAAGTCCGGAAGATAGTTGTAAGTCTGAAAGACTGAAAGCCGGAAAATTGACATGTTACTGATTCATAAATATGTTTTCCATCCTATCACTTCCGGACTAATCCCTATCTTTGACTTACGGATTTCCGGTCTTTCCGACTTCCGGACTACATTACACATGAAAGACCTTGCATATCTAAACAAGTTTATCTGGAAATACCGCTGGTATTTACTGCCGGGTATATTGTTTGTGATCATTTCCAACATCTTCAGTGTATTACCGGCACAGGTAATCAGACTGGCGTTCGATCTGGTTACCGATAATATTGGTACCTATCATTTATTTGCCGGCTTTCAACAGCAAAGCAGCATTTATAGCGTTTTTAGCTATAGCTTGTTTTTATTTGGCGTTTTAGTACTTGTTTTAGCATTAATAAGCGGCGCTTTTTTATTCTTTATGCGGCAAACACTCATATTAATGTCGCGCCATATCGAATACGATTTAAAAAACGCTATTTATAAGCATTACCAGATATTATCCCTGGCCTTTTACCGCCGCCACAATACCGGCGACTTAATGAACCGCGCAACCGAGGATGTTACCCGTGTACGCATGTACCTTGGGCCCGGTATTATGTATACGTTGAATACCATAGTGCGCTTTGTACTGGTGATATACGCCATGCTTTCGGTAAATACCCGGCTGGCATTATTTTCTATTTTACCTATGCCTATACTGGTGTTTAGCATATATTATGTAAACAGTATTATAAACCATCGCAGCGAATTGATACAACAGCGTTTGTCATCACTTTCCAGCTTTGTTCAGGAGAATTTTTCGGGCATAAGGGTTATAAAATCGTACGTACGCGAGAAGTTTGTGCAACAAAGCTTTGCAACGGAAAGCGAGGGTTATAAAACGCAATCCATGTCGCTGGTGCAGGCGCAGGCTATGTTTTACCCACTAATGTTGCTACTGATTGGGGTTAGTAACGTAATTATTATTTACGTTGGCGGTGTTGAAGTAATGAAAGGCAACCTTACCCCCGGCAACGTGGCCGAGTTTGTGGTTTACCTGAACCAGTTGATGTTCCCGGTAATTGCATTGGGCTGGGTTACCTCGCTGATACAGCGTGCGGCGGCATCACAAAAACGCATTAACGAGTTTTTACATACTGAGCCGGAAATTGTATCTGTCAATCACGACCGGCGTAAGATAAGCGGGCAGATCACCTTTAATAATGTATCCTTTATTTATCCCGACACCGGTATACAGGCGCTTAAAAACGTGTCGTTTACAGTAAACCCCGGCGAAATGGTGGCTATTATTGGGCGCACGGGTTCGGGCAAATCAACCATTGCCAATCTTATTATGCGCATGTATGATTGCACCGGCGGTGAAATAACAATAGACCAGCAGCCCTTAAAACTGCAGGACCTGGAAAATTACCGCTCGCAAATTGGCTTTGTGCCCCAGGAGGTATTTTTATTCTCGGATACCATTGCCAATAATATTGCCTTTAGCGCAGATGTACTGGAGATGCCGCGTGTAGAACAAGCCGCCAAAGATGCAGCTGTGTATAATAATATTGCGGCGTTTGAAAAAGGTTTTGAAACCATGATAGGCGAACGTGGCATCACCCTATCCGGCGGCCAGAAACAGCGTGTATCTATTGCCCGCGCCATTGTTAAACAACCGCAGGTATTGATATTTGACGATTGCCTTTCGGCTGTAGATACCCGTACGGAAGAGGAGATATTAAACAACCTGGGGAATATTATGCAGGGCAAAACAAGTATTATTATTGCCCACCGCATATCAACCATAAAAAACGCCGATAAAATACTGGTACTTGAACAGGGCGAAATTATTGAACAAGGCACCCACGATAGCCTGATGGAATTAAAAGGCAGCTATTTTGAACTGTACGAAAAACAGTTACTGGAAGAAGCCGAAGAAGGAAATACTGCTGTTTAGCGTGGCAATTTAGCTACGTAGGTCACGTAGTTTTTCATAAAGGGCACAAAGCTGTTTTTTTGTTAGACCTTTAAGCTTAAATTAATACTTCCTGTCTCAATAAACTCTGTGCACTTAGTGGTTCCTTACGGTGTGCCCTCTGTGGTTAAATCGCCACTTCCATTTTCTAAAAAAATACATTAAAAAAACCCCGATAATATTTAAATTAATACTTGTATTTTGAAAAAATTTATATATTTATCCCAAACAAACTAAACAAACACTTATTATATGGGAGATTTTGACAATAGAGAGCGCGAAGAGGTTTTTTCAAAAAAGGTTAGAGCAGGTAAGCGCACCTACTTTTTTGATGTAAAGGCAACACGATCAAATGACTATTATGTTACCGTTACAGAAAGTAAAAAGCGTTTAGAGGACGGGGTTTTTGTAAAGCACAAAATTTTCCTGTATAAAGAAGATTTTGAAAAATTTGTAGAGGGGTTAAAAGATACCATCGACTACATTAAGGCAAACCAGGAAGTGGTTGAGAAACGCTATGAATACAGCGAAAACCACGAACCTGCCACTGTAAAAGCAGCCGACGAAGATTTTTCGTTCGAAGTATAATAGCCTAACCAGCTATAAACCACGAAGCCTTCCTGATCTCCTATCAGGAGGGTTTTTTTGTTATTTGCGGCTTTGATTATAATAGATAAGGCGGTGACGCTTCGTTTGTGATGCATCCAAGCAGTACGCTTGGGGCGGTGATAAGCTAATTACGCAGGGCCTTCTGCGAGAGACCCCCGCGAGGCCAGAAACATCCTCAATTTATGGTTTACACTTTTTAGGCTTTTGCGCCTATATTTTTAATTTAATTTATTGATTAACAATAGTTTAAAAAAATGTAAACCTTAAATTTTGTAAACCATGTAAACCATGATTACAACAATGTCCCCTTCATGATCATCACCGCTATGCTGAAGTAAATGATCAGCCCGGTAACATCAACCAGGGTAGCCACAAACGGCGCTGAAGAGGTAGCAGGGTCGGCACCCAGCTTCTTCAGGGCCAATGGCAGCATAGAGCCCGCTAACGATCCCCATAACACCACCCCTACCAATGCCGCCCCTACGGTAAGGCCCACTAAAGCCCAATGTGGGCCATAAATTGGCGAAAACATCGTCCAGATATAGATCCGCATAAAACCTATAACCCCAAGGGTTAAACCAAGCAATAAACCCGACAATAGCTCGCGGCGCATAACACGCCACCAATCGCGCACGGTAACTTCGCCCAAAGCCATCGCCTGGATAATTAATGTAGATGCCTGCGAACCACTGTTACCGCCGCTTGAGATAATTAACGGGATGAACAAAGCCAGCACTACCGCTTTTGCTATGGAATGTTCAAAAAAGCCCATAGCCGTAGCAGTAAGCATTTCGCCTAAAAACAGTATCACCAGCCAGCCTACACGCTTTTTAACCAGGCGGAACAGGTTAATATCCAGATAAGGTTCATCCAGTGCTTCAGTACCACCTATCTTCTGGATATCCTCGGTATATTCTTCGTTAGCAATCCAAAGGATATCGTCTACGGTAACTATACCCAGCATGATGTTATCATCGTCGGTTACCGGCAGGGCCACGCGGTTATTCATCCTAAACACATTAATGGCTTCCTGCTGCGGGTCTTTCACGTTCAGGGCAATCAGGCGGCTATCCATCAATGCGCTTACCTTGGTTTCGGGTTTAACTAATAATATCTCGCGGATACGGATATCATCCACTAAAACGCCTTTATCATCAATTACATAAAGCACATCAATAGTCTCCGAGTTTTTACCGTACCTGCGTATATGCGAAAGTACTTTGGTAACATCCCAATCCTGTTTAACCGTAATGTAATCGGGGGTCATTAAACGGCCAACGCTATCTTCTTCGTAACCTAATAACGAGAGTGCTTCTTTACGATCATTGGGCGGCAGGTGCAATATCAGGGTTTTAACGGCATCGCCATGCAATTCGCTAAACAGGGCGGTACGGTCGTCCGGCGGCAGTCCGTTAATTAAGCCTGCAATAGTGGTACCGGGAAGTTTTTTAATGATACGTTCCTGCGTAGGGAAATCGAGGATACGGAAAACGTTTACCGCGCGGTTAAGGGCTAACGCTTCGATAAACCTGGGGCCATGTTCGGGAAAATCATCTATCAGCTGTTCAACATCCGATATATTAAGATTGTTAAGATAATTGCTAAGCTTTTTTTCGTTGTTATCTTCAAGCAATAGCTCTACTTCTTCAAACATCTCTTTTTCCATATTTAGCCCCCGTATTTACATATTTATCACTTAGTTTTTAATGCCCTTTAAGCGCCCGCAAAAGTGCGTTTATTTTTTCAAAAAACAGGCAGTTTTTTCTGTTATCTTTGCGGCTTTTAAAAGAACCAGGAATCAAGAGTCAAGAAGAAAGACCATCCTGATTCCTGGTTCTTTAATCTTGATTCTTAATACTAATAATACATGGGACTACAATGTGGTATAGTGGGTTTGCCGAATGTGGGGAAATCAACTCTTTTTAATTGCTTATCAAACGCAAAAGCGCAGGCGGCCAACTTTCCGTTTTGCACAATAGAGCCCAATGTGGGTGTAATTACCGTTCCGGATGAACGCCTGACCAAACTTACCGAGATAGTACAACCTAAAAACGTTGTCCCTAACGTAATTGAGATTGTCGACATTGCCGGCCTGGTTAAAGGCGCCAGCAAAGGCGAAGGTTTGGGCAACCAGTTTTTGGCCAACATACGCGCTACCAACGCTATTTTACATGTGCTGCGCTGTTTTGATAACGACAACGTGATCCACGTTGATGGCTCAGTTGACCCGATACGCGATAAAGAGATCATTGATACGGAACTGCAACTGAAAGATCTTGATTCGATAGAGAAGAAGATCAGCAAGATTGAAAAGATGGCCAAGACCGGTGGCGATAAGGAAGCTAAAAAAGCTTTTGATGTGCTGACCATTTACAAGAACCATTTACTGGAAGGTAAATCGGCCCGTACCGCCCCTGTTACTGAAGAAGATAAGGAATACATTGCCGATATATGGCTGCTGACCGCTAAGCCGGTACTTTACGTTTGCAATGTGGACGAGGCATCGGTAAATACCGGCAATGCTTACGTTGAAAAAGTAAGGGCGGTAGCTAAAGAAGAAGGCGCTGAAGTGCTGGTGATCTCAGCACAGATAGAATCAGAAATTGCACAGCTGGAAAGTTACGAAGAACGCCAGATGTTTTTAGAAGACCTGGGCTTAACAGAATCGGGCGTGAACAAGCTAATTAAAGCTGCTTATAAGCTGCTTAACCTGGCTACTTACTTTACCGCGGGCGTGCAGGAAGTGCGTGCCTGGACTATCACCAAAGGTTTCACCGCGCCACAAGCTGCAGGCGTCATTCATACCGATTTTGAAAAAGGCTTTATCCGCGCCGAGGTAATTAAATACGATGATTTTGTGAAGTTCAACGGCGTTGAGGCCACAATAAAAGAGAACGGCAAAATGGGCATTGAAGGCAAAACCTACGTTGTGGAAGATGGCGATATTATGCACTTCAGGTTTAATGTGTAATAGTCGGAAAAACGGGAAGTCCGTAAGATAAATTTAAAAAGAAAGCACGTCTTATTAGACGTGCTTTCTTTTTATAAACCATCGTCATACTGAGCGGCAGCGAAGGATCACAAATAAGCAGAGTGGACTTTCCAATCGGGAATTCTTCGCTGACGTTCAGAATAACGCGATGGGGAGTTTTGTAATTACAGCTTATTCGCGTTCATCTTCGGGTTTTGGCTGGCGTTAACCTGGTAGGTGTTGATAGTATTATCCAAACCAACTTCAACCACGCGGTAACCTTTATATTCGGTGCCCCAGCTACCGCCAAAATGCGAATCGAACAGGTGAGGTAGCGTACCGGTATAACGCACACCATCCAGGGAATGGTCGTGCCCATGGAATACCGCTTTAATGTTAGGATAGCTGTGCAGCAATTCAATAATATCAGGGCATTCTATAAAAATAGCTTTTTCTTCAGGCATCCATATATGCGGTGGTACGTGCAGTATGGTAAATACAATTGGTTTGGCTTTAAATTTCTCAAATGAAGCCTTCAGAAAGTTGTAATCTGCAGGGATATACTTACCCTTTGTATCAGCGGTATTAGCGAATACAAGGCCTATATCACCTTTATCAACAGTATATTTATCCTCGTAGCCAAAAACATTTTTCCATACGGTAGCATCGGCCCAATCGTGGTTGCCGGGGATGGCATAATGCGGTACAGGTAATTTATCCAGGTATTTTGATTTCACTAAAGGCAACAAATCGGGGCGATTGTGCACTAGGTCGCCATTAACAATTACAAAATCCAAGTGGTTATGCTTATGCTCCTTGTGCATCCATTCCACCATATCGCTATAAAACTTATCACCGTCGGTATCGGGTTGTGCATAATGCCCGTCGGATACCAGTGCAAAGCGTAATTTATAGTTACTATCTGCTTTAGCGGATGGTACACCGCTTGCAAAAGTATTAATAGCCGGCAGCAGGTTCAGGCCAGCTACTCCTACAATAGTTGTTTTAATAAAACTTCTTCTGTTACTCATATTAGTTGATAATTAGCGTTGCAAATTAAAGGCGATCATAGCTTTAACCGTATAGCCGTTTTGTGAAGCCAGATTACCCACATCGCGAATAGCCGCCGAAGTTAATACCGAACTGCGCGTTGCATAAAACACCGGCCCGCCACATAATGAAAATGATAAACGGGAGCGTTCGGGCGCGATGTTGATGGAAGGGCCTATCAACAGCTTAGCGCCACCCTCTGCTTCGTCAGTTTCCCAAAAACCTTCCAGGTCCTGCCCTACCGCTTCTATACCGGCAAAAAACGATTTTGCTATACGATGCTGAAAACCAATACTGGTGATCAGATCGATACCATCACGCGATTTGGAGAACGCCTTCTCAAATTTCATGTTTCCGCCCAGCCGCCAATTGTTTGCGTCGAAAGCAGCGGTAACACGGCTGAATATAGCTGCCGTGTTAGAAAAATCGCGATTGGCGCCCAAGCCCACACCAAACCGTGCGCCCAACGCCTGCCTGCCGCCAACAAAATCACGTATCACTTCGGCTTGCTGCGCGCTGGTAACGCCACCCGCATTGGCAAAACCAAGGTCGGCATTGGCATACAACGTAAGCCGGTTGCCTAAATACCCTTTAACAGATACTTGCTGATCGACACCATCGTATCCAAACGCTCCGCTGGCACGCTCGCCATAACTGCCTGTATAATTAATATTCCATTTGGGCTGGTTCTGCGTAAGCGTATTAACCGAGAACATAAAAGGTTGCACAGCCATGGTTGCTGCACCCGGTTTAATATCAGGCTTAGTTTGCGCAGTCGCCAATGTACTGGCAAGCATTGTAATAATTGCGTTGATAAAAAGATGCTTTTTCATTAGTATTAGGTAGATTGTTTTTGGTAAATATGCAGTGCTAATATAAGAAGCTTGTTAATTAAACATTAACAAATTGAAACATATTTATAACATTAAATAAAATAAACAGCGACAAACGAAACCAAAAACAATTAAAGCCAAATTTAAAATGACTTTTGATTTCACAAACAAAAACGTGCTGATAACCGGTGGGACGCGTGGTATTGGCCTGGCGGCATCAAAACTTTTTGCAGCATCAGGCGGTAATGTGATCATGACCTATCGGAGCGACAGGACTTCGGCAGAAAGTGCTTTGAAAGAGTTAGGTAACGGCAACCATAGTATTTTTCAATTAGATGTTAGCAACGCTGCTGCTATTAAACATTTTTTTTCGGCCTATACTGCTAAATATAATAAGCTAGATATCCTGGTAAATAATGCAGGTGTTTATCTTGAGCATAAAATACTGGAAACAGATTATGAGGCCTGGCAACACAATTGGGAGCAAACTATAGCAGCCAATTTAACCGGCCCGGCTAATATGTGTTATTTTGCCGCCCGGTTAATGAGGGAAGCAGGTACAGGCAAAATTATTAATATATCGTCACGCGGGGCATTCCGTGGCGAACCTGAGCATCCTGCTTATGGCGCAAGCAAGGCAGGCTTAAATGCTATGAGCCAGTCGTTAGCGATCGCCCTGGCGCCGCACAACATCAGTGTACATATTATAGCGCCGGGTTTTGTAGAAACCGAAATGGCTGCTGAGATACTAAATGGCCCAATCGGTCAATCTATTAAAAGTCAAAGCGGGTTTAACCGCGTAGCCAAACCCGAAGAAGTGGCCCGGCTGATAGCCGTATATGCCAGCGAGGGCCTTGAATTTACCAGTGGGGGTATTGTTGATATTAATGGCGCATCGTATTTGCGCAGTTAGTGAAAAATGGGCGGCAGGTTTGAATCAATTTTATATATTTGCCGGTAATTGCTCCCGTAGTTCAACGGATAGAATTATGGTTTCCGGTACCATCGATATGAGTTCGAATCTCGTCGGGAGCACAAGTACTTTTATAAGTATCTGAAATTCAGATACTTATAAAATTTGTAAGTTTCGAAAGCAGCCCCATTTTGACAACAAGTTTCAGGACAATCTTGTTTTAATTAAGATGAACAGTAATATGCTGTGCGCCTGTAGCTGCAGCGCTTATTAGAAGTTCTTTCCGCTGTTTACCGTTTATCTCAAATGAGGAAATATGGCTGCCGCTACCTTTCACCGTAATATTGACAATGGCCTTTCTGTACGGTATACCTTTAATGGTTAAGTAGTGGATGTCCCCTGGTAAGTAAGGCGCGAATCGTAAGCCGTCAGGGTCGAATTTAGCGCCTAATAACCCATTAAAAACCATGCGTAAATAAGCTGTAGCCGACCATGTCTGGTTTTTGAAGGATTGCCAGTGTATATCAGCGGGGGTTTTTCTCCGCTGCCAGCCACCATCTGGGATACCCGAATCAGCATTATATATTTCCCTGAAATTATAATTCCCCTTGTCTTCATCCAGTGCAAGGTGTGTCAGGTTATTTAATTCCCTATCGAACACTTCATAGTTCTTTATTTTTTGTGCTGCATCTGCGAAAAAGCCGTTCACCATTGGCCAAATTACCGTATTATGTCTGCCCGGTTTTTTAGAGTCGTACCTGGCAAAAGACGGTGCAATGGAAGGGATACCATGCGTCGATGTGATGCTCTTGCTCATCAAAGCAGCAGCTTGCCTTTTATCGACTATGCCGAACAGAATGGAGAAGGAAACGCCAAGGCCTTCCTGAGATTTATCGACTTTTCCTTCACCGTCAACGAGGTAATATAATTTGTGCTCCTGGTCATTATATAGATATTTCAATATTTGTGCTTTTAAATTCTGGGCCTTTTGTTCATACCAGTCTTTTTTGCCATCTTTCAGGATACCGCTCATAGCGGCCAGCGCCTGATAAGCGCCATAGTAAATTGCATTGGTACTTAAACATTTGATGGTTTTCGAACGGGGATGATCCAACACAAAAGAGGATTGATTGTTACTATCATAAACGGATTCAGGATAGCCGGCTATACCATCATTGAATACCGATGGCCCCATAAAAAGTCCATATTTTTCATCGAAAGTGATCTGCTCAAGATCTCTCATACTGTTTGCGGCGCACCTATAGGCCGTTTTTAAGAAGACCCGATCACCGGTAACCTGGTAATGGTTGAAGGCTGCAACGGTCCAGATGATCTTATCCCAATACTGATGACCAATAGAATCTTTATTTATCGTAACACTCCAGAGAGAGTTTTCGGCAACCTTAGGCCTTAGTAAACTTACCCCGTTCCATGAATTAATGGCAATATCGCGGGTCCATTCCCCACCGTAGTCCCCGCCCGCAGCCAGGATACCTCGCCTTACGTTAATATCAACGGTATTGACTGCCAATTTGAAAGCGTCAATAAGTGCTGCGTTATCCGAGCTGATCTTTTGGCCGTTTGAGATCATCGGCCTCGCTATGATCAGGGTGGTTATGCCGATCAATAATATATTTCGTATGTTCATATGTTATAGTTTTTATTATTTATTTTCAAGTTGGCTGGTCCAGGTTTCAGGGAGCGCATCCATGACAGGGACCGGTGAGGCTGTGATTGTCAGTTTACCACCAGCGCTAATTTCCTGGTGAGTGATATAGTTACGACGGAGAATCTTGCCGTTCAGTGTTGCTTTTTGTATGTATTTATAATTTGGTGCAGAATTTTCAACTTCGATCTCAAACGTTTTACCGTCCTGCAGATGAAGTTTTACTGTTTTCATTAATGGGACATTCAGGTAGTAGACCGGCCAGCCCGGACATGCCGGAGAAAAACCACACGCGGCCAGCACATACCAGGCAGACATTGCGCCAGCATCATCGTCCATGGTACGGATATAGGCCTTGGGTTCGTTTTTGTAAACTCTGTCTACGAACGGATCGATACCTTTACTGTTATCGTTGAAATAATACTGGATCACTGTATCCGCGGCGAAACGATGCATCAGTTCCTGGGATTTCCAGGGCTGACCAGCCGCGTTGAACATCAGTGGTGCCTGTAAGTCGGGCTCGTTCGCGTGGTTATAAAGGTCGTCGCCAAAGAACTGGTCAAGCTGAGCCGTGAAAGCAGGCATGTCGCCCGTCAAACCGATCAATCCCCTCACGTCGAACGGAACGAACCAGCGGTATTGCCAGATCGTCCCTTGATAAAGGTCCCTGGCCGGTATTCTGTCTACGTCGTTCGCCTTCATGTTCTTGAAATCCTTTTCCCAGTACTTTTTGTATTCAAGAGCCTTTAGCCTGTACTTTTCACTGAGATCATCTTTTTTAATGATCGTTAAGATTTCTGAAAGCGCCCAGGTATCATAGCTCGACTCCAAAGCTTTATCGGGCTTGGAAAAGTCAAGGTGATCGACCTCCCTGATCAGCGAGTCAATGATTTTATCGAACTTGACAGGATAACCTTTTCTATAAGCATCCAGTAAAACAACAATGGTATGTTCTGTCCTCACCGTATTCGTCGGTTCGGTTTGGGTAGCATAATCCTGTTTCCCAGAAATGTAGAGACTGGCTAAAGAGCTGACCATTCCGCTATACTTTTCGGGCCAGGCCACCGACAACAGTGGCAGCTGTGTCCGGTAGTTATCCCACACGGCCCAGCCATTATACCTTACTTCGGTGCTTTTATCCACCTTGCCATCTGTGCCGCGGAAAACACCGTCACTTTCAGAGATCTGATAAGGAGATTGCAGCGTCCGGTAGAGCAAGGAATAAAAAAGCCGTGTACGGTCCGGGGCTCCGGTTACCGTGAACCGGCCCAGCATCGTATTCCAGGCATCACGCGTGTCTTTCCTGAGCTGATCGAATGTCCCACGGAATATGGACGACCGGGCATACCCCGTATTCACTGATGACATGCCCACCCGGATCTCGGCAGGAGCGGACGCGGCTGTAAAAGTACCCACCAACTTATGTTTAGGTTTGTCTTTCCACTGGATAAGCTGACTGAACTCAATGTAGTAGTATATTTTATAGGTACCGACGCTGCAGGTTGTGCGGGCCTCGACCCAGCCGCTAAGCGTATTTCCGGTGGTCACATGTTCTTCAGCGACAAATTTATTGGCAAGGGTGTGGGCAAGGTCGATGTAATAACCACTGTTGCCTGCAGGGAAAGTATAACGGTGCATCCCTGTTTTCTGACCCGCGGTCATCTCGGCAATGACCTTATTAGTGAACGAGACCTTATAGTAACCCGGTGAGCCGGATTGAGCGATCTTGATCAGGTCCTTATCCACATCCTCACCAACAAATGGTTTGATCAGGATATTCCCGCCGCTGCCACGGCAGCCTACGCCTTCCATTCGGTTATGGGTGAACCCCAAGAAGCGTTTAGCTTCATATTCATAACCCGTATGCGTGTTCGGATACGTTTGCGGACCGATACTCAGCATACTTAAAGGATAGGATGCCGCTGGTGACATCTGACCATGGTCGCCTGACGTTCCTAAAAAAACGTTAACATTAGCTGAGAGGTCAGGTGTGGGGTTTCCCTTTGTGCCTGTTGCATGCTGGGCATCGGCCAGATTAAGGCTTAAGGTGAAGATAATGGACAAATAATAGTGGTTTGTTTTCATATATTGATTGGTTATTTTCTATCCTTTGCCGCTTGCGCTGGTTCTGCCAGTAATATTTCCGTTCCGCTGGGCACGGTCGTAATAGATGTTATTGTACAATGCTTTCTGAGATCAATTGGTTATTAGATCACCGGATCAAAGCAGCTTTTCAAGAACTGGCTGGATAATTCCTTCCATCACTGTGTAACCAGCTTTGTTGGGATGTACACCATCTTCCGTATAACCGGCCTTCATGCCTTTTTCCTCATTGACCATCGCTTGATAATAATCCACATACGCGAAACGATGTTCTTGTGCATAGGCCTTGATCCAGGCATTTAGCTTGATAATAGGCTCAGCGGGTTCGAGATCAGGTTTCCAGGGAAATTTATTGGCAGGCAATACAGAACATAAAACAACTTTGATGTGATTGGCCTTGGCGAGTTCACACATGGAGCTGATATTATCTGCTATCATTTCCAATGTGGACGGCCCTTTATTACCGGCAATGTCATTTGTACCGCAAAGGAGTACTACTGCTTTTGGCTTTAAATTGATCACATCCTGCCTGAACCTGATCAACATTTGCGGCGAAACCTGGCCACTGATACCCCGGCCTGCATAGTGGTGGCCCGAAAAGAAATCAGGGGAAGACTTTAACCAAAAGTCGGTAATGGAATCACCCATGTAAACCACGTTGATCGTGGAATCCTTAACCTGCTCGTTAGCAGTTTGATATCGTTTCAGGTTAGGCCAGTCCTGGGCCTTCACAGAAAGGCCAGTCAATAAACCGGCCATAAGTACAAAAACAGTTAATTTATATCCAAAGAAATTGTATTTCATAGGATTTGTAGATCTTTTTATAAAGTGGCCGGTTTTGGGCCGGCCACTTAAATTCACATTTAATTACCAGCCCGGGTTTTGACCAAGCTTAGGATTGACCTGCAGGTCGGCCTGCGGGATCGGATATAGATAATACTTATCATCCCATACGCGCGGCACGGTAGTGAGCCAGGTAAGTTCGCCGAAGGTGTCATTTGCTAAGCGTTGAGCGTTTGGCGCCCCGCTGACGGTTGCGGCTACGTTTACGTATGTTACGCCGGAAATGGTTGTAGCGGGTTTTACCTGATAGAACAAGACATCCTGTACACCATCCTCATTCAGATCCATCGGGGTGTTCAGCGCTGGTACATAAAACCCATTCCATATCTGTTCCATTAACTTCCCGCGTTTCCATCTTGCCAGATCAGAGAACCTGAACCCTTCCATGGCCAGTTCTATGCCTCTTTCACGGCGTACTTCGAGAATGACCGGATCGCTGATGCCCGGGAAATAGTTGGCCTGCAAATAAGGGTCGGCTACAGTCGGCTTCACTGTGGTAGTCGCGCCGGTAATACCGGCTCTCCTCCGCAAAGCACCGATGGTAGAATTCCAGTCCGCATCAGTCAGGGTACCTAGCTCAGCTTTTGCTTCGGCGTAGTTCAGCAATACTTCTGCGTAACGCATTAAAACCAACGAGTTTGTATTACGGGCGCCGCCGTCCATCGAGGCGTCATCGATCGTAAATTTGATCGGCATATAACCGGTATAAGTATAAGAGAACACTGGTGGTGCAGGCTGCTGTACCCCACCATTCACGCGGGTCAGATTACCCATTCGGATGGTTTGTTGTAAACGCATATCCCGGTTTTTAACTTCCTGAGGGAAGGTCATGGTCTGGTACCCGGCCTTGTTGGTAAACGGCGTGCCATCGATATTTAAATAAGTGTTGATGAATGTACGGATAAAGCTCAACCTGGCTCCGTAGGTGCCGCTGGTATAATACCAGTTCGCATCGTTAAGGATAGATAATGCCGGATCTACGATATCTGCTAAAATTGTTTCAGACGGTACCACTGCCTGATTATTGAAAAGATTCCGGTATGCTTTATCAGTTCCCCCGGCCGTATTTAAACTGAAGCCGCCACTGGTCATCACCTGTTGAGCTGCAGTAGCAGCTGCGGTTAATAAAGTATTAGCCGAGCTTTGCTGGTTCAATTCCGTATGGTATTTCCTATAAGTACCCTCAAATAAACCAACACGGGATTTGAAAGCCAGCGCAGTGTTCTTGGTGATCAGGCTGCGAGTGTTATCACTAGTGGTGATATGTGCCGCGGCATAATCCAGATCGGCCATTACAGAATCAATAACCAGGGTTCTTGAATCGCGGGCGGCATACAAACCTGGATCATCCACATCAAATGGTTTATTGATCCAGGGCACATCGCCAAAACGTTTTATTTTCTCGAAATAAAACCACCCCCTGAAAAAACGCGCGATTCCAATATAGTTTTCGCGAACGGCCTTTGGTACTGCCGGATCATTGCAATTCACTATAAAATAGTTGATGTTGCGCAGATCGCCCCATGACCAGCCTGAACTGTTTTGAGGCCCATAGGCGCCTGCCCTGATAAAATCGGGCACCGCAGTACGGGCAAAATAGTCGCACATCTCATCGCCGCGGATGACGGCGCTTGTGGTCGGTAAAATATTATAAAAAGAGGTGGTGTACAGCTCAAGTCCGGCCTGGCTACCGAAAACGGCTGCCTTATTTGCGGTAGCCTGTGGCTGTTGATCCAATTTTTTGCAACCCATGCCAATACTGCTGATCAGCAATATTAACAGAACCGGCTTGATTGTATTTTTATAGTTTGTCGTCATATCGATTCTTTTTTAATTGTTAAAATGTTGCAGTTAACCCTAAGGAGATAGTCTTCAATATCGGGTAGTTATTGCCGTTACCGACGGTTCCGTCGGTTAAGATCCGGTCTGAGCCATCAATGCTTTCGGGATCAAAGTCCTTAGTGTATTTAAACATCGGTGACCAGGTCAGCAGGTTCTCACCCGACACGAAAATCCGGGTATCTTTCAAGCCGATCCTTCGGATTAGGCTTATTGGAAGATGATAGCCGAACTGAATATTTTTCAACCGGATATAAGCGGCATTCAACAAATACTTGGTTTGATTATTAGACAATTCATTGGTTCCCGCGGCTTTATAACCTGCAAATCGGGGGAAATAAGCATCCGGATTATCTGGTGACCACATCTTGTCCAGGGTATTAACAACCCCTTTGAAATAAGGCGAGGCGTACTGGCCCCAGAAATACCCGGATGTAGGACCAGGATACCAATCCCGTTTACCTACCCCCTGGATAAATGCGCCTACAAAAAAGTTTTTCCAGTCAGCATTCAAGCTAAAGCCAAACAAGTAATGCGCCAGCGAGTTACCGATGATCTTACGGTCCCCTGGATTACTTACCGTATTGGTACCAGCATCGATTACGCCGTTGCCATCCAGATCGGTATATTTGATGTCGCCTGGAGCAATCGCGCCGGTATTGGAAGCTTTAACCAGGATCTGCTTGGGTGAATTGGCAATATCCTGTGCGTCTTTAAAATAGCCATTGTTTACATAACCCCACATTTCGCCCAGCTTCATACCAACGTAATAATCAGAAAGCAGACCGTTAGGGTTATTGTACTTGGTGATCACCGCATTAAAGTCGGAAACCGTTGCTCTGAAACTATAGGTAACAGGAGAACCAGACAGGTTAAAGCGATCATGCCAAGAAGCTGATATCTCCCAGCCGGTAGTTTTCAGATCTGCGTAATTGCCTTTGGGTGAACCGGTACCAAAAACCGCGGGAAGCGTTAAACCAACGGTAAACATGTTGATGGTTTTACGCGTATAGGCATCACCGGTGATCGAAAGTTTTCCGTTAAACAAACCAAGGTCCACACCCAGGTTTTGTGTTTGCGAGGTTTCCCAGGTCAAACCCGTAGGTAGTACCCCTGGCGCAGAGGTAGCCTGCGGACGAACACCGTTCAATATCCGCCCGGACTGGCTGATGTTGAATTGCTCCTGGAAGGCATAAGAGCCTATACTGCCATTACCCAGGGAGCCATAGGAACCACGGAACTTAAGATCGGAAATAATTTTTGGAGAGATATTCCAGAAAGGTTCACTGGAAACACGCCACCCGGCAGACACAGATGGGAAAAAGGCATAGCGCTGGTTAGATGGAAATTTGGAAGAGCCATCATAACGGCCATTTGCTTCTACCAGGTACCGGCCTTTATAATCGTAATTCAATCGATAAAAGCCACCTATGACATTCCATCTGTCCCAGCCACCGGCAGTAATGATCGATTGCCCCAAAGCCAGGTTGATATTATTCGCATCCGGGTAGGCCAGACCATTTCTTTGAACACCGGTATACTGGGCGGTCGATTGCTCGTAATTGAAGCCGGCAAGGACTTTAACGTGGTGTGAGCCTGTCCATTTCGGTTCATACTCACTATAAATATTCGACACAAGGTATTGTGTAGGCCGGATTTGTATATTCAGGTCGTTCGTTGTCGTTCCGAGATATTCTGTAACGCCTTGAAAACGGCTATAAGGAACCGGCACCCTTTTGGTGGTTTGGGTATTATTGGTATTCTGAAATGTGAAATCCCCTTCTATCCTTAGTTGATCTTGAATGAATCGGGCGTCAAATCCGGTGGTGTTACGAAATACAATGTTGTTGTAGTCTATGCCGTTTTTCCCATAGGCAAAATCGCCGACCGTATATGCTCCAGACCAGGTCAGCGTGCCATCAGGATTATAAAGCGGCGCCATCGTATGCCCCTCTGCTTCCAGGTTAACCCAAATGCCACCGCCCTCACCAACATTAAGCGGATTATGATATTTCATTTGGGAATAATCTGCGTTATTATATATCTTCAACCAGGGAGCGACCTGAAATGAGCCTTTTGCCCGGAAGTTGTCGATCGAATAGTCGTCCGAATTATACCTGAATAAGCCGCCCTGATTGTAAACCCGACCGGTTAACAGGAAATCTGCCTTTCCGTTATTGCCTGATATAGACAAATTGTGATCGCTGGCAACATTGTGGTCCTTATAAAGCAGCTTCAACCAGTCGGTGTTATCATAATAAACATATTCACCTGTACTCAACACATCTACTTTAGGTAAGCTGGGGTCCGCATCCCTTTTTTGCAGTTCTGCCAGATAAGCAGCAGAAAACTTGATCGTTTTATTAATATTTTGAGGCGTTACCGAATTACCATACCAGGCCGTATAAGCATCATTGAACATTTTGGCAAATTGATAACCATTATTAACCAGTTTTGGAATGGTTGTAGGACTTTTAATAGATTGGTCAAAAGAATAGGTCACACTTATCTTGTCTTTTGTCGGGCTTTTGGTGGTGATCAGCACAACTCCAAACGCTGCCCTGGCACCGTAAATGGCGGAGGAGGCAGCATCTTTCAGTATGGATACACTTTCCACATCATTTGGATTAATGCGGCTTGGGTCACCCTCGACACCGTCAATTAAAACCAGTGAATTTCCGCCTTGGCCAATGGATGTGGTTCCCCTGATGTTGAAAGTAGGGGCCTGAATGGGTTTGCCATCTTTGGGCACCAGGTTCAGGCCCGGTAACAGACCTTGCATCACCTGGTTTAGATTGGAGGCTGACCTGTTTTCGAACGATTTTGCAGTGATCTGATCAACTGCACCGGTAAGGTTGACTTTCTTTTGAGTTCCATAACCTACAACGACGATGTCAGAAAGGTCGGTGGACGCTAGCTTAAGGTTTAATATAGCTGGCACATTACCTGCTGAGATCTCCCGTGTCTGATAACCCACAAAGCTGAATACCAGGATGGTTTCCTGATTGGGAACATCTGTTAAAAATGTACCGTTTGTATCGGTAGTTGTGCCAATGGTTGTCCCTTTGATCCTAACGTTGACACCCGGCAACGGGGAACCAGTTTCATCTACCACTTTGCCAGCAATTTTGATTAAAGCGTTGATAGCTGGGGTGTTTGGGCCTTCCTTTTCTTTGATCAGGATCAACTCGCCCTGGATTTCATAGCTTAAAGGCTGGTCCTTTAAATAGGTATCCAACACCTCTGTGAGTGTAGCATTTTTAAAATTAACATCTTTAACTGCGATATTTTTAATCTTGTTGGCCGAGACCAGCACATTAAAATTCGTTTGTTTTCTTATCTCCTGAATGATCTGCTCGAAAGAGGTTTTCCGATGCACATAATTTATCTTCTGAGCTAAAGTTTCTGCCCGAGCTTGTAATAAGACCGCAAAAAGTAATATAAAAGATAGTTTCATAATACGGAGATAGTTATCATAGCGGCCTTTTGGTGCACAAAAAAAGCATGTATAATTTTTATACATTTGTATTCTGGTTTACGTGAAAAAATTTGTTTCTAGCAATTTTTAGAATAACCAGGTTTTCAAGCGGAGGTGCTGGAAACACCTTCGCTTTATTTTTAGGCTGGCAATTCTTCTACAGTGTACCCTCAGGTTGAATTTGGTTTCTTCATCTTCATAATTGATTTGGTTTAATTAATTATTGGTTTGTTTGTTGGTTTGCTTGGGTAAAACCAAAATGGCTTTATTTTTAATCTCAAATCTCACATCTCCGGTAATCTCCAGCATTTTAAGGACTTGGGAAACATTTGAATAACGCGTCATTCCCCCTAAATACGATTCATGAATTGGCTGATTTTTAGGATAGATAATATCCACATCATACCAGCGCGATATTTTGCGCATAACACTTTCTAAGGATTCTTTATTGAACAGGAAAAGGTCGTTTTTCCAGGCAATGGCCTCATCCACATTGGCAGCCACGACCTTAACGCCGGCCGTGGTAATGCCGCTGTAATTGATTGCCTGTTGTCCCGGTTTTAATATGGTTACTTGTCCGGATTTGGTCAGGCTAATGCTTCCATCAATCAGCGTTGTTTTGATAACAGGTTCATCATCGTAAGCATTGATATTGAAACTGGTGCCCAGATCTTCAACGATCTGGCCTTTAACACCAACCCTGAAAGGTTTACTGGCGTTATGTACTACTTCAAAATATACTTGTCCGGTAATCTCCACTTTTCGTTCAGCACCATTGAAAGCGACCGGGTAGCGGATAGACGACGCTGCATCCAAAATGGCGGTCGTACCGTCAGCAAGTATCAATTTGTATTTACCGCCCCGTGGCGTTTCAACGGTATTATATAACGAAGCGTTATCGGTTGTTTTCTCTGGCTGATCATCTGAGTATCTTAATTGCCCCTCAGCGTTTTTAGCAATTACTACAGCACCCTGGCGGGCGAGCAGGCCGTTTTTAGCACCAGTTAATTGTACCTTTTCGCCATTAGCCAGGGTGAGTATAGCTTTACTCCCACCGGGACGTATGTCCCCGATAAGCTGTGCCGTTTGAGGCTGTTGTTCCGGTTTCGGACGGAGGATAAAATAAGCGCTGGCAGAAAGTACCAGTAATGCTGAAGCGGCTACACTTATTCTGGCCCATAACTTCCTTGTCTTACTTTTTGCTGGGAGAATGCTTGTTTCCGCGTGGATACGTGCCAGGATTTGTTGACGGTGTTCCTCTTTTGATAATGAAGTCTCCACCATGATTGGTTCAGATTCTTCCTTGGAAAACCATTGGTCAAACTCTTGTTGTTCAGTTACAGAAGCTGTACCCTTCAGATAATTCCGGGCTATTTTCTGCATTCTTTTATTGATCCGTGGTGTGGCCATTTTCTGGTTCTTTTATTACAAGTACCATCAGCCCGCTCAATCCCGCAAAAAAATGTAAAAAAATCAATAAATATAGATCGATGTCCGAAAAAAAATCCTGGAAGATTCATTATTCCAGCATGCTGAGTATATAAAAAGCTTGAAGATTACATGGAATGGAAACTTATAGCAAAAACAGGCTCATAAAGTCACCCAGTTCGATACGCAGTTTGCGCCGGGCACGTAAAAGGTGCGCATCTACCGCCTTTTCAGATAAGTTAAGCTGGGTAGCTATTTCCTTGTAGGTCTTATCCTCGTTTCTTAATTGATAGATCAGCCTGCAGGTTTCCGGTAGCTGGCTGACCAATTCTTCTAAACGGCCTCTGATCTCGTCGAACTCCAAATGACCTTGGGTGGAATCATCCAAAAGATCGTGGGCCAGGTCAATACTTACCATACGGACCGATGATTGCCTGGCTAATACTTTCAGCACCCGGTATTTGACCGATACAAATAAATAATTGGAAAAATTGCCTTTTATCTCAAGGGTCTCGCGGCGTTTCCAGAGGGAAACAAAAACATCTTGTACAATATTTTCCGCCTCCATCAAATCGCCCGTCTTATGATAGGCCAGATCAAGTACCTTATCCCAATAACGATTATACAACACCTCGAATGCAGCTGCATCACTCTCCTTCACAAAAGCAAGCAGTTCAACATCATCATTAGTTTGTAGCGGGCGCACGGTTTATAAAAAGAAATTTAAAGCTATTAATATTTCTTCAAATAACGCAACCTATTATGAATTAAATATTAAGACTTGGTAATATTTGAATATCATAAAACTTGTCATAAACGACTACGAAACATGATTGGGACGACCTGAGATAACAGATAAGGCGTGCTGTAATAGCGGCGCGCCTTGTCTGTTTTTAAGTAGATACTGATTAAAAAGGAACTTTTTTGCTGATCATCTCTAATCCGTTAAAAACCACCGTGCCGGTAAAAATGCCGGGCCGCAGATTTACCGTTTGCGTGAATATATTTTTGCCTTTATTTAAATGTAACTGGCGTTTCAACAAAATGGGCCCCATAATATCCCTGAAATAAAACTCACCTGAACAATCCGTATCTGAGATGATACATACGGTTAGCACATTGTCCCGGCCCGAGAGCAAAAGGTCGTTGTTGCTCACTTTGTAAGTCACTTCAGCTTTTTCAGAATAAATCGTGTTTTCATCCCGACTTACAGTTTTGATCTGATAGCTGTTATTGCCGCTTACAGGGTTAAAATCGATAAAGCTATGTTTTTGGAGCGTCCCACCCGTTGTATCCGTCTTAAGCTGCCCTAACACCCTGGGAAGCCCTCCATTATCAGTACGAAGAATATCGAAATTGGAATTTGGCATTTCATTCAATGCTTTCCATTTTAGCTCCACTTGTTTATGATTAAGTTTGGCTGAGAACTGTGTGATCTGCGTTTTTACCGGTTCATCTAAAGTCGATTTACTAAACATAAGGAGTGCTGACTCTGTTTCCGAACTCCCGCTTACCCACAGGATATCTTCGGTAGTCGAGGCCGTCGACCTTCCGATCGCCGTGCCACCGGTCGTCGTGTTAGAGCCATTCGTGTATAAGCGGAAGGTAACCGTGGTGCCACCGGGCAGGTTTTGCAGCCTGGTAACTTTAGAAAGATCGACATGCGGCATGAACTCCCCTTCGGAATTTACAGCGATAGCCAGCGTAAACGGATCATCTGTTTTATAAAAGTCCGTACCGTTCAGGCTATATTTCCAATAATAAACTTTTGCCCCGCCACCGGTTGCCCGGATCTTGAAGTCAAGACCGCTCAGGCTGATCTTATATCCAGTTTGCGCGGTCAGGCTAAACCCAAAATACATATTGTTGGCTACTGCCGTGACCGTATCGGTAACATCAGGACTGGACGGGGTGCCGGTCAGCGAGGCGAATGACCTGGCCAGCCCGGTGGGGTTCAACCCAGCACCGCGTACCAATGAAGTTGCGGTTACAGCGCTGCTTACCGTAGTGGCGGCAACACTGGTTTCGTTGCCCGCCGTTGCTGGAGTAGCCAACTGCCAGGCGACTAATTTTACCGGTGCGGCGACGGGAGTTGTGTTGCCGCCAACCGTAAGTACATAATCAGTCGTAGTGGAGGTTGCCGAACGACCAAAGGCAGTGGTTCCGCTTGTCGTGTTCGACCCGTTGGTATACATACGTATATACACCGTCTTACCGGCAGCTATATCCTGTAAAGCCCGGATACCGGAAAGATCAATAGCCGGCTGTGTGTCCCCCTCATCAGCGGTCGCCCCCGGGATCACCCGCGGGTTAGCGATCTTTTCAAAATTCGTTCCGTCCAGACTGTATTTCCAATAGAATACCCGGGCTCCGCCAGTAGTCACGCGGAGTTTGTAATTAAGATCGCTAAGTGATACCTTATAACCCGGTTTAACGGCAAGACTAAAGGTATAATACATATCCTGGGCTACGGCCCTGGCAGTGTCTGTTATTGCTGTGGTCGTTGCTGCGCTTGTCAAAGAAACGAACGTCCGATGGAGCACGTAAGGCGTGCCGGTGGTATCTGTCCCTCTTAATCCGGCACCACGTTGTAAGACACCCCCGCTTAGCGCAGAATCAAGTAAAGACGCAGCAGCGCTGGTTTCGCCGCCGGTTCGCAAAGGAGTGGCGAACTGCCAGGCAGCCAGCGGCGAACTTGTCGGAACGCTTTTTGAAGTACCATTCACAGAAATACCATATTCGTCTGCAGTTCCGGAACGACCTATAGCCGTCGTTCCGGTAGTGGTGTTAGATCCGTTGGTATAAAGCCTAAAGTAAACCGTCTTACCGGCAGCAATATTCTGTAATTCGGGTATACGGGCAAGGTCCAGCTGTGGTTGCTGGTCCCCTTCATTATTCGTAGCCCCCGGCAATAATACCGGTTCGGCTATTTTTTTGAAAGTAATGCTGTCCAGGCTGTATTTCCAATACCACACTTTGGCACCGCCGGTGGTAGTCCTAACCTTGTAGTCCAGGCTGCTCAATGATATTTTACGATCGGGTTTAACCTTTAAGCTATAAGCAAAATACATGTTATTGGCAATGGCCGTGGTGGTATCTGAAACAGTGGCACCTGAGCTTGTAGCGGTTACTGCCACGAAGGTTCGGGTTAGTGCTACTGGTGTTGCATAATTGCTGTTGGTTTGCGTTAAGCCCGCACCTCTGGAAAGTGGCTGAACGGTCACCGCTTCATCGGCCAGACTGGCGCTTTTGGCCACCTCGTTACCCGCAGCGGTTGGTGAAAAAAATTGCCAGGCGGCTATGCGTCGTGTGCTGTCCGATTCTTCTACTACTCCACCAACCGAAAGCGCATAGTCATTGGTTGTTCCCGAATTTGACACCCCTATGCCCACCATATCTGAACTATTGTCCATACCATTGACGTACAATCTGAAATAAACTTTTTTATCCGATCCAAGGTGCTGCAGATCCGGATAGGGAGAAAGGTCGATAGTGGCTTGCGATGTTGTCGCTACTGCTTTAAACAAATAGGATTTTGCCAGGTATTTAAAGTTTATGCCATCAAGGCTATATTTCCAATACCACAGTTTCAGTGTAGAACCGGTTGCCATTAGCCTGGCATCAATAGTTGACAAAGAAACTTTTTGTCCGCTTTTTGGATTGACGACGAATTGAAAATATAAATTATTATTGATCGCCACGGTAGTATCCGAAGCATACAAAGTTGAAGCAACACTTGACGCTGCCGCAAATCCACCGGGCAATGAAATAGTTGACGAAGAGCCATTTACCGTTCTCAAACCTGCACCTCTGCTTAAAGTAGATACATTCATAGCCTGATGGTTGACATTTGAATTGGCCGAGGCCTCTGCACCCGTACTGGCCGGACTACCAAACTGCCAGGCAATTAAGGGAACTGTTTTTTGTGGCACGCCGGAGTTTTTCCGTTTATAAATGGTGAAATCATCAATATCCAGCCTTCCGTTATTGGTTGCGCCAGTTCCTAACTTGTTTATCCTAAAGCGTACATTTCCAGGTATGTCCATGATAAAGGAGGCCTGTTGCTTGTTTAACTGGTGGGTTGAAATGACCGGGCCGGCCGGCGCCCAGGTTAAACCCTGGTTAGTGGAATATTCCAGTTGCCACTTTGAAGTGCTATCGGTAGCATAGGTGCTATGTTGAAATGTAACACGCGATACACCCTCGGTAACATCAAAATTCATCTGTAAATAAGCGGATACCGTGTTATTATTGATCAGCCTTACACCGTAGATCCCGCTCGTGGGTTTATCGTTTGCACTACTGCCACCGATAATAGCATTATTTAACGTCCAGCTGCCAGTCCTGAAAGCGACATCTCCACTGGCATAGGATGTTTTGACCGGATTTGGGTTCTCGAAATCTTCTGGGAACTGCCGGTACAGATCTCCAAGATTATTTGCTTTTTGGCCGACTGTTGCGACTACCGCATAATGGTCGGATGCGGTATGCCCATTAAACAGGTCGAGCGCAACGTCATGTCGGTACGTCTTCCAGGTATTGGTAGCAAAAATATGGTCGACTATGGTTCTGTCTCTGCGATTAATGTCAAATCCGTTGCCTGTGCCCCTTTCTTTCTCGTCATCGATAACTGCCAGGTTTTTGGTATCTTTTAATAAAGTGGAATTATTAAGCGTGATATAATTCGCATCATATTGGGGTGTATTAAGATCCCCCATAAATAAAGTTGGCGTGGTTCCAGCTATGTCGTTGATCTTCTGGAGGATCAACGTTACGCTATTTGTGCGGGCCACCGTTCCAACGTGATCGAAATGTGTTGCAAATGCATAGAAACTTTGTCCGGTTATCTGATCCATAAATTTTGCCCATATACACATTCGGGCAAACTTTGCGTCCCAGCCAACACTCGGTACATCAGGTGTCGCTGACAAATAAAACGAGCCGCGTGTTTGCAGTGTTAGTCTTTGCGTATTGTACATGAGACCGACATATAAGTTTGGAACAAATCCCAGGGTATCATAACGGGTTAATGTATCCCTGAGATAACCTGCCATCGATGCAAGGGTTTCTTCAAACGCAATTACGTCAGGCTTATACTTATTTAACTGCGTGACAACCATCAGTTTTCTGTCCACCCAAAGGTTTCCGGTGTCAGTAGCGTTATCGCCCCGGAGATTGTAGGTCATAACATTAAGGTTTTGGGCCTTAACGGATACGCCGATCAAAGATGTAGTTAATAGGAGTAAAAGTAAAAATCTCATAATTTCATCGGTTTTAATGATCATGTATGTTTATTGGAGTTATTTCTTTTTAATCAAACCTGTAAGTATAAGGGCGTAATCAGCGCCTGATTCGTTGTTTTCATCCCTGTGAACTGAACCAATACTGATCAGATCATCTCGCCCTTCCAGGCCGGCTACATATAATCTGAAATGAACCTGCTGCCCGTTAGTTAAATGCTGAAGGTCCGGATTTACCGAGAGATCGATGGTGGTCTGCGAAGACGCAAAACTGTCCGTAAATTCAAAAGGCTTGGCAAGCGCGCGGAATGATTTGCCGTCCAGGCTGTATTTCCAATACCATATCTTTTTAACGGTACCGGTACTCATCGCGCGCAGATCCAGCGTTTGCAAAGCCGCATCGAACCGGTTTGCTACCTGTACGGTAAATTCAAAAAAGCTCTCTGCCAATATCGCCTCGCTGGTGTCCCGTACTGGTTTGCCGGCGACCACCGTGAATCCCGGGCGGACACTTGCCAATGAACTGTCGCCTGCAAAGGCCGAAAGACCCGCACCACGTTTAAAAACTGTCTGTTCTATCCCTTTAGCATTAAAGGATGATCTTGCTTTCTTTGCGCCCTGATCGGGGAATGGGGAAAACTGCCAGGCCAGCAGTGGCACATTTACCCGCTCGGGACCTGTTGCTGATCTTTTATAAATAGTAAAATCATCGATACTCAATCGTCCGTTGTTCTCAGTACCAGCCATTTTTTTTATCCTGAACCGCACCTTTCCTGTAATATCCAGCACAAAAATTGCCTGCTGCTTTTCTGCCTGATGGCTGACGACAACCGGGCCGGTTTCTTTCCATGTCCTTCCCTGGTTAGTAGAATACTCCAATTGCCACCGGCAGGCGCTGTCAGCCGCGTAGATCCCATGCTGGACCGTAACCCGTGAAGCGCCCTCAGGAACATCGAAATTCATTTGCAGATAAACAGGCTCCGGATTATTGTTGATCAGCCGGACGGCATGGTTGCCACTGGTCGGACGATCGTTACCTATGCTGCCGCCCAGAATACCACCTTTGAACAGCCACTCACCTGTCCTTGACCGCACCTTGATGTTACCATACCGCGGGATCACCGTCGTAATATTTTCAAAGTCCTCGGGAAACTGGCGATATAGATCTCCAAGGTCATTCGCCTTAGGCCCGATCAGGCTCATGACCGCGTAATGGTCAGAAGCGGTATGTTCATTATACAATTCGGTCAGTATGTTATATTCGTACGACTGGAGTTTCCCGGAAAGAAAAATATGATCGACCCTAATTCTTTGCCGGCGGTGGATATTGAAGCCATTACCTGTTCCCCGCAGCTTTTCATGATTATTCAATGCAAGGTTGTAACAGTCTTTGAACAGCCCTGAATTATTGACGTTCAAATAATTGGGATCGTACTGGGTAGTATTCAGGTCCCCCATCAATATCTGGTCTGCATTACCCGCAATCTGTTTGGATTTTTCGAGTAATAATTTAATGCTATTTGTCCGCGACATTACCCCTACGTGATCGAAGTGGGAATTGAATATAGTATATTCATGACCGGTTAAACGATCTTTGAACCTGCCCCATACACACATTCTTTTAAATTTCGCATCCCAGCCTTTGCTTTCCTGGTCAGGTGTTGCGGAAAGATAAAAGTTTCCATGATCAAGCAGGGCTAACCTGCGTTTATTATAAAGGATACCCGTTGTTACTTTAGTAAAGGCGCCAATACTATCTAGATCGGGTATGGTGCTCATAAGGTCGACTACCATGTTTACGTTGGTTTCCTGGATCCCGATCAGGTCCAGCTTATGTCGCCTGATCTGGTCGCTAACCATATATTTCCTCGCAGACCATCCATTGCCGACATCCCTTGGGTCATCGCCCCGGAGATTGTAAGTAGCCACTGCCAGCGGCTGGCCCAGCCCAACGAAAACCTGAAGGAGCAACATCAAAGCAATAGTTGCCGGTTTCTTTATCCGCGCTTTAACATGTTTTATTAAAAAGATTTTTTTTGCCATTTTATTTTTTTTGGCATGAGCGAACCCGGATACTGAACTTTTTAGCTCAATATCGGGTCACTCAAAACCTGTTTGTTGATAATTTTAAGGGGTGATCTTTCCGCCTATGCGCAGCACCGGGGTAATGGTATTTACAGGCGTTCTTCCTATGGCAAATGAGCCTGATCCGTTATTCGTAAATCCCCAATTATACATGCGTAAGGTCACCGTTGTCCCTCCCTGTATATTTTGTAACTGTGGCGTTTGGTATAAGTAGTAGGTTGGCATATCCGCGCCCTCTGCATCCGAGCCTTCCCAGTTAATATCCCCGGTTCCCTGGGTTTGCTGGAGGTTTTTATCATCCAAGCTGTAATACCACTTATGATATTTCGCTCCGGCACCGCTTCGTCTTAATTTGACATCAATGGCGGAAAGCGATAAGGTGGATCCCGGCTTTACGGTAAATTTTACCTGGAAATATACATTCTGGCTTACCGCAATATCCTTGGTAGCCGGAATGATGGGACCGGCAGAATTACTGCCGAACGCCCTTGCCAATGCCGATACAGCCGAACCGTTGCCGCGACTTAATACCGCGGTTGTCAAACCGGAAACGGAAGTGGTTGAATTATAAGTTGCTTCACCGCCTGTGCTTTGCGGATTCCCGAACTGCCAGGTTAGCAGATCATTATATACCGGCACAGGATCGGTAATAGGCCCGCTTCCGCCAGGATTTTGGTAAACAGCCAGATCGTCAAAATCGAAACGCCCGTTTTGGTTATTGGTAGTAGAAGTACCTATCCCTAATTTACCGATCCGGAACCGCACCGGTCCGTGCAGATCCAATAAAAATGTAAAAAGCTGCCTGTCCTGGCTAACTGTTAAAATATCTTTTCCAGTCTGGCTCCAGGTTGCGCCCTGGTTTTGTGAATACTCCAGTCTCCAGGTTGATCCGAGATCGCCGGGAGCGGCGTATGCTCCGGCATACACGGTGACTTTACTTGCACCGTTCGGTAAATCATAATTCATGGTGATCCATGAACTGCTCGCAGAATTCTGATTGGCCCTCGCTGCATACAGGCCGCTGACCGGCTTATCATATAATTCTTTAGCCAGCGCAAAATTGGTTAACGTGTAATTGCCCGTTTTTAAATTACCGGTTTTTGTAACGGAATAGCTGCCTCCGTTAAACATGACATCATCACCTGTTTCAAAATCTTCCGGGAATTTATTATAGATCGCTCCGCTTTCGTCGGTAATGGAGCCGGCATTTAAAGGCCAGAGCCCTTTAACCGGGTCGGCAGATCCGGGCGCGGGCGCGCTGAACCGGGCAACACCCGTATAAGATGCGTTAATAGCCGCCAGTTTGCCGGAAAAAGTGGCGGTAGACTCCGTATGAATAATACCCGTTCCTTTGGAATCGGTGATAGGTAAATCACCGCTAAGGGTGTTTCCGTTTGCCGTAGACCCTACATTGGCTACCTTCATCAGGGTACTTTCATTATCCTGGAATTGGTCATTAAATGTCTTCAGGTCCACTATGGTTACAGACGCGGGGACATTGGAGGCGTTAGTGGTGATTTTGTCCGCAGGTACTGAAATCTGCAATGCGCCTTTGTTCCGGCTCATTACCGTCCCAATAACGTTGATCGTTACGGAGTCGCCGAATTTATAGTTATTTGCGCTGCCTCCCTGTACCACGATCTCGATACCTCGTTTCAAACCGCGGCGCGTTTGCTGCATTGCGAAAGTTCCCGCCGGCATATTCCCACCGGAACCATCGGAGATAATCGTTCCTGTCAGATACATTGCGCCCTGCAAATTAGCCGTACTTAGTGTTACATCGCTTCCTTTATAAACCTTTCTGGCATCCAGGATAGAAATATAAGTATTAGGGGTGCCCGATGCCGAAGATAACTCTTTCTTTAAACAAGAAGCGAACAGCACCAGGAACACCGATAGGGCAATTAGTAGTTTATATAAGTTGTTTAACTTGTTCATATGACCCGTGATTATGAAATTTCTTTTATAATTAAATAATTCATTAAGGTTTTTGCCACCAGACTTTATTGACCATATTATCACCGCCCAACCGTGCCACGGCATCGAGGTAATTGGTACGATTCAACGTCTGCACACCAATTGGATAATAAAGCCGTGTAGGCAATATCCTGTTGTTGGCGACGCCCGGGCCGATAGTGAGCGAAGGTTTACCTGTTCGCCGGTAATCGTACCATTGTTCAAAATCCGTAAAGAAAGTGGCAAAGTATTTTTGAGTAATGATCTGTTCCATTTTTTCTGACTGCGTTCCCGATGATTTGAACAGGATGTCGCCGGTCGTTAGAAAGTTGGCCGGCATCGTCAGCCGCCATTGTTCGATAGCGGTCTGAACGCCTTGGTTATAATAAGTTTTTGGGTCGCCTGGGATATAACCTTTTACGGCCGCCTCGGCCAGGATAAATTGTAACTCGGCATAATTAATAATATTACCCAGCAGCGGATCCAGTTTCAAGGATACCGCAAAAGAGGAGCCCCTTGCCGGAACATTATTGTCCGCATACCCGCTTTGAATGCCGGTATAAGCATTATTTACCTTTGTTGCCCAAATAGGAAGCCGCGGATCCCCATTTGAACTCAATGTATTCACGAAGAACTCGCTTAAACTGCCAACTGCTTGAAAATCGTTATCTCTATACCCTGCAAAAGGCGACCGTAAAGGATAGGTTTCACCCGTAAGGTTCAAAATTGCCGATTCGGTATTATTTACAAAAACCGGATAAGTACCCGGAGATGCGGCCACTTGAGTAAGTTTTTGCGCGGCCGTTAATCCATCGATCATAATGTCGGATTTAGCTGAGGCACGCAACAGTAAACGCAGATACAAAGAGTTACCGAATTTCCGCCAGCGGTCTGCTTCAATCACATTGGTGCTGGAACTTCCGTACAGCGCATCCAAACCTTTTTGGGTATCAGTAAACAGTTGTCCTGAAGTTAGTCCGGTCAACAATTTATTCGCTTCTTCCAATTTGCGAAAGATGTCTCTGTATATATCTTCCTGCTTGTCAAATACCGGCGTAAATTGGGCGTCACTTTTGCCTTGAATGGCCTGGGAATACGGAACATCGCCAAATGTGTCGGTAATAAGGGAGGTTGTCCAGGCATCTAAAATGTTAGCGATGGCCATGTATGGTTTGGCTGCCACAGTCGTCGAGGAGGCATTTTTTGATGCAATGCTGTACATGTCCAGAAAATTTGTTTTTTCCAGGTACCAGGCATTCCAAACGAAATCTGAAGTGCTGGGTTTTAAAATATAACGATGTACATCGTTAGCTTCAGTAAATGGTACCGTTACTTGCATTAACTGGTTGTTAATCGAATAATTCCAATTGATATTGGCGCTTACCACAGCATATAAGGCCGGATTGAGTAGCCTTTCCGGCGCTGCCGCACTAACGCCGTTAGGGTTTACATTCATTTCCTTATAATTTTTATTACAGGAAGCGAGCATTAGTAAAAAGATGAGGCCGTAAATTAAATTTTTATAATTTGACTGTTTCATAGTTAAAATTTCACATTAAGGTTAACGCCAAATGTCCGGGTTGCCGGAAACTGACCGATTTCAAATCCGGTTTGAATCAGTCCGTTGTTGATGGTCCCAAATTCCGGGTCAAAGGAGGGCCAGTTGCTGATGATCAGCAGATCTCTGCCATAAATCCCGATGGATGCTCTTTGTACACGCAGTTTGCTGACGATTCTGGCAGGAAAATTAAAATCCAACCGGGCTTCCCTTAACTTGATAAAATCGGTTTTGAACAGGTTGGCTTCTACATTGTCCGTGTTAAAATGTTCAAAATAATAGTTCCAGATCTCGCCGGCCGCAACATCGTTCTTCCGGTAAGTTCCATCCGGGTTTTTGATCACGCCGTCACCAATTAAACCGTTGTATCTGCCGGGTAAGGTACTTTTTAATTGCCCGGTCATGGCGTTATTGGCGTGCGTATGTGAATAGGCTTTCCCGCCAAATTGCGCATCAAACAGCACGTTAACCCGAAAAGCGCCGTATTTAAACTCGTTGCCAACACTGGTTTTCCACTTAGGATAAATATTAGCCAGCAGCCTGGTATTAATTGTTTTAACGGGATAGCCATTTTCATAAACGATCTGTCCATCCGGTGCGCGCTGATAGCCTAAACCGTAAAGGTCACCCATCGAACCGCCTACCCGCGCTTCTATTGAACCTCTTGATCCAGGGCCTTTTTGAAGCTGCAGCGTTTCAACACTGTCGGCCAGGGACAGCACCTTGTTACGATTGGCCGTGAACGTTGAACTTATGGTCCAGGAAAACTTTCCTTTTCGTACGGGCATTCCGTTCAGGGTTATCTCCACGCCACGGTTTCTAACCTCTCCTGAATTAAGTATCGCCGCGTTATAACCTGAGGCACGGTCGACCGGTACACTAAGGATCTGATCTTTGGTGTTACTTTGATAAACGGAGATATCTGCACCCAATCTGCCGCCAAAAAGCTTGACTTCCATGCCGAATTCAATGCTTAATGTGCTTTCGGGCTTAAGGTTTAGATTGGCAATACTTGTTGGATTGGTTAACCCCGAGGGAAAGTTGGTCTCAGACTGATAAACATAAGAAGTCAGATAAGGTGTTGTCCCGCCGCTGCCGACGCGGGCTACCGATCCGCGGAACTTTAGAAATGATATGGTTTCCGGGAGTTTGAACTTATCCGAAGCGATAAAGCTTAGATTTAATGACGGATAAAAAAATCCCTGCACGTTTCCCGACTCCGAGTATAGAGTACTTGACCAATCCTGCCGGCCTGTTATATCCAGATACAGATAATTACTGTAGCTAAAAGATGCTAAGGCATATAAGCTGGTGACACCGAACTGACTACTATAAGGGTAGGATAACGGAAGGTCAATACTATTGGCAAAATTGAAAATGCCGGGCGTAAACAACCGCTCTGCACGGGTCTCGTCTTTTTTGTAGTTGTTTTTCAATATACTTCCACCGAAGGAAATATCGCTGGTAATTAGCTTGGTCAGATCTTTCTTATATTTCAATAAAAAATCAGTATTAATTTCCCGGTTGAAAATATTTTGGGTGCGGTACATCCCGTCCTGATAACTTCTTGTGTTCTTCGGTCGTTGCTGTGACCGTTCGTCATAAGACATATCCAGTGAGGCTTTTGCCGTCAAACTTAGGGCCTTTGTGAACTGATAGTTAGCCTGAACAAATCCGGTTACGGAATTCCGCTTAGATTTATTAAGCATTTCATAAGCCGCCAGATAGGGGTTATCGCCAGCCTGGCTGTAAGGTCGGTTTTGCAATACGTCTTCCTGACCGGGTTTCCAGTATTGTTTAAAATCCTCTATTGAGGCGTTGGGTACCATTCTGATGATGCTGTACATAATCGTCTGATTACTGTAACCCACGGCAGGCAAATTATCACTTGAGCGATTGATATAATTTACTTTGCCGCTGACAGATAGTTTATTGGTAACCTTTTGGCTTACGCTCAGGGCCACAGTATTACGGTCATAACCGGTATTAGGAATGATCCAGTTGTTATGCAAATTTGAATAACTTAATCTTATGGAAGCGTCTTTGGTTACTCCTTCTAAAGAAAGAGTATTAGTAAAAGTTTTACCCATCACAAAAAAATCCTTGCGATTGTTCGGATAGGCTACCCAGGGGGTCCGGGCTGTTCCGGTTGTCTGTGTATTTCGGTCATACTGAAAAAAAGACTGTCCATCGAATTTAGGGCCGAAAGCGTTACTGGTCGCGCCAAGGTTATTGCCATCGACTGTGTTCCCATACGAATAGTAATCTGTTCCTGTATCCCCCTGGCCATATTCATACTGATAGTCCGGCCACCTCGATGCGGTCTCCAGACTGGTGTTACTGCTGAAATTTATTCCGATCCCTTTCGTTTTCGGATTGGCTGATTTCGTGGTGATCAAAATCGCACCACCTGCACCGCGCGCGCCATATAAAGCCGTGGCGCCAGGTCCTTTTAGTACGGAAATAGATTCCACATCCTCGGGATTGATATCGTTAATACTGGTGCCATAATCAGTAGGCGCACCGGTGGGGTCATTATAGGAAATACCGTTACCGGTTGCACGTCCGCTGGAACTGCTCATTACCACCCCATCCACGACGATCAGGGCTTCGGTTGTGCCTGAAAGCGAATTTTCACCACGGAGGATGATCCTGTTCGATCCTGCCGGGCCTCCGTTTGACCTAAGTAGGTTCAAGCCGGCTACTTTTCCGGAAAGTGCATCGGTCCAATTGTTGGAAATGGCGTTATTCAACTGCTCGCTGGAAATCGTGGTCGTGGCATAACCCAGTGCCTTTTCCTCACGTTTGATGCCCAATGCCGTAACCACCACCTCGTTCAGTTGGCTTTGGCCAAAAGAAATCGCAATGGTTACGATAGCCGGTTTATCTGCCAGCACTACAATTCCGGTTGTAGTTTTTGTATTATAGCCAATCATTTTAGCCTCGATTGAATAGGTCCCCGCTGGCGCAACAAAACGAAATCGACCTTCGTTATCCGTTGCCAGCGTCTTTTTTAATTCGATCAGGGTGACCGTAACGCCGGGCATGGGATCGTTTTTTTCATCGACAACGGTGCCATTGATGCCTGATGCAACCTGCCTGCTTGACGGCGTTATCACCCGCTCCGCGATAATGATCTTTTTATTTTGTTGAAGGTAAGTTAATCCGCGCCTGTTCAATAGTCCGGAAAGGACTCGGGATAAGGGTTGATCTTTTACATTGACGCTGATCCCTTTGTGCCGGGCTATGAGGTCGTCGTTATAAATGAACTGTAACCCTGTTTTTTGCTGAACGGTGTCAAAGACCTGCTTCAGGCTGGCCCGATCGATATTCAGGGTAACTTTGAGCTCGTCGACAGTTTGCGCCTTTGTATTTCCGGCAAATAATAGCCAGGCGCACAAAAAAGTTATTAATAGGGTGTAGCCAGAAAAATGCATAGTTTTGCTCATTACCGGCAGAAGTCTGCCGCAATATTTTTTCATAAATTTGATTCGGTAGTAAATGTTAATTGTTACTCTCAACTCATCAGGCCGAGTCGTAATCGTCGTCACTTTGCCGACCTGACATTGGCCGGTAGTATATACCAGCTTTTACTTTGATAGTTCTGAACTAAAAAGCGCGTATAGGAATTCTGGCTTTGTAAATTTTTCTCATATTTTAATCTTGGTTTTGCTGTATTGTCTCCCTAAACAGGCGATAGTAGTATCAATAATAATTCTTTCTTATCAATACCCTGATAATCAATGACTAAAAATTAATTTTATGAATTAAGGAATTTTTGCTGCCGCTCCAGAGATTTAATGTTTGGGATAAATTATTTACTATTGTATAAAATTCAAATATGGATTTGTAACCTATTATAATCCTGGCCTTAATAAGACCAGAAAGATGTTTGTTAACCACAAGCTGGTATTGAGTTAATAATCAGCTGCTATTTTTACGCTGCTATGGCTAACAAAAGACATGTTTCGTCCGACGAGAATGAACTGCTTAAAATGCTTTCGAATGGAAGTCAGGAAGCTTTTGCGCTGATCTACAACAAATATTCCGAAAAGCTGCTGATGTATGTTGGTAAGGTAATTAAGGATGAAGTTGCGGCACAGGATATTGTTCAGGATCTTTTTATTACCGTCTGGCAGCGCCGCCTTGAAATGGAAAAGGTAGAATCATTGGGTGCTTATCTAACCACATCCGCCCGCTATAAAGCATTTACTTATATCAGGAACAATTTATATAAACAAAATTTCGCAGCTTCCATTTCTGCATACCTTGAAAGCTATGATAATTCCCTGCAGGAAACACTGCAGGCCAGGGAACTCGAGACTTTGATCGATCAGGAAATTGAAAGATTACCCGAAAGGATGCGTGCTGTTTATATAATGAGCCGAAAGGAGCACTTTTCGCATAAAGAAATCGCTGAAAAGTTAAATATTGCCGACACGACGGTAAAAAAGCAGATAGGTAAAGTCTTGAAACAATTTAAGTTGAGACTGGATAAATTGTATTCCATGCTTTTATAATTGTAACTATACTTAATATTAAATGAACATAAAATTTATTTTATTTTTATATACTACCTCTACGCTGTTTTTGAGACTTTACGTAAAAGCATATGACTGATAAGCAAATCCAGCAATTAGTAGACCGGTATATCCAAGGGCAGGCAAGTGAAACTGAATCGCGCATGTTAGAGTCCTGGTATGCAAAAGAAGAAAGGCAATCGACCTGGACGATCGATCAGCATACAAAGGAAGATATCATTAATGCTATTGAGCAAAATATAAAAGCTCGGTCATTTACGCCGGCCAAAAGATCAACTGCCCGTTATTGGTTGGCCGCCGCGGCTTGTTTACTGGTTACCTTATCGGTATGGGTTCTCGTCGAAAGCCGTTTATCCAGTACGCATTATCCTGTTGAATATACAGTAATTTCTTCGGCTGCCGGTAAAACACTGAACGTTACCCTTGATGACGGATCGAGCATTACACTAAATTCGGCAACTGTTATCAAGTATCCGAAAAAGTTTGACAGCCGTGTAAGAAGGGTTATAATTGTGAACGGGGAAGCTTTTTTTGATGTCAAACACGAGAATGAACGCCCTTTTATCGTCGAATCCGGCGGTATCAATACCCAAGTGCTGGGGACGGCATTTAATATTGCCAGTTATAAAAATTCAGAGACCATCCGGGTTACGGTGAACCGGGGGAAGGTAAGTGTGACACGGGATGCTAAAGACAGAAATGCCAGCCGGAACAACCAGGTTATCTTGCTACCCGATGATCAAGTCATCATTAACCGATCTGGCGGCGATATGGTCAAACATAAAGTAGTAGCAAAAGACATTTCTGGCTGGACCGCTGGCCGAATAATGTTTGCAGGCGAGTCGATGGCAGATGTAGCTTCCATCCTGGATAGCCGCTTTAAAACACATATTTCTTTCAGCGAGGATACTATTAAAAGGACTCACGTATCGGGTGGATTCGAAGCATCAGATAGTATTGATGACATCCTGTTTGCCTTAGGTAAGGCCAATCATTTTGTTTATACCAAGAAAGGACAACAGATCCTTATCCATTTTGATAAATAGATCATCAGTTAAAAACAATTCTTTTTAATCGAAATCCGTTTAATGATCAAAAGCCTGCTTAATAGCATACAAAATCTGATAACGCTAAGCCCGGAAGAGATTGGTGTAGTAACCGCTTTATTTAAAGAAAAGTCATATAAAAAAGGAGACTTTTTTTTAGAAGAGGGCCGGATTTGCAAATATGCTGGTTTTGTAGCAAAAGGCTTATTCCGCTACTATACCAACCACGACGGCGAGGAGAAGACCTATGCTTTTTCCCAGGAAAATGATTTTGTATGTAATTATGAAAGTTTTCTTTCGCAAAAGCCATCGTCCAAAATAATACAGGCTTTAGAGGACTGCGATGTTCTGATCATCTCCTATGCAGACCTGCAAACATTTTATACCAATATCCGTGAAGGAGAACGTTTTGGCAGGATGGTAATTGAGGCCGTTTTCTTACAGCTACTGAAGGATATAAATTCCTTTTATACCGAAACACCTGAACTTCGTTATGACAGATTCCTAAAAAATCACGCTGATCTGCAGCAAAGAATCTCGCAGTACCATATCGCTTCATTCGTTGGTGTTAAACCGCAATCCCTCAGCCGCATCCGAAAAAGATTTTTTATAAAGCCATAGTTTGTTAACCCAAGTGCATGAATGCCCGCAGTTGCCACGGTAATTTTGTTTCAACATTAAAACAAAAAATCATGACAACAAAAATTTCTTACGCAGTAGCATTTTTATTAGGCCTGGGATTGATTTTCCTGGGCGCCCGTTTCTTTTTTAATCCTGAAGCAGCAACCGCGGCCTTCGGTATACATTTAAATTCAAACGGCGATTATTCTTTCCATTATACTAAAGGCATCAGGGATATTTTCTCCGGCATCCTCCTGTGCACTTTCGTTATAATGAATCAAAGGAAGGCCGTGGGTGTTACTTTATTAGCGGGGGCACTAATCCCGATTGTTGATATGCTTATCGTACTGAGCAAAAGCTACACCGGAGTTGCCCAGGCCCTATCGCATATGATTGCAATCTTCTTATGTTCCGTATTCGGCATCATTTTGCTGGCCACCAAACCTAAAAACGCAGCGCAGTGAAAAAACAAGGATATATTAAGCTGATCAGTTCAGCCGGCAACAATAAATTCAGTAACATAGAGCTGAATATTCTACCAGGCGAAAAAACGCCCTGGCATTACCATAATTTGTTTTCGGAAACATTTGAGGTGCTGAAAGGCACACTGAAAGTGGGAAAAGGTAAAGACATTCGTCATTTAATTGAAGGAGACATCGTAACTATAGAACCTAACGAAAAACATTTTTATCACAATATTTCCAGTGATGAGTGTATCATAAAGGTCAACCTTGATCCTGGCAATAAAAACTTTGAAAACGCGCTTTTCATTTTAAAAGGACTTGCTAAAGACGGCTTGGCAAGCGCGGCCGGAACGCCACGTAAATTTACAGACCTGACCCTTTTTGTTTACTTAAGCAACTCACGAATGATCGGATCGCAAAAAATAGCCGAGCCTGTATTCAATTTTTTCGCAAAAATGGCGATTAGAAAGGGGTATTTAAATAAGTTGATAAAAAAGTACTGTGAATAAATACCATGAAACAATCAGCATGTGGTTGTTCTTAATTTAAGGCGATCATTTTCAGTTTTTAGCAGCGAAAGGTTCTCAAATATTCATTTAAATACAATCAAAATGACGAATTCAAAACAAATGCCAATAATAGTAGATCCCCAGGGCGGAGAAATATTAGCGGTAGTAGGTGGTAACTATCACATACTTGTTTCAGGTAAGCAAACCAACGGCGCCTTTGCTACCATAGAAATGCTGGTGCCGCCTCAAAACGGCCCGGGCCCTCATTCTCATGCAAATTATTACGAGACTTTTTATATCGTCGACGGCGAGGTGGAAGTGCATTCCGAAGCCGGTTCCTACATTGCCAAAAAAGGCGCCTTCGTAGTCATACCCAAAGGCGGCGTGGTCCACTATTTTAAAAATGTCAGTAATAAAATGGCTCAATTGCTTTGTACGGTGGTTCCCGCAGGTCTGGAAGTATTTTTTGAAGAAATAGGCGAGCCAGTAGCAGCCGGTGAATTTCTTCCACCTCCTCCGATGAATCCTGAAACAATTGAAAAATTACGGGCGATTGCGCAAAAACACGGCCAGGAAGTATATCCTCCTAATTTCCTGAATTAACCCTGACCCGATGTGCCGGAAGAACGAAATGGCCTCCCCGTTCATTGCCCTGACTATTTCGGTTAGGCTTGGTATATGATGCTGCTCCAGTCAGATCTTTGTCAGTTTTGAGATTATAGGGTGGCAACTATTGTCCCGATTATAACTTGTAATTAAATTCGTAATTAGTTACGCAATTGCAATTAGTTATGAATTTTTATAATAACGTTGGTAAAATGGGGCTCGGAAGCAGATTAAGGAGATTGGGCGAACTGCTATCCGAGCAGGCATCACTGGTGTATGGACTCTATGATGTAGCTCTCCAACCTAAATGGTTCCCTGTATTTTACGCCCTCTCTGGCGGAGAGGAAAAATCTATTACCCAAATTGCAGAGGAGATCGGTCACTCGCACCCTTCAGTCAGTACAATTGTTAAGGAGATGCTGAAGAACAACGTGGTAACTGAAAGTTCCAATAAAGGTGACGGACGAAAAAACTACGTAAAACTAAGTGATAAAGGACGTTCTATCAATGAACGCATACAGCCGCAGTACCAGGATGTAAATGCAGCTATTGAACGCGCAATGGCCGAGACCCAGTACAACATTTGGAAAGCTGTTGAAGAGTGGGAATTTCTGTTGAACCAGCAAAGTTTGTTTAAACGGGTGGAATCCGAAAAGAAGCGTCGAGAGAGTAAAGATGTGCAAATTGTCCCTTATGCTGACGAATATCAGGCTGTTTTTAAAAAGCTGAACGAGGAATGGATCACCACCTATTTCACAATGGAGGAAACTGACTATAAATCGCTTGATCATCCCCGGGAATATATACTGGACAGGGGCGGACATATCTTTATTGCGCTTTATAAAGGCCAGGCCGTAGGCACCTGTGCACTAATAAAGATGCAAGACAGCACATTTGAACTCGCCAAAATGGCCGTGTCAGTCGCCGCTAAAGGCAAAGGCATTGGCTGGCTTCTGGGTAATGCCGCTATTCAGAAAGCTAAAGAGCTTGGTGCCACGAAACTTTATTTAGAGAGTAATACGATATTAAAGCCCGCCATAGCCCTTTATCACAAGCTGGGTTTTAAAAAAATAATAGGAGTACCTTCACCCTATGATCGCTGTAACATCCAGATGGAATTAACACTTTAAAAAATGTATCCCAATAAGATAATAATCATTTTACGCGACGATTTAAAAACCTGGCAAAAACTAAATGTAACAAGTTTCCTGGCCGGAGCCATAGCTATTAAATTTACGGAGCTGCATGGCAATAATTTAGTAACAGCCTCAGGCAATAGTTATTTGCCCTTTATCAAACAGCCGATATTGGTTTATAAAGCGAATAATTCCGATCAGATGAGTCGGGTTTTTAACCGGGCGAAAGAGCGTGATCTGCATATCGGTATTTATTCATCCACTTTGTTTGCCACTATGACTGAGACGGACAACCTTAAAGCAATAGCAAGCCGTACTGATGAGGATCAAGACCTCGTCGGCCTCGTAATTTATGGCGACAGTAAAAAAGCTGATAAAGCCATAGACGGATTGAAATTTCACGATTAAGACCTGAATTCGAGCTTGCTTTACTTTAACGTATGGTTTGGATATGGAAATATCGGCATACCTGGCTATCCAACGCCATCACATCCTCCGTTAGATGAAACGCTCGCCTATCGTGGCGATGATCAACGATATCGATGAGCAGGAATTGAAATATCCAATCTTTTACAGTTGCGACTGGGATTCCGATGATTTGAAAATTTACCAGCGCATCAAGTTAAAATTACGTGAACGCGGGTCTGATATTCGATTGCTTCCTTCTCCGCATCTATATCTACCTATCGATTCTTTTGAACATAAAAGTCGCTGGGACTACCAGAAAGAATTTTCTGGATTAAAAACAGAGGATTACTCCAATGAAGAGCGCTTTCTAATTCAACAACTGATTAATAATGATCAGTGGATTGAAGAGGAATCAAATATTTTAAAGGACTTGTATTCTTATAACATGGTATTGATCACAGAAAATAAAAGGTAACAACCGCCTGCTCCATATAGCAGTTTTTACAATAGTGTTTTACCAACTAAAAACTCTACCAAGTAATCCTATTTACAGCTTGTTGAATTGAGATAATAATTGGTGCGTTTAAATATACTTACAAAAGTTACTTTAAAATATTGTTAATGATTTTCGCCATTTTTCATGATTTCATCAACTATTTTAAGAATATCCTCCATTTCTTCTAACAGCATCTCACCCGCGCACTTAAGCGGGTAACCAAAGTTACCCGCTTTTTTTATGGCTGTTAGTATTGTAACTTATATAGTTAACTTGCCTTTCCTACTGGTACTACCGTAGCGTTGACCAGATGTTCTTTGGCCAGCAGTTCCAGTTCTCTGTCCACGCATTCCCATGCTGCCTGTAAGCCATCGGTTAAGCCTGCCTTACGAAAGATAAAATACACTGTCTCGCCTTCTGTAAAAACATGGCGAAAACTAAAATTGCCTTTTTGATAACCTGCTGACATAACCAACAGCTCAGCCGGTATTTCTTTCGGTAAAGGCAAAGCTGCATATACCTGCAGGAAACTGGCCACCCTCTCGCCCATTAATTGACTATAATTTATCACTTTTAAATTGGTTATTCTTATCAGTCTAACCATAATCATTAATCCGCAAGAAATGTTTGCCCTAGCATATAAAAAACCAATTATTTTAAATTTGTTATCTGCTCTTAATTACACACCAAGTAGTCATACAACGCAGGTTCTGCACATTGGTGGTTTTAATCGGTTCAAATAATTCACCACCCAATTCGGTAGTATATTTAAGCAGGGCTTCTTCGTTAACCAGGTACCGGATACTGCCATCAGGCAAATAATACCTGCTGTTACCTAAAGGTTTAATTAATGTTTCTATGCCAATGCTTGAAGCCAGCCGGGCAAAAAAGAAACCACCAGGTTTTAACACACGCCACATAGATCGCAGCATGGTATCAAAATGATCATCATCAGTTGCAAAGTGCAGCACCCCGCTGCAAATCACCAGAGCAAAGGAATTATCGGTATAAGGCAAGTCCTCCAAACCTGAAACAACAAAGTTGTTTACCGGGTTACCAGGCGCTAATCGTGCCGACAATTGCTGTACTGCCGCTATTGCGTTTGCATCCGCATCTATGCCGTAAACGTTAAAGCCGTTACTCATGAAATAATGCAGGTTTCGCCCGCCGCCGCAACCGGCATCCAGTATAGTTTGGCAATTGTCAAACCGGCCTTTTAGTAACTGATCGAAAAGGTAGATATCGATATTGCCATGAAGGTCTTTCAGGTTATTGGTCATTAAACAAGTTTAGTAAAAGATTTGCGAAGTTATTAGAACTTCGCAAATCTGCTTACCGCAATTATTATGGTAGTAACAATTGCAATGTTACCCCTATCCTGTTCCAGGCATTAATGGTAGTTATCGCGATAATAATGTAGGCCAGGTATTGTTCGGTAAAAAGTTTCGCAGCAGCATTATAGGTTTCATCGGAAACACCGTGAGTACCTAAATGGGTCATTTCTTCGGCTAAAGCCAATATAGCCCTTTCCTCCTCATCAAAAAACGGTGTCTCGCGCCAGGCGCTTAAAGCATAAATGCGTTGCTCGGTCTCGCCGGCTTTACGGGCATCAATAGTGTGCATGTTAATGCAATAGGCACAACCATTTATTTGCGATACACGGATCTTGATCAGGTCTTTGTGTTTAGTAGTTAATGTGGTGGAGTTTACATAGTTTTCAAGGGCCATCATGGCTTTATAAGCTGCTGGGTCAACCTTGTCCATTTTTAATCTGTTGTTCATGATATTTTAATTTTTGATACACCAAAATTGCACATCAAAGCATCTTAAAAAAATGAACTGAGTTTAAGAAAATCGGGCCTTGCCAAAGCAGGAGTGAATATTAAATCGTCAAACCCTCTTCGCCCTTAGCCTGCTTAAAAATTGCGGGGTAAAGCCCAGGTACGATGCCAGCATATACTGCGGTACGCGCTGTACAAAGCCGGGGAACAGGCTTATAAAGTTACGATAACGTTCTTCATCGCTTTGGTTAAATATAAACCCAATGCGGCGTTGTGCGGCCACAAAGGCTTTTTGCATCATCAGCAAAAAATAGCTTTCCAGTTGCGGTATCTGTTGAAACAGCTCAGCCTGGTTTTTTTCAGACAACAGCAGTAACTCGCAGGGTTCTATAGCCTGGATATAGGTAGTTGAAGGCTTGCTGTTTAGTAAACTATCGTGGTCGGCTATCCACCAGTTTTCCAGGCCAAACTGGATGATCTGTTCGTTTAATTTACTATTCATAAAATACTGGCGCAGCAGCCCTTTTACCACAAAATAATTACCGGGGCATACTTTACCAGCTTGTAACAGGTATTCTTTCTTTTTTAGTTTTTTAACCTCGAATTTACTGCACAGTAATTCCTCATCCTGTTGGTTTAACGAAACGTATTTTTTAATATGGGTTAATAATTCGGGGTACATTATGGTTTGGGTAAGGATCACGTTATTCCCGGTTTGTCGTGTTGTATTATACCTCCTGCTGTTTACTTACATATAAACAAATCTTATCATATAATTCCTCGGGCTTAAATGGTTTACTAATGTAATCATCCATACCGCTGGCTAATATCTTATCTTTCATATCCAGCAATGCCGAAGCGGTAAGCGCAATAATAGGTAGTTTTTTATACCGGCCGCCAAACGCACGGATGGCTGCTGTTGCTTCATAACCATCCATCACCGGCATTTGCATATCCATCAGTACCAAATCATATGCTTTTAGCTGAATCATGTCAACGCCTATTTGCCCGTTTTCGGCCACGTCACATAGCATACCCCATTTCTCTAAAAAACGACGGGCAACTAATACATTTATCGGGTTATCTTCTACCAGTAATGCTTTCCGGCCCTTTAAAAAATCAGGATAAACCGTTTGCTTGCTTTTAATGGTATTGCTTTCCTGATTTTTGCCTTTTTGTAGTTCCAGTTCAAAATAAAAGCAGGATCCCTGTCCCGGGGCACTCTCCAACTTTATTTCGCCCCTCATCAGGTTAACCAAACGCTGACAAATAGCCAATCCAAGACCAGTACCGCCAAAATGCCGGGTAGTGGATGTACTTGCCTGCGAAAATATTTCAAATACATATTCCTGCTTATCTTTGGGTATACCTATGCCGGTATCTTTTACCTCAAAATAAACATTAGCCTTGTGTGTGTCCTGCCTGATAAGCTTACAACTTAAAGTAACCTCGCCCTGCTGGGTAAATTTAATGGCATTGCTTAGCAGGTTATTTAATATTTGGCCTAAACGCACCTGGTCGCCATTTATAATTAGTGGAATATTACTATCGAAATTCAGCGTGAACTTAATATCTTTTTCATCCGCGGCCTGGCATTGGGCAGCTTGTATATTGTCCAGTAACTCCTTCAGGTTAAAATCATCCTGTTCAAACTCTATTTTGCCCGCCTCTATTTTATTTACGTCTAATATATCATCAATGATCACCATCAGGTTCTCGGCCGAGAACTTTAAAACATTCAGATATTCCTGCTGATCTGGCCTGGGGTTTTGTAATAATAAATTAGTGAAACCTATCACCGCGTTCATAGGTGTACGTATCTCATGACTCATTACCGACAGAAACTGTGATTTAGCAATAACCGCTGCTTCGGCTTGCTCTTTGGCACGTACTAAAGCTTCTTCATTTTGTTTTCGGACAGTAATATCTTGAAATATACCATACAGGCGTACACAGCGCCCGTCTTCAAATTCAGGATGGCCAATAGTACGTGTCCACACCTGCTCGCCGCGGGTATTTATCACCCGCAGTTCTAAATCGTACGTTATGCCTTTTTCAACTGCATTTCTAAACCCTTGCAAAAGTATTTCCCTGTCGTGCCCTTCTTTAAAAAAAGATGCGGAGCTTCCCCTGGTTGGCTCATAATCATTAGAAACACCAAATATCTGGCGTGTAACGTCAGTCCAGATAACCTTACCTGTTTCAAGATCAAGCTGCCAGCCGCCGACACGCGCTGCCTCGTTGGTTTTGCTGAGGAAATCTTTCACCATCAGCAGTTCCTTCTGGGTTTCTATCTGTTTAGTTACGTTTATGTAACTTCCAGACATATGCAGCGGTTCCCCTTCCGGCCCCCAATAGTTTACATGACCAGTGCAAAGCAGATAAACAAATGAACCATTAAAGTGACGAAAACGAATCTCCTGTATAAAGGGTTTTTTGGCTACATTACTAATATGTTCAGCCAGATGCCGGTTAAGTATAGCTATATCATCTTCAGGTATAATATCACTCCACGATAATCGGGTATTTGTGCCGGTATACCCCAATAATTCTGTAATTCCCGGATTATCAAATGGCTCAACCCCGGTCATGTCCCAGTCCCAATAGCCTGTTTGCGGCTCGTTGTTTAGTATAGAATTATATCTGTTGGGCATTAAGCGAATTTAACAGCATTTAGTGGAATTACAAGCACGTAAAAATTATTGTGCATCATATGGGATTATTGGAGTTTCAATACACAAAATTGAACATATGCTGTTTTATAATACCAACTGAGCATGTAACCGTTCCAAAGTTTCCAATGGATCGGCACATAACCCCGGATGAACTTTAGAGCATTGTACCACGGTGCTTCGGGTAGCCGTTAACCACCTGAAACGTGAAGCCGCATCTAACAAAGCAATAGGGCCACCTTCCTTACTGCCCTTGCAAACCTGCTCAAACATACATAAGTGTTCCTGTAGTTCATCCATATCTGGCTTAGTAGAAAAGCACTTCATGCGGCCGGTATCAAGCGTATATATAGCCTGCAGAAACTTTTTATCGGCGCAGTATAACACCACACCCACATTAATAAACTCCTCGCGTTCAACCCTGGGCACAACGCGTATTACGGCATATTCAAATAAGTGCTGACCTTGCATGTTGTGCTTCATTTAAGAAAATTTGTGAGGATGCGATACGGGTTTCTAAAAACTGCGCATATATACTTCTTACTTCATCGGGTTCTTCCATCCATTCCTGTGCTATCCATTCATCGGGGATCAGGTTTACTATATCGCGGATCACCTGCGGTGTTAAGATATTTTTTAGTTCAGCATCCGCTGTCTCCAGTTCAGATGCCCGCGCCAATAATACATGATCTTTTACCTGCGTAAAGGGACGTACCGCCTGTTCCTGCCAGTTATGCCACGAATGGTGAAAGTACAACGCCGCGCCATGATCTATCAGCCATAACTCGCGGTGCCAGGTAAGCATATTGGTATTGCGCGGCGTACGGTCGACGTTAGTGAGCAGGCAATCCATCCAAACTATCTTGGATGCCAGCAAAGGATCTACTACGGTGACTGCCCCATCAAAAGTAATAGCCCCGGAAAGATAATGTAGTGCCAGGTTTAATCCTACACTGGCTTTTAACAGGTCTTGTATCTCTTCATCCGGCTCGGTTCTTCCAAAAGCGGTATCCAGGTTAGCAAATACCAGTTCAGGTATTTTAAAACCTATTTTTCGGGCTATTTCGCCCCCAATTAATTCGGCTATCAGGGCTTTAACACCCTGCCCTGCCCCGCGGAATTTTAGCACGTACAAAAAACCGTCATCAGCCTCGGCAATAGCCGGCAGCGACCCGCCTTCGCGCAGCGGCGTTACATAACGGGTTACATTAACTGTGCGTAATTGCGGCGGGGTGTTCATGGTGGCAAATATCTAAAATATATTGACAATGTCATTTCGAACGCAGAGAGAAATCTTCTACACGAAACCGGCGGCGTGCAAAAGATTTCTTCTCGTTCCTCGTTCGAAATGACAAATTGCCTATATATTTAATGCTATTATCTGCGCTTTATATTGCTCAGGTAATAGCGCATTCTTTAAACCGTTTTCCAGTTTTAGCCATCGTAAAAATTTATAGCCAATTAACGCGGGCCACATTATGGGGATATTGCCTAGCTTCAGCAGTTTTTTAACCAGTGGCGGGCATACCAATATTTGCACCTGTTTCAACAAAAAATACCTTAAGCTACCCAAGTGCTTTTTATATTGACGATACAGATCGATAGTGAACTCACTGCTTACCAGATCATGGTGCAGGTGTTCGGCGCGCATCAGCTCCCATTGCAGGTAACTGGCAGGCAGACCGGTTAAATTCATTTGCGCACCTACGCGGTAAAACACATCAAATACCTCTGCCTTTTCCTGTATGGTAAGCTGGCGTTCCAGTAATTCAAACGAGCGGATAGAATAATCAATCAGCATAAACAATACATCGCGATAAGCCCAGTCGGGTATTTGTGCGCCCCGGGCTTGTTCCACGCCCTGGTGTATGGCGGTAATCTTATCAATAGCACGGATAGCATCCTCATAGTCAGAGAAAATAATTTGCCGGGCATAAGCAACGGTCGAGAAAAGTCGGCCTAAAGGGTCGGCAGGTAGTTTACCGGTAAAATAAAGCCAATCCACTGCCTTGTTCACCGCAAATTCCGCTGCCGAACCGGCAAAAATGAACAATACCGTATCGGCTTTGCCCCATATGCTGCGTACTATACTATCTTGTTTTACAAAAGTTGCCATCTTATTTGGTATAAGCGTTTTTAATGGACCTGTTAATGCGCACTTGTTCTAATATCAAAACCAATGCGATACCCAGGGTGTAAGCTATAATATCCCCCCATGCAAAAAAGTTGCCTAAAATAACGTTGGCTAATTTAGAGTCATGCCAGCCCAGTACATCTACAAAATGGAAATACTGCAGGGTTTCCGTTATATAAGCCCAAACCAAAACCAAAAGTGCTGTACCTTTTATAGATGTTTTAAAGAAGCTTTTAATCAAACAGTAAAGAAATATCACCACAAGGAAATCGCCACCGTAGGGACGGATAATGGCATCGTTCATGTAAGTACCGATGAAGTATTCGGCAATAAACAGCAGGGCAGTTATAGCAAAATATAAAATATTAAATCGCATTTATAAAAGTACTTTGAATTACAAAGTTATATAATAAGATTGGTTTATACAATATTTCTGGAGATACGGATGATATCTGTCTGCAGATTTGTTGGATATTTTACACAACCCAAACTATTTTCCCGAACAGGATAGTTAATTTGCAGGATATTCTACCTGCATGTTATCCGAACCATCATACCTTGCTGCCCGAATGGTGGCCACTAAAATTGAAGCGCATTTGTTGCGACACCTGGAAGTTGCCTTACAGTTAGGAGAAGGCGCACTGGCGGTTGTCCCGTCAGTCTCGGTAATTGAATCCATTATTGATGTGGCCTTTTGGGCGAGCCTGCGCCGCGAGGAAGGGCATGCACCTAAAATATCCATCGCCTTTTTACCACCCGAGCAAGCCGACAAGCCCCTGATATTTGAAAACAGTTTACGGCTTACCCCGCAAAACTTAACCAAACTTGCCCCGGCCGTTGAACAGCCCGGCATACATTTGGGCATTTGGTACGACAATGATTCGCTGCATGTTTGGGGGACAACACACCAGATACCGGGCATTTGCTTTGTACTGGAAGTGGTGGAACCCGGCCTGCTGGTTATTAAGCACCGCCGTACAGATGGTTTTGGCAAATTTGTGAATATAGCCGTTTTGCGTGGCGATGAAATAAAAATGGTTGATGAGCACAACATCAGCCTAGATGCTTGCCCTGAGATCATCGAGTCGTTACTTGATATGCCGCTGCCGTCTGCCCCCGGCGGGTCATTTAATATTCTGGTGGAGCTGGCGACGGCCATGCGGGCGCATAACCGGGGTGGCCTGGTGCTGATAGTACCTACAGGCACAACCCAATGGCATAATTCGGTAATCCATCCTATCTCCTACCCGGTTAACCCGGCTTATACTGTTATATCCGACTTGCTGAAAACAACCAAACCCAAGCGCGATATAGCCTGGAAGCAGAACCTGCGCAACGCTATAGATATTATTGGCGGCTTTACCGCGGTAGATGGCGCCACGGTGATTAATCGCGATAATGAGTTATTGGCCTTCGGCGCTAAAATAGCACGTGCCGAACTAAGCATTCCTGTAGATCAAATGATAGTTACCGAACCGGTAACTGATGCCACACCTATACTTATGCACCCCGCCCAAAACGGTGGCACCCGCCATTTGGCCGCCGCCCAGTTTGTTTACGATCAGCGCGATGCCCAGGCCATGGTAGCCTCGGTTGACGGGCATTTTACGCTGTTCGCCTGGTCACAGCAATTAAATATGGTACATGCACACAGGATTGATATTTTGTTGATGTAGAGGACCGCTGATTTAGACTGATGATTTTGATTTCGCTGATAACAGATGTGAGCTAATCTATGCCGTAAAGCTTATTCAAATCCAAATTATAATAGCCGAATGTTTTTACATTTAATAGGTCGATAATAATTACTAAAAATACATTTTCAATATCTGTAGGAAGTAACAAGTGATCATAGGTATTAGATGGATTTCTATAAACGTATCGTACTACCCCATTATCATAGATATTACTTGGAATTTTATTTGCATTTACTAGTTCTTCAACAAACGGCCATATATCTAAAATAGGTTCGGCTGTTTCAGTTACATCGGTCATTGGAACGGCGAAGGTAGATTGGAATTGTTCTTCAGTTAATTCTGTCAACATAACCAGTTATTCTAACAACAATGCGTCATCACCCTCATCTGTCAAACTCAACTGTATAGAATCGCTGCCGGCAATACCTTCAATAGAGCCTTTAATGTGGGCGGCATTCAGCAGCACTTTTTCCAGTTGTTTTTCGCGGGCTTTCCACATTTTCTCCATGGCATCGCGTTCGCGCTGGATAGACATTTTCATACTTAGGTAACCCTCGCGAATGGCTTTCCATTGTTCAGAGAATTCCGAGCCGGTAAGATAATCGTATAGCAAATGCATCTTATCACCCTTGTTTTCCTGCGAACGGCTTTGGTTGGCTAATTTGATAATACCATCACGCAGCACATAGGCCACGGCCTTCACCTCATCAAACGAGCATATCCACACCCCATCCATCTGGCCAAAGCAATCCATACCATTCGGATAACATTGGGTAACTATTACTGCTACATCCACACCCATGCTGCGCATATCGCGTTTCAACTTCTCTATCCACTCCATGCTGAACACCTTGGTGCGCTTGCTTTCGTAGATAATCTTGCCACATTCCTGCCCAAACTGGTTACGCACAGTTTGCACACAGTCGGCGCCGCGCACGCCTTTGCCAACCTCGCCAATAATATCAAACGGGAAAAAGTTGCGCAGGTGTTCTTCCAGTATCAGTTCCTGCACCTCGCCCTGTAATTGCATAGAACCTTGTTCGGCTTTACGCTTCATCTCATCAACCAGCTTTTTCTGGTCGTCCAGTTGTTTTTCCAGTTCGCGCTGGCGCAGCAAGTGTTCAGTATCTTTTAATTGCGATTTTTCGGCTTCCTGCTTGCGTATTTCCTGGGCTAATAGCTCGCGCTGTTCCTGCAATTTGCGTTGCAGTTCAATTTGCAGTTCCTGCTCTTTTTGTATCAGGGCCTGCTCTTTTTGCAAAAACTCCAGTTCTTTCTGGCGCGATGCTTTTAACTTCTCATCCGCATCTTCTTTGCCTTTTTGCAACATCACCAATTGGTTCTCAAAATCTGAAGCGATGGATTTGCGCAGGTTTTCTTCCAGCGTTAGCTGCAAGGCTTTCTTTTCGTTTTGCAGGCGCTGTTCAAAAACTAATTGCTGCTGCTGTTCTTTTAACTGAAACTCATTCAGCTTCAAGTTATATTCCTGTTCTTTTTTGGCTGTGTATTCCTGCATTTTCAGGCGCAGGTCTTTCTTTATTTCTTCGGCCATTACTTCCTCTAATGGGAAAGCTGTACCGCACGATGGACATTTTACTTCTGTTGCCATTTAATTGTTGTTCTGTTTGAATCCCTACCCCGCTATTCTCTCCCAAAAATACCGTTAAAACACGGTTTATTTTGCACGCAAAAGGCTTTTACTTTACAAAGTAATAAAAAGGTATTTAATTAATGCTTTGGCCTTACATCAACCTTAAAACTTAACGATGTACCTAACCTATAAAAACGAAAATATGAACCACATTATGGTGTGCGCCGAATTCCCCGGGACAACCGACGAACAAGCAAACGAGATCTACGCCATCCTTAACCAGCGCAACTGGACCCGCATCACCAGTCAGGACGAAGAATTTAACAATATTTGGTATGGCACTTTTAACCGGCAGATGCTGGAAAAGGATTGCCGTGAGATTGCTACCCGTAATTTTATGGAGGCCGCTAAAAAATATTGTAGCGAGGTACAGCTTACCATACTTTGGGGGGCTAACAAACCTACATCGCAGGGGTTCACACTTATCAGTTAATATATAGTTATAATAGTTTAGTTAAATGTAAGCGGCCCCGGGTATATCCCGGGGCCGTATGTTTTATATCTAAATTGAACCGTTTATATGCTAAATGTTTATGCGGCAGGTTACTTTTTAATAAACTTTGCCGCTACCCAATCTTTCATTTTTAAGTGACTAACATATTGCATACCATATTTACCGGCAGCAGCGGTTATCATATCAAGGTCTATAGCTTCATAAAAACCACTGAAGTATATTTCGCCGCCATCGCGTAAAACTTCGCTGTAAGTAGGAATTTGATCTAATAAGATATTACGGTTAATATTAGCCAAGATAATATCATACTCATCAACAGGTATAGCTTCTTTAGAACCGCAAAGCGGGGTGATATTTTCTATGTTGTTAAGTGCCGAATTTTCGATAGTGCTTTCAAAACAAATCGCATCGTAATCAATTGCTGTAACACGCTCAGCGCCCAGCTTTGAAGCCAATATAGCTAATATGCCTGTACCGCAACCCATATCCAGCACGTTTTTACCTTCAAAATCAGTACTCAGCATTTGCTGCATCATCATTGTAGTAGTTTCGTGATGGCCGGTACCAAAAGCCATTTTAGGATCGATCACAATTTCGTACGGAAATTCCGGGTGCGCTTCATGGAAAGTTGCCCGTATGTAAATCTGATCATCAATCTGCATGGGTTCAAAATTACTTTCCCACTCCTTATTCCAGTTTGTTTGTGGTATTTGGTGTATATTATAACTAAACGGGAACATCTCGCGATAGGGCGCTAATTGCTCGCCGATGCGTTCGTCATCAAAATCATTAACAGGGATATAGGCTTTAAACCCGTTTTCAACTTCTTCAAATGTATCAAAGCCAATTTCGCCCAGGGCGTTGATCAATAGATCCTGCTGGTAGCCTTCGGTAGTGGTTGTGGTAAAATGCAGTTCGTAGTAATTCATTAATGATGGTGATAAAGATGGGTTAACTAGAGATTAGTCATTCTCTGGCTTAGCTTTTGCCCTCATGAACGATTTTATATCAAACAGGAATAGCACTAAAAAGTTGATGAACCAATAAAATAATTGTACCCCGGTCATAAACAAGGCAATATGAATCAAATGTTCTGTGCCCACAGCCCTATCCCAAATAATGTAGGATAATCCGCCCGCAGCTATTACACATACCAGTATGAGGCCAATAAAAATACCGATTGCCGCTTTATGCCGCGCTACTATTTTATCCCATAAGGGCAAAATAATAAGGTATTGGGTAAGTATTGCAATGATCAACTGGAATGGCGCGAATATCTTGTAATAATTAATCAATCCCGCGGCTGATCCATCACCAATATCTGACAACCCCTCAAAAGTATGATGCAGGGGATTGTATTTGATGATTATAGCAAACACCCAAAACGCTACAACCGACGGGACTATTACTTTTAAAAATCTCATGCTATGCTACGCGTCATTGGTCATTAGTCATTACGCTTCGCTGTCATTGGTTCATACGCACATTTGCATATACGTACACCTACATTAATTAAACACTTTAACAATATCCACAAAGTCACGCGATTTCAGAGATGCACCACCTATCAGGCCGCCATCAATATCTGGCTGGGCAAATAGTTCGGGGGCATTTTTTGGATTGCAACTGCCGCCATAAAGAATAGTGGTGTGGCCTGCTACCGTATCGTTATACTTAGCCGCAATTTCCTGGCGTATAAAGGCATGTATCTCTTGCGCTTGTGCCGATGTTGCGGTTACGCCGGTACCAATGGCCCAAACAGGTTCATAAGCTATTACCAGCTGGCTGAAATGCGCTTCATCTAAATGAAAAACACCTTCCGCTAATTGCGATTTTATAATATCGAAATGTTTTTCAGCGTTACGCTCGTCTAAAGTTTCACCGATGCAAAATATGGGGCGCAAGCCATTAGCTAACACTGTATCGGTTTTTTTAGCCAGCAGGGCGTTATTTTCGCCAAAATACTGGCGGCGTTCCGAGTGGCCCAAAATCACATAAGTTGCACCAACCGAATTGATCATTTTAGCTGATATTTCACCGGTATAAGCGCCACTTTCGGCCTGATGGGCGTTTTGCGCGCCAATAGCAATTTTGCCATAACCTTTAGCCATTTGCGCCAAGCTATGTAAATGAATAAATGGACTACATACAACAGCCTGCTGCTGGCCGGTCACTTCATCCTTTACCATATTGATCACTTCTGAAAACAAGGATAAACCCTCGTTGTAATCCATATTCATTTTCCAGTTTCCGGCTACTATTTTTTTTCTCATGGTATTTATATTTTGGTGATTACACCGATTGTTTTATACGTGATTTCGCCGATTTGTCATGTTGAGGAACCAAGTATCGTGCCCGCTATCGTCAGACCCTAAACCGTATCAGGATGACAAACCATTTTTTTATTTTTTCATATGCATATTAGCACATGTGCACATTATCCCCAGCCTTCACGGTATTCCTTAGTTAGTTCAAATACTTCTTTCAGTATTGCCTGCTCGTTTTCGTCAAAATTACGGTGCTCCCTGCGTGCAAATACTTTCGCCGTTGTTTCCAGTGCTTTATTTAAGCGGTATTCTTCAAAGCCGCCAGCACCGCCCCAGCTAAAATCGGGTACATGGTTTGGCGGGAAACCTGCATCAAACACATTAGCACCCACGCCTACTACTGTACCGGTATTAAACATCGTATTAATGCTACATTTGGCATGATCGCCCATAATCAGGCCGCAAAATTGCAAACCGGTTTTACGATAATGCCCAGTAGCATAATCCCACAGCCTTACCTCGGCATAGTTATTTTTAAGGTTACTGTTATTGGTGTCGGCACCCAGGTTGCACCATTCCCCTACTACTGCATTGCCTAAATATCCTTCGTGCCCTTTATTGCTATAGCCCCAAATTACGGCGTTGTTTACCTCGCCGCCTACGCGGCAATAAGGCCCAATAGTTGTAGCGCCATATATTTTTGTGCCCATTTTTACCTGCGAGTGCTCGTTAATAGCAAAAGCCCCGCGAATGTTGGTCCCTTCCCAAATTTCGGTATTAGCTGCTAAATATATCGGGCCGTTAATGGTACTAAAGCTACAGCATTCGGCCTGTGCGCCTTCTTCGGCAAAAAAATCGGTACCGATAATGGTATTGGTACTGCTCATCACAGCGCTTTCGCGGCCTTTGGTAAGCAGATTAAAATCTTTACGCAGCTCAATATCATTATAACGGAAAATATATTCGGGGTGCCGCACAATAACCGGCAGGCTGCTAACGCTTGCGGCAAGATATTTTGTAGCCGGATCAAAACTGGCAGCATCTGTGGCATCTAACCGTGCAGCAATCAACTGATCCTGGTAGTTTAACGCTTGCCCCAACCGCAGCTTATCAATAGCTTCCAGCAGGTTTTCGTCGGGGCAAACCGCTCCATTTATAAAAAGATTATCGTCCGTAATATTTATGGGGAATTTACCCTGCAAATACCTGCGGGTATGCCACGAATAATCCTGATTCAAATGTTTGGCCCATTTTTCTGCAATAGTTAAAATACCTATCCTTAAGTTACCTACCGGGCGGGTAAAAACAAGGGGCAGCAGGTTCTGGTACGCGTTATCGTCGAAAAGGATGATGGCCATGGCGCAAAAATAAAAAAAGTCCCGACTGTATAGCCGGGACTTTCAAATTATATTTAAAAGTATAATTACTTTTTGTTGTAACGGGTACGGAATTTATCGATACGGCCTGCAGTATCAACCAGTTTCATTTTACCGGTATAGAATGGATGCGAGGTATGCGAAATTTCCAATTTCACTAATGGGTATTCATTGCCATCTTCCCATTTCACTGTTTCGCGGGTATCGATGCATGATTTAGTTATGAAAGAATATTCGTTAGACATATCTTTAAACACAACTAATCTATAATTTTTTGGATGCAGGTCTTTTTTCATTTCTTTATTCCTTATAAAAGAGGTGCAAAGATAGTGAAATATTTGAAATTCAAAAAAGCAAATTCAAAATACTTTCCACATTTTGGGATTATCCAAGATACGGGATCAAAAAACTGCAAACCTGAATTCTTAAGACAAGAATAACATCTGCGCGTTTTGCGACACTTTATTTCACGCCCTTTGGGTGACTTATTTACGCAGTAACTTTGTTATGACGCAGTTCTTCGAACAGTTCGATCACTTTCTTCTGCAGATCGATCACTTCGGTTTCACGATCCATCAGCTTTTTGTTAACAGTTTCCAGTTCGTTTTGAAATTTTTGATCCTGTTCAGTCTCATTAAATGTAAGCAACTGAACAACAGTCATTTCAAATAGCGTAGAGATTTGCTCGAGACGTGACAGGTTAATATCAGTAATACCGGTCTCTATTTTAGAGAAAGCTGGGATAGAAATGTCCAAACGTTTGGCCACATCTTCCTGACTCCATCCTTTTTGATGACGTAGTAATCTGATTTTTTTTCCAAGGGTTTTCATAATTAATTAAGGATAAAGGTTTCTCAATAGTTAATAAAGTTACGAATAAATTTTACTTTTCAAAAAATTATTAATTCAAATATTTTTTAATATATTATTAGCTAAAGCTGCCAAATCTATCCCACCAAAGTTGCCCGAGCTCATTAACAGCAGGTTTTTCCCGTTTATTTCTATCCTTTCCAGGTATTTTTTTAGTTCGCCCGGATCATTAAAAAACAACAGATCATCTTTATCAAAAGCCTTTTTAACTACTGAAGCATCGTAAGGCTCCATCTTTTTTTGTTCAAATGTTTTGCTGTCAATAAACACTATCGCTTCTGTCGCTGCATCAAGCGTACCGGCATACTGGCTTAAAAAATCTTTATTTAAACTGCTAAATGTATGCAATTCTATGCAAGCTACCAACTTCCTGTCTAAAAACTGATTTTTTACTGCTTGTATAGTTGCCTGTAGTTTTGAAGGCGAGTGGGCAAAGTCCTTATAAATATTAGTGCTCTCATTTTTACCCAAAAGTTCTAACCTGCGTGCTGCGCCTTTAAATTTGGTAAGTGCCTGGTAAAAATCCCCGGTACTAATACCTAATTGTTTACATACCAACCGTGCCGCTTCTGCATTTAACAAATTATGCTCACCAAAAATCTCTAACGGATATTGCTTTCCATCACTTACAATTGAAGTAACCCCATTATCTATCTGGTACTGTGGCAATTGGTATGGAATTTTGGTTACACTTGTTGTATCGTCGGCTTCAACAGCTTCATTAAGTACCGTATCCGTTTTACTGTAAATAAGTGTCCCGCCTGCCTGAATGGTTTTAATAAACAGGCGAAACTGTTCTACATAGCTATCAAATGTTGGGAACACATTAATATGATCCCACGCAATTCCGCTGATAACACCAATATTTGCCTTGTATAAATGAAACTTGGGCCGGCGGTCAATCGGCGAAGCCAGGTATTCGTCCCCTTCTATTACTATAACAGGCGCATCTGTTAGCTTAACCATAGTTTCAAAGCCGGCTAACTGTGCCCCCACCAGGTAATCAAAATCCTTACCGGCTTGTTGCAGTACGTGCAGTATCATGCTGGTAATGGTAGTTTTACCATGACTGCCGCCAATAACTATACGCAGTTTATCTTTCGATTGCTCATAAATATATTCAGGATACGAATAAATTTTTAATCCCAATTCTTGTGCTTTAAGCAATTCGGGATTATCTGTGCGGGCATGCATCCCTAAAATAACGGCATCAATATCAGTCGTAATTTTTTCAGGGTACCACCCATTCTGCTGTGGCAATATCCCATATTTTTCTAGCCTTGTACGCGATGGTTCAAATAGCACGTCGTCCGATCCGCTTACATCAAATCCTTTGTTATGCAAAGCGATAGCCAGATTGTGCATGGCACTGCCGCCTATTGCAATAAAATGTACCCTCATATATAGTTGACGTAACCTGCTGGTTATTAAATAATGCTGCAAAGAAACACAAAAACGGCAATCGTTACAATTAATTTTATTAACCCGCTATGTGTTTAACCTATTTTAACAATAAAACCGGCACCGATGAATTGGAAGCCAACTGTTGCGAAATACTGCTATGCATTAACGATTGGAAAAAGCTATACCTATGGGGCAAGGCAATAACCATTTCAGCACGATGTTCTTCGGCAAAATTGAGTATACCCTTAATTATATTAGGGCTGTTTATAAAGTAATAATGCGGATGATAGTTTTTTAACATGTTATGTAAAGCGCTTTCCTGGGCCAATTGGCCGGCATCAGCATTTGCATGCCTGCCGTCACGATCTATATTAACAACCAATAACTTTATCTGTTGCCTGCCCAGCAGTTTATGCAATATTTCCATGGGCATATTTTGGGTTACCTGCTTAAAATCGCAGGCAATAACAGCCTGGTCTATCAATTTATATTTATAACCGGGCGGCACTACAATTACTGGCGCCGGACTGGCTTTTGATACCTTAACCACATGGCTTCCAATACCGGGCTGCCCCAAGCTGCTATTACCTTTGCTACCTAAAAACACCAGGTCAACATTATCCTCTGTCACCGCATCTACTACGGCCCGCAATAAATGTGACCTGTTTAAACGGGTACGGACCTTAACCCCGCTCCTTACCATCTTTTGCAGCTTGCGCTTCAGTTGTGCTAACTGATTTAATCTATCTGTCACGCTTTCCTCAATTTCCTGTTCACGCAACATCAGCATATCGGGGTTAGGCAACATATCTTCATAAGGTGATATATAATAAGCATTCATCAGAATAATTTCCTCGGTGTCTGTTTGCTGGCTTAAAGCGGCTGCAAAATGGGCAGCATTGTTGGCAGCTTCTGAAAAATCGATAAGTACCAGGTAGGTCTTCATATATATGGGATATCCTTTGGGGGCATTCCCTAAAGTTGATACAAATTTGCACAGTAAATGGTTTTAAACTGTCAGGGCCGGCTCATTTTATGTGTTTAAACATGATTTTATCTGCCTGATGAAAAAGGCTCAGCCGGAAGCCATAAACAGCGTCATATCGCTTAGCATTATGTTCCATAATAAAAACATTCACTAAACTTGCATATGAAGAAAACCTTTATTGTTACCCTGTGCTTTCTTTTACCCGCTATTATTTGCCGGGCACAATACGTTACGCTGGCCTTAAACCTTACAAAAGGCCAAACCTATTATCAAAATACCAATGCGGTTGCCACTGTTGAACAAACTGTTAATGGAGTAAAGACTACTGTTACAAGTACTATTACAGGCAGGATAGCTTTTAAAATAACAGGCATACGCGATAGTTTGTACGATATGGAAATACGGTATGAACGCCTGTCGCTAAAGATGCAGTTACCCGGCGGCAATATCATGGCTTACAACGCTGATAAAGTACAAGCTGGCGACCCTATGTCGGGCATATTTGCCGCTTTTAAAAACCAGCCGATAAAATTGGTACTCACGAAAACAGGTAATATCCAATTGATGGATGGAATAGATGCCATTATTAATAGGGTGGTTGATAATTTTACGGGGGCTGATGCGGGACAAAAAGCACAGATAAAAAGCATGCTGCAGCAATCGTTTGGCGAGCGTGGTTTCCGCAGCAATTTTGAATTGGGGACAGCCATATTCCCGTCTATCCCCGTCAGGAAAGGGGTTGTTTGGGTTATCAATAGCCAGCTGCAAAGCGCAAGGCCGGCCAATGTGCATGCAATTTATGATCTTCGTGATATTACGGGTACTTATTATCTTATCCATGTCAATTCAAAAATTGATTATATGAATAAAGACGCTTTCGAAAATTCAGGGAGTGCTTTGATGAGATATAACCTTGATGGCCATATAACCGGGGATATTGTAGTTGACAAAATGACCGGCTGGGTAAAACAATCAACTATAAATCAAACAATTGGCGGCACCACCGAAGTAAAAACTAATGCGCTCGCTGCCCCAAGCATGGTGATACCCATGGTAATGAAAAGTGATATTGTAATTACGGGAGATAATTAGTCATTGGTCGTTGGGAAACTCTGAGAGTTTCAACCATGCAATCAAATGACTAATGAAGCCGAAGGCACAATGATATCAATGGATACCGCTTACACCACCAGAAATGACAAATTTCATAGCGTCGGCAGCTTTCATATCCAGTGGCTTTACCTTATCGGTATCTACAACAACTACCTGACCCGCAAAAGAATACGACCATGGGAAATACACGGCAACCTGGCCCGGCAAGTTTATTGCGGTTAGGTCTTTTTGTGTTAGAAAACCTATTTTTTTCACACCATTTCCGTTCATATCAACCAACACGGGTTCATTAAATTTTTTCTCATCGCCTACAAATGCTTCAGTAAGGTCTTTAATGGAAAAGTACAGGAACTTGAATAGCGGCAAGCGGTTTAACCAGCGATAAAACCAGTGTTTAATGGGGTCGGTAATTACATTGGTTACCAGAATACCCGCAATCAAAATAAGCACAATAACGCTTAAAATCCCCAATCCTGGTACATACACAGGCTTCCCCGTTTTGGGATTTATTACTAAAATATCACTCAGGTTAAGCGCTTTATCCAAACCCGAAACAGCCCAGTATATCAGCAGGCATGCTGCGCCCAAAGGCACCACAACCAGCATCCCTTTAATAAAGTACCGTAGTAAAACCCGGGCAATTCGTTTCAGCATATACGTTAGTTCTTACTCGTAAAAATACACTCTTTTTACGCGTTGTGAAATATTAGTTAATATTTCGTAGGGAATGGTGCCTATTTGTTTGGCCAGTTCTTCAATGCGCTGCTCCTCGTTAAAAACAATCACTTCGTCACCTTCTTTTACTTCCACATCGCTTACATCAAGCATGCACATATCCATGGCAATGTTGCCTACTGTGGGCACCAATTTACCTTTTATCAGCATTTTACCTACACCATTACCAAAAGCGCGCAGGTAGCCATCAGCATAGCCAATACGCACTGTGGCTATGTGGCCATCCTTTTTTAAACTGCCGTTACGGTTGTACCCAATAGTTTCACCGGCCTTTATTTTTTTCACTTGTGATACACTGGTTTTTAACGTGGCAATAGGTTGCAAAGCGTTTGTATCCTTAACTGATGGATCGATGCCATATAAACCTATACCCAAACGTACCATATCAAATTGGGCTACCTTCCACCGGCTAATGGCCGATGTATTGGCAATATGCTTAATGGTTTGATAACCCAATGTCCGCTCAATCTGCCGGAAAGCCTTCTCAAACCGCCTGATCTGTTTCAACGTGAAGGCGTCATGCTGTTCGGCATCGCTGGCTACAAAGTGCGAGAAGATGGACTTTACCCGTACGGCAGTGTTTACTTCCAGTAAATCGCAAAGCATATCCATATCCGCAGGCTCAAAACCCAGACGGTGCATGCCGGTATCGATCTTCAAATGGATGGGATAATCCACAATATCATTTAGCTGCAGGTATTTAGTAAATTCGCTCAGTAAACTAAAACTGTAAATCTCGGGTTGCAATTTATACTCTATCAGTTTATCAAACGCGGTTATCTCAGGGTTAAGCACCATAATAGGTAAGGTTATACCGCCCTGCCGCAAGGCTACGCCCTCATCAATATAAGCTACTGAAAGATAATCCACCTTGTGATATTGCAGCATATTGGCCACCTCGAAAGTGCCACTACCGTATGAAAATGCTTTTACCATAGCCATTATCTTCACCCCTGGCTGAAGCTGCGATTTATAATAGTTTAGGTTGTTCAGCAACGCGTTCAGGTTTATTTCCATCACCGTTTCGTGGGCCTTTTGCACCAGCGCGCGACTGATCCGCTCGAACTCGAAATTACGCGCACCTTTCAGCAGGATAGTTTCATCATTAAAATTCAAGCGGGCCATATCCTTTAACAGGGCTTCGGTATCCGGATAAAAGTGCTTTTCAGCAATATTAAATTGATCCCGGAAGTGCTGTATGGACTCGCCTACTCCTATAAAACGGTCTATTTTTTCAGGGTGCAGCATGGCAGCTACCTGGGCATATAATGCTTCCTGGCTTAAGCCTGATTGAAAAATATCCGACAGGATTAATGTTTTTTTAGGGTGTTGGTTCTGCTGTTCTAAAAAATTCAGCGCTATCTCTAACGATTGAATATCCGAGTTGTAAGAATCGTCGATAACCGAACAATCGTTTATACCGGTCTTCATTTCCAGGCGCATGCTTACCGGCACCAGGTGTTCCATGCGCGTATCAGTCTCAACAGGGCTATAGCCCAGAGCCAACATGGCAGCCCAACAGGTAATGGCATTTTCAACCGATGCCTGATCAAGAAAAGGCACCAAACACTCTATTTCCTTTTTATTGTAAATAGCCCGCAGGTAATAGTTCCCTTTAATAGTGGTTTCACTAAATACGTAAAGATCGGCTTGATTAAACTGTCGGCTCCAGGTAAACTGCTTCAAATCGGGATTAATATCTTTTTGATAATCCAGTAGCAGGTCGTAATGACCGATCAATAGCTTACTATTCTTAAACAGCTTTAGCTTTTCCAATACTTTTTCCTGCCTGCTACTAAATCCCTCATCATGGGCAGAACCGATATGTGTCAGGATACCTACTGTAGGCTTTATTATAGCTTCCAGTTTATCCATTTCATTAATGGTTGATATTCCGGCTTCAAAAATGCCCAAATCATTCCCAGCCGTAATATTCCATACGGAAAGCGGTACCCCTATTTGCGAATTATAACTTTTAGGCGACCGGACAATATTATGTTCGGCAACCAATAATTGATATAACCATTCTTTTACAATGGTTTTCCCATTACTGCCGGTAATACCAATAACTTGTAATTCGAACTGGTTGCGGTGGTGCGCAGCTAACGTTTGCAGCGCTATAAGCACGTTAGGCACAATTAGGTAATTGGCATTTAACAAAGGCTCTGCAGGTTTACTGCTGACTACATAATTACGCACGCCGGATTCATAAGCTTCACTTATAAACTGATGACCGTCCCTCCTGTTGCTAAGTGCAAAAAACAAAGCTTCGGGTGCATTGGCTATCCGGCGGCTATCAGTTAACAGCGTACTAATGGGGACATCATTAACAATAATAACATTAGCACTAATTATTTGCCCTATAGAGCCTGCGGTATAAAGACTGTTAGCCATGTGCGAATTTGCTGATAATTTACGCTAATAAAATAAATTTTAACACTTTTGGTTTGAATGGAAACCGCAAAACCACGTAAAATTACCAACGAGACCGAGGCCCTGGCCAAAGCTGAGCATTTTTGCGCCTACCAGGAACGCTCGCAACAGGAAGTGCGCGATCGCCTTTATGAATGGGGATTATGGCCCGACGCGGTTGAAAACACAATTACCAAATTAATTGCCGGCAACTTTTTAAACGAAGAACGCTTTGCCTATGCATATGCACGGGGCAAGTTTATGCAAAAAGGCTGGGGCCGGGTTAAAATTAAGCAGGGCCTTAAATTCAAAAAAGTATCGGATGTGCTGATAAAAAAGGCCCTGAAGCAAATAGATGCCGACCAATATATAATTACACTGGAACAGCTATTACGAAAAAAAGCCGCCCAAGTGCACGAGAAAGACGAATATAAGCGCCATTACAAACTAAAACAGTATGCCCTGGGCCGCGGATATGAAAATGATCTCATCTCGGACGTTTTGAAATCCAGCGGTTTATAAAAAACTTTAAAATAATTGAATAAATAACTTGCAGAATATTCATTTCTGCCTATATTTGCACTCCACAAACGCAAGGGTAATCAGCGAATGAGATGCCAGCGAATGTGAATACAAAATGCGAAAGTAGCTCAGTTGGTAGAGCACGACCTTGCCAAGGTCGGGGTCGCGAGTTCGAATCTCGTCTTTCGCTCTAAATCCCTTCCGTCAAAACGAAGGGATTTATTTTTGAAAAGGTTTAGACAAACCAACCATGCTCAGATGGTGGAACTGGTAGACACGCAGGACTTAAAATCCTGTTCCCGTTAAAGGAGTGCGGGTTCGATTCCCGCTCTGAGTACAAAAGCCTCGAAATTCGGGGCTTTTGTTATTTAAGCAGGATATGTATACTTATATCCTGCAATCAGAAAAACATGCTTGTGGAGAGGCTTTGCATTTTTGTATATTTAGCTATATTTTCTTTTTAAGATTTAATTTCAAGTTTATATCCCTTGCCGCGCATAACAACAATGCCGATATTGGGATCAGGTTCCAGCTTTTTCCTAAGCTTTGATATAAACATATCCAAACTACGGCCCACAATAACACCTTCATCTTCCCATATCTCTTTTTGCAGGCGGCTTCTCGCTATTGTCTCGTTAGGAGACAATGCGAAAATGCGTAGTAAACGGGTTTCTGTTCCAGTTAACTCTATTGTTTTACCGTTTATCATGAGCTTACGATTGTTGGCATCGAATAATACCGCGCCCAAGGTTAAGACATCAGTATACTGCCCGCCAGGTAAGGACTTCCGCTGTTTAACAGATCTCAAAAAAACAAAACCAACAAATGCTAAAAATGGCAGGCCGCCCAAAAGATACCCACTCTTTACTATATTTATTCCTGTGGGTTTGAATTTAATATTGATGATATAGCATGCCCTGGGTTGTACCCTTCCTCGACAAGCTATAATATTATCTTTTTTATTTTTTGATATAGCATATCCATAAGCTATGTCGGATTTGCCGCAGTTCAAAACATTCACTATATAGTCACGTGCAAGGGGATTTTTGGCCAGCAAACGTTGAGTGGTGTTAACCAGGGAGTCGGGTTGAAAAGTAAGCTCATGCTCAAAGTTTATCTGATATTCATTTTCTGCAATCTTTTTTACCGGGAGCACCCTTGATGTATGGTCGCCTGACTGTAAAAGTAATTCATGTCCGACCATCCGGAGCAAAACTTCTCTTCTGGCGATATCAAAATCGTCACTGCCGGTCATACTTAAAGCGGCGCAGATTACAGATATAAACGAGAGTATGATCAATCCGAAAAGATACTTGCGTTTCCCCCAGAAGAGATTTCGGCTATCAAGCATAATGTCAAGTTTTTATTTACAAAGTTTACATTTTTATTTACAATCCAAATCCCTCAAGCCGAAAAATATCAAAGTAGATTTGCTGAATCAATTTAATAAATCATGAAAAAATTATTTGTATTTGTTCCGGCTATCCTCCTGGTATTATTTCTACTAAATTCTTTTGTACTAAAAGAAAAAGTAGCGGGGAAGAAAACAACAGAAGGGACTAAATCAGGGCTTTTGAACATCGTTTACAGATCTACCGATGGTGGGCAAACATGGCAGAACATTAGTGCAGGACTGCCTAAAAATTTGCAGAGGACAGGCATAGGGAGTGATGTTTTTTTCACAAATGACCATGGGCTTTATGTGCGTGCCGACAATGGGCTTTATCACAGCGAACCAAATTCCACAGCCTCTTTTTGGACAAAAGAGATTTTCCCTGGTAAACAGCGTAATATTGCCCCTGGCAAGAATGGAATCTTTGCCTATGATTTCCGGGGACAATTTTTACAAAAAATGAACGGTAAGAATAATTGGTCGCCCACGTACACAAATTTTCAAGAGCAAGCCATACGTTTAAACGGAACGATAGATTGGATGTACACGCACTATAAAGAGAAACAAGTATCCAGTCTTTTTGAAACCGCCGAAGGCACAGTTTTAATTGGTTCAAACAACGCCATTTACAGATCCACTAACAGTGGAAAGACATGGAAATATGTGCATGTTGGGGGCTGGATAATGAAAATGGCAGAGTCAAACGGTGTACTCCTGGCTCTCAGTTCACGGGGAATATTAAGATCGATTGATGATGGTGAAAACTGGGAACGTGTGATTAGTGAAGGGGATGCTGGTATCGCTGTGGAACGTATTGATGGAGGATTTGCTGCTATAGCCTACAACACCATCACCAAAACCAACACCGTACAAATTTCAAAGGATTATGGAAAAACCTGGAATGTAATAGATGAAGGACTTCAGCCTTCCTGGAATAGTTCATTGTTTATAAAAATCGGGCTTCAATCCCCATCATTTGTTTCATCAATTAAACAAGTGAGTAAATATTTAATATGTAGTCGCTCAGATGGTATATTCCGGTCATCTGACATGGGCAAGACATGGGAAAAACTGTTATTTCCTCCTATGGAAAATAAGGGTTTTATTTTATCTGTTTCAGGCAATGTAATTTATGCTATGCCAAATAAAGGCTGTTGAAAATTCCAAACCCACAAAAACTTTGGACTTTTTGAAGTTCTTAAAAAATACTACTGATAAAATGCTCCTGTGTATGCTTTGTTGTTGATGTCGGTTTTCGCACTTCAAGTAAAGGACAAAACAGACCTCTCAAAAGAAATATCAGGTCTGAACCAAAGACGTAACACTTCAGCTTTAGATGTGCATATCGTTATAATGGAAAACCCATCAATCTTAATTATCCAACAAAAAAGCACCAATAATTTATAGATGGTGCTTTTTTGTTAGATAATTACCTTAAGGCCCGTGCTGTATTTCGAATCTTGAATAATTGTGCGTTTATTTAGAAGTAAATACCTTAATATAGCTGACATACATGGTGCCTACCTGGATGTTTGCCGGTACAAAATTATTATAAAACATCCCGCCTACAGGCAAGCTTAAACCAAGAGATTGCTGTTTGTTAAAAAGTTGGGGCACATCACCGGTTTTTGTTTCAACCAATCTGCCATCAATGTAGTATTTAAGCGAGGCCTGGCTCCATTCGGTCATAAAAACATGATAGCAGCTCGAAAGATCTGAGTTAACGGGATTGTATTGCATACCGCCAACTACTGTATTTTGTGAGGGCTGGGTGCCATAAAAATAATTGGTAGAATACTCCCTGGTATCATTTCCCCCAACCTGGAAGAAATTAATTTGTCCATTTGTTGGCCAGTTTGTACCGAAACTATTGAACACTGATGTAAGCCCATAACCCGAAGCCATTTTAACCCTCGCAACTATCATTAGTTTTGGCGTAGCCGTGCTTGCAGAAAACACTTGATTACTGGTTATTGAAGCTGATGTATAGTTAAAGGTTTGCTGCGCAGTACTACCTACCGTTACAGGGCCTGTTACGGTTTCTTTTTTTGCCGATATCTGCAATTCGCCGTTTACAATTTTTGCGTTAGCAGGCTCGTTGCACATTACTTCGTTTGTCACACCGCCGGTAAGCGCATACCAGTTAGACAGATCGCCGCTGAAATGATCGTCGAATGCCTTTGTCCAGCCATGGTTGGTAAGTGTAGTATCGCTAAAATTGTAATCGCAGGTGGTAGTAGCAGTTACGGGGTTTGTTGGTGTAACCGCTGTGCCGCCGGATTGGGCACCCCCTGTTGGTGTTTGATCTGATGGTACGTCAATAACATCCTTTGTTTTTTTGCAGCTGTTGAACGATACCAGCAAGCACCCGGAAATAAAAATGGCAAGAATAGATGATGTTTTCATAGTAGTATAGATTAAAGTTTAACTAATAAATTACATTCAGATAATATCAATTCGACAACGGGAACAACACTTGCTGTTTGGAAATGTTTTTAACCAATAGTTTTTAATATTATTATTTAAGATTATTTATCCATCAAAACGTGAGCCATAAGCTACTATGTTTGAATCATTTAATTAGAAATTTATTTTTCAATGAATCAAAATAGTTGTTTATGTAAATTTTATTGCCTATTAAGAATTTTTTTGTGTGTTTTTGTAGTCACACCCACCACACTATGCTACACTACAGCTAATTATAAATTTATACGCAAACTTTTTTCTGTATAGGTTTGTTTTAATTCAACACATCAGCCAATTATGGAACTTTTTAACGCGAAATCTATTTTAAGGGAAAAACGCTGGGTATGGATCGATAGTGACAAGGGAATTAGTATCATACTAGTCGGCTTTGGGCATTGTTTAGCTATTTTACAAAACCATGGATTAGCATTAAATTCCTATCCCGCCATTACGTATCTCAGTATTTTTTTATATGGCTTCAGGATGCCATTGTTCTTTATCGTATCAGGTATATTCATTTCAGGCGGTTTAAAAAAGAAAGGGCTCAAGGGGTACTCCATCTATCGTGCAGATACCATATTTTACCCTTTACTTATCTGGGGCTTTATCGAGATTAGTTTTTCGTTACTTACATCCCGTTTCACGCATAATGGCACCACTGCTTTTAGTTACCTTAATTTGCTTATCGATGCGCGAAAAACAGGGCATTTTTGGTATTTAAACGCTTTGTTTTTTATTAGCGTGATATATGCTACAATAAGGACAAAACTTAATATAAGCCTCATAAAACAGTTTCTATTAGGTTTAGTGCTTTACGCTATTTCGGCTTATATCCACATTAATGATTTAAATGCTGGTTCGTTAACCGATATTTTTGAATATTATTTATTTTTCTCTATCGGAGATCTGATCTCCAATACGGTACTAAACCCCGAATATGCCAGGCGTTTTGCATCATTTAAAATATTCTTTCCATTGCTGGCCATATTTTTAATGTTACAATACCGGTTTGCATCATACAATATGCACGGTGGCCCCGATGGGATAAACTATGTTGAACACAAAATGCCTTTATTCTTTTTATTAGAGGCCTTGGTAGGCTGTACTATTTCGGTCAACTTTTCTTTTTTGCTTCAAAAGTACAATGCGCTTAAATTTTTACGGGTAATAGGTTTTCACTCGCTATACATTTATTGCATGCAAATTATTATAATGACCATGGCGCGTGTAATATTGGTTAACATTTTAAAAATAAGCAATGTACCCTTTTTGGTTATGGCTATATGGACAAGCGGCATAGCTATCCCCATTATTATTTATAATTTGTGTATGCAGCTTAAAATGTGGTGGCTTTTTACTTTCAAACGGCCTAAAGCAAAGGCGATTGTTGCAACAAGCACACCCGATGTAACTTATGCACCGCTTTTAAATACACCTGCAACTAATTAATTGACAGGAACGACTTATATTGAAGGATGTTAGTATTCCGGTTAGCGTATTGCATCACTTATTAACACCCTGGGTAAAATTGTAAAATCAATTTTTGCATTCCAGTTGTTATCGTTCCAGCCTATTACAGGGTCGCAATTGCCGCTATTCCAGGCAGGGTTTAATTCACCTTTAGCGTTGGTCCAGTTAACTTCGTTCCCATGCACTACAATCATAGCACACGCGCTAATGCTGGTATATTGGTTCCATACAGATATACCAACATTGGTAAAAGTTGCCCGCTTAGCATATATTTTATTATTTAAAATCTGCATATCGGTACCGCCGGCCACACCAATACCATACTGCCCCGGGTTAACCAGCAAATTATTTTCCACTAATTGATGACTGCCGCCCGCATCGCCAAGGGCAATACCCCCACCGGTTTTGCTTGGCCCCCCCCCTCTTATACGGTTATTTTTAACAGTAATGGGACTTGCAGCTGTACCATTACTGCTGTATAAACTTATGGCGTCTTCGGCATAGCTTTCCCCTATTATGTTCTCGCACGCATTATTGGCTATTATACACCCGGGACCATTCACATTATTAAATTGAACAAATTGCCCCCGGGGTAAAGGGCCAAGCATATTTAAAAATTGGTTATTTTCTATAGCTATACCGCCACCATTAGTTTGCTGAACATAAACCCCGGTGCTTACTTTGGTGATATAGTTATGATCAATAATTATGTTCTTACACCGATAAAGATAGATTCCTACAGCCTTTGAATTCAATAGCTTATTACCGGTTATGCGAATGTTACTACAGTTTTTTAGAGTTATGGGAGGGACATTGCCCCCTGTTATTAGCAAACCCCTGATAGTTTTATTATGCACATCAGATAAGGAAATCGCATTTGAAGCGTGGTAATTGTCAATTGCGTTCCTCTTATATATTGTGGTAATTACGCCCTTTCTGCCCTCAGGCTCATTGATATTTTTCGCATTGAGAAGTGTAATTGATAAAATGAGAATGGCGACGATGGATAGTAATATGGTTGACAGATTAATCATATCCGGTTTCATAACTATATAATCAACCCCATACTCTTGAGTGTAATTTTCCTTATTCATGCTATTATATAACCTATAATTAACAATTCCCATTATTTGTACTTAAAACCGGTGTTATATTATTAACAAAAACCGAATTGAGTTGTTGTAGAACTAAACATGGTTCTTTAATACATATGCGCAATCGCCTTATTGTATTTGGGTAAGCACTTGTTAAACAATAATCCATATCATATTAATTTTTAAAGACGTGATGTATTTTAAACCCAACCTATTTATTAACTACAACTTTAAAAAAAAGAATGAATTTTTAAAACAATTACTTAATTATTAAATTAATCTGTAGTAAAACATAATAGCATTATTAATTAACCATAACAACATTTACTTTCAACAAGCTTTACCCATGAAAAAAGTTGCCTTAATTACAGGTATAACCGGTCAGGACGGTTCCTATTTAGCAGAATTTTTATTAAAAAAGGGCTATATAGTACACGGCGTTAAAAGAAGAAGTTCTTTATTCAACACCGACCGCATTGATCATTTATACCAAGATCCGCATGAAGTGGACCGAAACTTTGTTCTGCATTTTGGTGACCTGTCCGACTCTACCAACCTGATCAGGATCATCCAGCAAACACAACCGGATGAGATATATAATTTAGGAGCCATGTCGCATGTTAAGGTAAGTTTCGACACACCGGAATATACCGCAAATGCCGATGGGATTGGTACACTGCGTATATTGGAAGCAGTGCGCATATTAGGCCTTGCGAAAAAGACCAAAGTATACCAGGCTTCAACTTCAGAATTGTATGGCTTGGTACAAGCTGTGCCGCAATCTGAAACTACCCCTTTTTATCCGCGTTCACCTTATGCTGTGGCTAAAATGTATGCTTACTGGATTACAGTGAATTACCGCGAAGCTTATGGCATGTTTGCCTGCAACGGTATCCTTTTTAACCATGAAAGCCCACTGCGTGGAGAGACCTTTGTTACCCGTAAAATTACCCGTGCCGCTGCTAAAATAGCTTTAGGCTTGCAAAACCGCCTATACCTTGGAAACCTTGACGCCAGACGCGATTGGGGACACGCAAAAGATTATGTAGAGGCTATGTGGCTGATACTGCAACAAGAAAAACCCGAAGACTTTGTAATTGCTACCGGCGTTACAACCACAGTACGGGATTTTATAAAATTAGCTTTCGGTGTGCTCGGTATCAGCCTTGAATTTAAAGGTACCGGGGTAGATGAAGTTGGATATGTAACAAGTTGCAGCAATCCCGATTACTTACTGGAGATTGGCAAGCCTGTTGTATCTGTTGATGCAGAATATTTTAGGCCCACCGAGGTTGACCTTTTAATTGGCGACCCTACCAAATGTCAGCAAAAATTGAACTGGACGCCGAAATATGATTTAAAAAGCCTGGTTGAAGAAATGGTAAATGCCGACGTTGAGCTGTTTATGAAAGAAAGGATATTAAAAGAGTCTGGCTACGAGATAAAGAATCAATACGAGTAACCAGAAAATGCATTTATCATAAAGCGAAGCGACGGTTAAAATCTTCCGCCGGAGATAAAACGCTCCAAAAAAGATACATAGGCTATCTCTTATTGTTACTAACTACACTATGAATGATTTTAATAATACCATTGTTCCGTATCCTAAAGAAAAAACCATATTTGGACTTTTTGAAGAACAGGTAGCAAAAAACCCGTCGGCTATTGCTATTGAAAAAGGTCTTAATAAAATAACATATACCGACTTAAACAAATTAGCCAATCGTTTAGCTAATTTATTGGTGACTAAGGGTGTGATGCCTCAGGATAATGTTGGATTGCTGGTTACCCGCGATTTTGACATGATAATTGGCATGATGGCTATTATGAAAGCCGGTGCAGCCTATGTACCTATAGACCCCGAATACCCGGTAGACAGGCAACTATACATCTTTAATCAATCAAAGCTAAAACTGGTCATCGCGAATAACGATTACCCATTAAAAAGTACAATAAGCACGGAATGCTTTCTTAAAATTAATTTTTTAGACCCCGGAGAGTTGAACGAAAGTAACCCACCGGTAAACGTTGCTTCAACCCAGTTAGCTTATACAATTTATACTTCCGGATCAACCGGTAGGCCTAAGGGGGTAATGATTGAGCATCACAGTGTAGTGAACCTGATATTATGGGTAAATACTAAATTTAACGTAGGGCCCCATGACCGGCTATTGTTTATTACTTCCATGTGTTTTGATTTATCGGTTTATGATATTTTTGGAATGCTGGCAGCTGGCGGCACCATAGTAATTGCCGAAAATAAAGAGATACAGGATGTGCGGATGTTGCAGAACCTGATGATTGATTATCAGGTTACTTTTTGGGATTCGGTCCCTACCACTTTAGACTATCTGGTAGCAAATTTAGAACAAGAGCGCCCTGACTATAAACACGAGGGCTTAAAAACCATCTTTTTAAGTGGGGACTGGATACCGATAGATTTGCCAACCCGGACCAAAAAATTTTTCCCGCAAGCGCAGTTTGTAAGCTTAGGTGGCGCTACCGAAGGGACCATTTGGTCAAACTTTTATATTGTTGAGCAGGTGTACCCTGAGTGGCGCAGCATCCCTTACGGTAAGCCTATTTATAATAACTTTTTTTACATACTGGACGAGCAGCTAAAACCTGTACCAACAGGTGAACCAGGTGATTTGTATATAGGTGGTGTAGGCGTGGCGCGCGGTTATGCTAATGATGCAGAAAAAACCAATGCAGCCTTTATTCCCGATCCGTTTAATAGTCAATTGGGGGGTATGATGTACCGCACAGGAGATACCGGCAGGATGATGCCTGACTTTAACATGGAGTTTTTGGGCAGAAAGGACAGCCAGGTAAAAATTAACGGCTTCAGGGTTGAACTGGGCGAAATAGAAAGTGTTTTAAACAAAAGCGAGTTAGTTAGAAGCTGCGTTGTATTAGCAAAAAAAGGCCCTGATGGTAATAAAAGGTTAATTGGGTATGTAGTGCCTAAAGCAACGTTTGAAAAAGAAACTGTAACTGCTTATTTAAAAACCAAACTCCCGGATTATATGATACCTGCCGTATGGGTTGAGATGGATAAAATGCCACTTAATTCAAATGGTAAAATAGACAGAAATGCCTTGCCTGAGTTTACGGACACATTATTGCAGAGAAAACGTTTATTACAGCCTATTACACCCACCGAGAAAATACTGACAAGTATATGGAAGGAATGCATGGGGCTAAACGAAATAAGTATAGATGATAACTTTTTTGCCCTTGGCGGACACTCGCTAATGGCGGTACAAATTTTATCAAAATTGGAAAAAAAACTGGGGCGTAGTTTCCAACTGGCGGTCCTTTTTAAATATCCCAATATCCAGTTACTGGCAAACTTTATTGATAACGATAAAAAAGAAACAACTTATACATGCCTGGTACCCATTAAATCCACCGGAAATAAAACCCCATTATATATTATTCATGGCGAAGGGCTAAATGTGCTGAATTTTAGTAGCCTGGCGGCTGTAATGGATAAAGACCGGCCAATATTTGGTTTACAGGCAGTGGGCTTAAATGGAATTGATGAACCGCTGGATAACTTACCGGATATTGCAAAATTTTATCTCAGCGAAATTATACGCCACAACCCTACCGGGCCATATCTGTTAGCAGGGTATTCTTTTGGAGGTTACGTAGCATTAGAAATACGTAAGCAAATGGCTGCGATGGGCAAGAAAGTAGAAAAACTAATTATGTTCGATACCGACGCCGAAAAGTCGGAATACAAGGATTGGTATTATATTTTGCCAAAAAAAGTTAAAAGGAACGTACCTATCTTATTATCCTTTTTAAAATCATCTATACTCCATCCAATAACAAATTTCAGAAAAAAGTATAAAAACCCCGAACCAGGTTTTCTTTCTAAATATTTTTTAAAGAAAGAAACCAAAAATTTCTATCAGCTTATTAAAAAAATAAAAGATAAGCACTTATATGCTTTCAGGAATTATAAAATGGAACCGTTTGATGGTAAAGTTTATCTGTATAAAGCACAAATATGCGTTCATTATGTTTATGATACTGAATTTTTAGGCTGGAAAAAATATGCACTTGGCGGAGTTGTGCGATATGACGTACCCGGCGATCATTTAACTATGATTACGCCACCAAACGTTGAAGCATTCGCAGCCATACTAAGTGCCAGTTTAGATGAAAAGGAGGAAACAATACAAACTACTGAAATGGCAGATACCACAGCGGGAATTAAGACACTGGTTTAAATGTTAATGTTTTTAGAAAATGATAGCACCCATTACAACAGGAAACCTTGAAGAATGCATACAGGCATTTTTAAAAGCATATAATGGCCCACCCTGGAACTATAGCTGGACGTATGACAGGGCAAAAAAATATCTTTCGGAGTATTTAACCTGCGGTCAATTTGTTGGATTTGTTTTATATGACGAAGGGCAGATTACAGGAGCAACTTTTGGCCATATTAAAACCTGGTGGACCAACGATCAATTAATGATTGATGAGTTTTTTATCTCGGGCGAAAAGCAGGGAAAGGGCTATGGGAAAAAGTTACTTGCCTATTGCGACCAATATGCATCGGAAAATCAAATTGGATCGATCGTGTTAATGACCAACCGCTATATGCCTGCCTATGGATTTTATAACAAAATTGGATATACGGCCACAGAACAGTATGTTTTTATGTTTAAACAAGTTTTATGAAACAGCTTAATTAAAATCACACATAACACGTTGACAATAAAACTATTTATTGTCTAACTGGTTATCCTTACCGTCATAACTACACTAACTAAAATGCGATGAAAAATACTATTATTCAAACAACATTACTGGCGTTTTCTCTGATCCTATCATCATGTAGTTTTTTTAGAGATAAAGGTGTATTTAAAGATAGCGGATATCAAAATGTATCCTATTTCCAAAACGCCGATCATTCGGGTTATTTTGAAGAAAAAATAAATAATTATGCGCCTTTTAAAATACAAAGTGGCGACATTTTAGGCATAAATGTAAACAGTGTTAACCAGGAAGCAGCTTCGGTTTTTAATACCAGCACCAACCGTGTTAACGGTGCAAGCCCGGATGCCATTAATCCTGTTTATGGTTTTAAAGTAGATGTTAATGGCAACGTGCAATTGCCACTGGTAGGTGATATGAAAGTAGCCGGGATGACAACTGATGAGGTAGCAAAAAAACTAACCAGTAATTTATTGCCATACCTTAAAAATCCGATAGTTAATATCCGCGTTCTGAATTTCAAGGTCTCTGTTTTTGGCGATGTATTGAGGCCCAATGTATACAATATTCAGAATGAACGGATAAATATTAATGAAGTGATAAGCCTGGCCGGCGATTTAAATATTACCGCAAACAGAAAAAATATTTTGCTGGTGCGCGAAGAGGATGGCAAGCGGATGTATTATACGATTGATTTAACTAAAAAAGACCTGTTTGATTCACCATATTATTACTTACATAACAATGATGTGATATATGTGGATCCGGATAAAACTAAATATGATACGGTTAGTCGCAGTTATAAACGTACTACAATAACCCTTTCAGCCTTGTCAATTGCTGCTGTAGTGCTCTCGGCTATGTTTATATATTATCGTTAGGTTCTTAATTCATAATGCATTTATATCATGATTAGTCGATCAACTGTTAATAATAAATCTTATCAAACCACGGGTAGCGAAGATGCTATTAATTTAAGGGCATTATTAGTAAAATATGCGGACTATTGGCAATTATTCCTCGTCTCGTTCATTATTGCTTTAATAGGCGTAATAATTTATAAAAAATATGTGCAGCCCTCATACGATATTGTGGCGACCCTTGAAATTCAGGATATAAGCGATAAATCTCCCGCGGAAAAAACCTCATTGGTCGATTTCCAGCAACTGGACCAGGTTAACGCCCCGCGCGTAGTAGAAAACGAAATGGAGATATTAAGATCGAACCAGATTATAAAGCAGGTAGTGGATTATTTTCAGTTGTGGGCTGATTATAAGTTAAAAGGCGGCATGATAAAAGATCCGGATTTATATGGTAATAGCCCAATTAAAATGAATTTGCTAAACCATACCACCCCTATCCTACCGCGAAAACTCCAATTTCAGCTTGTTGATGCAAATACTTACGCCCTTATAGATGATGATAGCAATTCGGGCAAACATCACTTTGGTGAAATGATAACCGATAAGATAGGCTCATGGACAATTACAGCAAACAACAATCTTAAAAAATATATTGGCAGCGTTATTGAAATTAAGGTAAATGATCCCGATTTGACTGTATTAAACTATCAAAGTGCATTAAAAGTGGAAGCGGAACAAAAACCAGCTACTGTAATTAATATTTCCATTACTGATAAAAACATAAAACGAGGTCAGGACTTCATTAACTATCTCATTTATTTTTATAAACAGAATGAAGTTGCCGAAAAAAATAAGATCGCTAAAAGTACGCTCCAATTTATTGATGACAGGCTGGATTCGCTTTCTGGTCAACTAAATCATGCGGAGAATAAAATTGAGGGGTACCGTAGTCAAAATGAGTTGACTGATGTAAACGCCCAATCGCAAATGTATTTGCAACAGATACAAGCCAACGGTGAAAAACTAAATGATATCGGTATTCAGTTAAGCATTATCAACAAGTTGGATGAATATTTAAACCAATCATCAAACAATAATAGCAGTGTCCCATCAACCTTGGGAATTACAGATCAACACCTGGTTGAATTGGTACAAAAACTATCAGATGTACAACTGGAAAAAAACAGACTACTTGCTACACTGCCTGAAAAAAACCCGGCATTTGATCCATTGAACAGCCAGATTTCCGCGCTTAAAACTGCAATTAAAGACAATATAAAAAGCATTAAATCCTCTTTACTTACCACACAAAATTCATTACAGGGCTTTAAATCAACTGTTCAGTCATCCATAAAAAATGTTCCGGTGCAAGAGCATCAACTGGCCGGTATGGGTCGCCAGCAATCAAATAAAGAAACATTATATAAATATTTATTACAGCAGCGCGAACAAATAGCATTAACGTATGCCTCATCTACATCAAATGTACGTTTGGTAGATGCTGCACATATACTTCCTTTAAAAGCATCAAAAAAATATATCCCATTTGGCGCCGCCTTTTTATTTGCCCTAATCTTCCCCGTGGGATTCATATATGGAAAAGATGTGGTAAAAAACGCGGTTAACAACCGTAAAGAAATTGAACGCCACACCGGTATACCTGTGCTATCAGAATTCAGTTATGTGAATTTAACCTCGCCAATTGTTTTCAACGAAAAAACCAATAAAGACAGCTTTATATTAATAGAACAGTTTAGGCATTTACGCTCGCGGTTAACCTTACTTCAGCCTGAAAGTGCATCAGGCACTGCAACCTTAATAACTTCAAGTGTTGCAAATGAAGGAAAAAGCTTTATTAGTAGTAACCTGGCTATTTCTTTGGCCAATGCGTCCAAAAAAACCGTTCTGTTAGAGGTTGATATCTATAAGCCGAATATTAGTAAAACATTTGGTTTAACCACATCGCCAGGTTTAACAAACTATCTTAAAGGAAAAGTTAGTTTACAAAAAATAATACAAAAATGCGATCAGTATCCTAATCTTTCAATTATTTCAAGTGGCGACTTTATTGATGATTTTTCTGAGCTATTAGACCAAGAACAATTTCAAATGCTTGTAGAAGAATTAAAAGCGGAATATGACTATGTATTGTTTGATACTCCGCCTGTGCATTCAATAAGTGATGCCCTTTCACTGGCCAGGTATTGCGATAATACCCTGTACGTGGTACGTTACGATCAAACTTCCAGATCATTACTGCCATTTATTCAAAAGCTGCATACTGAGGAGTTGCTCCCTAAAATGAATATCATATTTAACGGTTTAGCCGGGGGACGTGACAGCGAAGGATTACGCTATGAAAACTACTATAAAAACAGTCAGGTTTATTGATTTTATGGCGATTTCTGTTCAACAAATAGGGCGCGCGGGTGTTAGTACAAAGCATAACGATATTAAATTACAAAAGGTGATAAAATTATTAAAGGGATATATTAATTCGTTATCTGGGGGCAAGGAACGAACAACGGCGGTTAACTTTAATATAATTGTCTCGTTCGTTTTAAGGGCATTAAGCATAATTGTATCATTTCTTACTATTTCTTTTTCTCTCAAGCTACTTGATACTAATAAATACGGTATTTGGCTTGCAATTTCGTCAACCGTAAGTTGGATAAGTATACTGGATATTGGATTAGCTAACGGGTTAAGGAATAAGGTGGCTGAATATCTGGCCGTCAAAAATTATAAAGAAGCAAAAATTGCGGTGTCATCCACCTATGCAATCTTATTTATGATAGTGGTCCCTATCCTACTTTTGTTTGGTGTTTTTTTAAAATACGCCCATTGGAATTCCATATTCAATACCAAACTTGACGAAAGGGAGTTGTTACTAACCATTGCCGCAGTATTTATAGGGCTGTTAATGCAATTTTTTTTAAAGCCCATAGCTTCCATTCTTCAAGGCGACCAAAAAATTTATAAATCCAACCTTATTCAGCTACTGTGTAATTTTATTCCGTTAGTGCCTATAATTTTTTTCAGTAAGTATTTACACGGCTCCATGTTCGCGCTTGCTATAGCACAAACCGTATTACCTGTAGTTGTGTTAATTGCTGCTACAGTTATATTATTCAGAACTGATTATAAACATATCCGGCCATCGCTGAAACAAGTAAACCTGGCAAAAAGTAAGTCGTTGTTTGGCCTTAGTTTGGCATTTTTTATAGTGCAAATAGCCTGGGTTTTTCTTTACTCAACATCAGAATTGATTATCACCCATGAGTTTGGCGGTTCGGATGTCACCTTATATAATCTTTTATACAAGTATTTTTCAACCACAGGGATAATACTTAACATCATACTTACTTCTTACTGGAGCGCCTTTACTAACGCTTTCGCCTTATTCGATTTTGCGTGGATAAAAGCCAGTATAAGAAGCTTGGTTAAAATAGCCAGTATTTTTTTAGCGATCACACTATTGCAGTTAGTATTAGTTGTACCGGTGTTTAAAATATGGGTCGGTAATAAAGTACATGTACCATTTATATTAAGTTGTGTAATGGCCATTTATTTCTGCGTCAATTTGTACACTACACTTTATTCAATAGTATTAAACGGTACCGGGAAGGTTAAAATGCAGGCTATCGTTTCATTGATCACCGCTTTATTACATGTGCCGGTGGTATTGGTGTTCATCCGGTACTTTCACTGGGGGCTTAATTCGTTGGTATATGCCAGTATCCTATGGACGGTTATACAAGTTTTGATATGGAAAAAAGAAATAAACTCGGCTTTAAAGAAAATAAATAAAACGCCTAAGGAGAAAATTGTCGTAGAACCCGAATTGGTTTTTGACACAAAATAAGTAAGCATGTATTATTTCATAACTTTACTTTTTGTTATTCTTTCGGCCAAAGCATCGTTTTTTGACCTTACCAACGCTTGTTGGGTTGCTATTGATTTGATCATTTTGTGGGTAGGGTTTAAAAAAGAAAGGTTTAATAAAAGTGATTTTGAATTATTTGGAAAGTTCTCGTTAATATATATCGCCTTTTGTACGCTACGGTCGTTTTTTTTCATTCATTTACCCGCCAGTTTTTATATTAACGACATTGTGTTTTTGTTTAAATACATCTTCACAAGTTTCCTTTTTTGCGCGGTATTAAAAGATAAGGCAGTACCCTATTTAATAAAAGTGATCTTTCAGCTCGCAATCCTTTCTCTACCATTATATTGTTTACAACTGGTGGCCGGTGACGAACTGTATGCTTTTGGAAAAGCATTAAGCCTACCACATACGCATTTTAACGGGTATGTCAATTTTCTGGTTTTTACATATGTAAAGCAGCATCATATCCGCAATGCGGGTTTCTCGTGGGAGCCCGGTGCATTTGGGTTCTTTTTGAATTTGAGCCTTTTATTACAACTAGTAACCAACAATTTCAATTTTGATAAACGCGCCAAATGGATAATGCTTGCTATACTTACCACACTTTCCACAACCACTTACGTAGCGTTCGCTTTCATTATATTGTTATATTATAGAGGCAGAGGCGCTAAACTTATAACCGTGTTGTTTTTTGTAGGCCCCATACTTTGTGTTTTAGCGGCAATGGTACCTTTTCTGCTGGATAAAATAGTAATGATTTACCATAAGGATATGGATGATATGAAAAACATTCAAACCCTTAGCGATTGGTACGTTCAACACGGCGAAAGTATGCCTTTAAATAGGTTTGCCAGCAGTTTATACCTTATTCAATTATTTGGTTATAATTTAATTTGGGGGGTTTCTAACATCTATAACCGGGTTGTCCCGATCCTTAAGCACATAAATCTTTCTAACGGCATCTTTGTATTAATGGCACAGTTTGGCGGCATAGGGCTAATTTATATAATGCGCAAATGCTACCTGTTTTTTAAACAACACACACACAGTATAGAACTTAGCATCTATGGGCTAACTGTTATTCTTATTTGCGGTTTCGGGGAATGCATTTTTGTAACCTCAATTATACTTTGCTTTTTGTTTTTATATCACTATACCATACCAAATGTTACAGAGAGTGAAAACGCGTTTAGCAATGATAGGTTAACAAGTACACAATTGGCTTTAGTTGATTAGATGGATATATATGGTGGGTAATATAACCACACCTTAACTTAAGATAATTATTATGAAAGTATTATGGTTCTCTTTGTCTGCCGGCTTAAGCGATGCCTATTTAAACAATAACTACGAAGGCATCGGCTGGATAAAATCCCTGGAAAAAAACATACAGGATAAGATAGATCTTTCTATAGCTTTTTATCATAATAAAGAAATACCGCCTTTTAAACTTGGCGCTACAACCTATTATCCGATCAAAAAGTATAAACATGGCAATCTAACTAAAATGAAAAGACGTTTGTTTAATAGTATTGAAAGCCAATATGATAATCAATTATTCTTAAATGTAGTTAAGGAAGCCAAGCCGGACCTTATCCATATCCATGGTACAGAAAGTCCGTTTGGCCTTGTACAAAAGTATACTAATATCCCTACAGTAGTTTCCATACAGGGCACCATCACGGTTTATCGGTATAAATTCTTTTCTAAAATATCCTGGTTTGATGTACTGAAACACTCGGATTTAAAGAGTTTTATTTTTTCAAGGACATTTATACATGTGTATAAGCAGTTTGCTAAAATTGCCGCCAGGGAACAGGAAATATATAAGCATTCTAAACACTTTATCGGCCGCACAGCCTGGGACAGAAGGGTAACAAAGGTGTTAGCCCCTTCTGCAAGGTATTACCACAACGATGAGATTTTGCGAAGCGGCTTTTATACTAACAAATGGGTTTTTAAACCTGCTGCTAAACTTCAATTATTTACTACCATATGGGGAAATGTATACAAAGGATTAGAAACATTATTGGACTGCGCGCGCTTGCTTGACGAAATTAATATTGATTATGAATGGCAGTTAGCCGGCATCGGGCGAAATGATGAAGTTGTCAGGATAGCATCAAAAGGCAATAAACAGCCCGTATCACCCAATGTTAAGTTTTTAAGCATGATCAATGAAGCATCCTTGATTGAAGGTTTATTGGAATCGCACATGTATATAGCTACCTCGCATATTGAAAACAGTCCAAATAGCTTATGCGAAGCTTTGATTTTAGGGGTGCCCTGTATTGCTACCAATGCAGGTGGCACCGGCAGCCTGATGGATGACAACAAAGAAGGTATTTTAATACAGGATGGTGACCCGTATGCTATGGCTGGTGCAATTATGGAATTGAAAGATAATTATAAAAAGGCCATTGCGTATGGTAAACAGGCACGAGAGCGCGCCTTACTTAGACACGATCAGGAAAAAATAACCAGTGACCTCTTATCAATTTATGCTACTATTTTAAATGGACAAAGCAAGCCTTTATTTTTTACCTCTACAGATGCTAAGCTGCAAGAAACTGATGAAACTATAATGGCTAACAATTAACGATTATAAATGAACTTTTATTACTAATTGCTGTACTGAGAATATAAGATACTAAAACCTATGAAAATCGCCGCCTTAAGCTGCTCATACAACAGAATCAAAACAACGAGCAGGTTTTTAGAAAGTATTGTTAAACAGGAAATGCCTGAGGGCTATACATTGGATGTATACCTGTTAGATGATAACTCGCCTGACGGTACGGCCGACTATGTTCAATCCCACTTTCCATCAGTTATTGTTGAGAGAGGTTCGGGGTCGCTGTTCTGGGCTGGTGGCATGCGTACATTATGGAAACGGGTAATGGTAAAAAAAGAATATGATTTTTATTTATTACTTAACGACGATGTTGTACTAAAAGAGAATGCTATTAAAGAGTTGTTAGCCGCACATACACAGTCAGATCATGAAGGGAACATTATAATGGGAACAGTATTGGACAGTTCATATAAATACATAACTTATGGTGGCTTAAAACTTACCAATAAAATAACCGGAAAAGCTTTATTTCTGCGACCAGACGAAACCAAACTGCAAGCCTGCGAAATTGGCAACGCCAATATTATGCTGGTTGATAAAGCCACTGTAAAAAAAATCGGCATCTTATCCGAACGATACACACACGGGATAGCCGATTATGATTATACACTAACCGGTGTAAAAAATGGTGTTAAAGCATGGGTAGCCCCCGGCTACTATGGCCATTGCGATAACGACCATATGATGACTTGGTTACCCCATGGTACACCTTTAAAAAAGCGCGTAGAGTACTTATATAGCCCAAAAGGCTTAGGTTATAAGCAGTATTTACGGTATACATGGGTGCATTTTCCATTATCGCTACCAATAATTTTTGTAAAGCTTTGGGTTAAAACTTTGTTCCCTGTTTTGTACGACAAATACAAAAAGGATGATCTTTTATATAAAGAACAATATTTAAACAATTAACTGACACCTCAGTATATACTTCAAATGAAATTATCTTAATTATCAGTAAATGAAAATTTTAATTGTTCATAACGATCTGCGTGTGTATTGGAAGCGCAGGCTGATATATTTAAGAAAATTTCTAGATGCTAAGGGGATTGATCTGTATGCCGTTGAGCTTTTTGGTAAGGGATCGCCTTATGATTTCGATCTATATAGTAAAAAAGAAGCGTGGTGGGATTGCCTTTTCCCGGACAAGAGCAATGACCAGCTTACCAAATATCAAATTAAAGACCGAATATTTTCAAAACTAAATGAACTGCAGCCGGACATAGTAATTGCCGGATCGATTGTTTTTTATGCCGGGGCTCTATCCTTACAGTGGGCAAAAGCTAATAAGAAAAAGTTTATAATGTTTGACGATGCGAAGGTTTCGGATGTAAAAAGAAACTTCTTAGTGCAAACTATAAAGAATTTAATCACCCGCCAGATCGATGCCTTGTGGCTGCCATCAAAAAACTATGAAGAAGGGTATGCGGGGATACTGAACAAAAATAAGATCCATTTCTTTTACGGATACGATTGTATTGACAATGATCAATTTAAATTTAAAGGCGAAAGGGTATTTAATAAACAAACCATTGTTTGTGTAGCCCGGCTGGTCCCTATAAAAAACATCGAAAACTTATTAAAAGCCTGGCGCGCTGTAGAAGAAATTAATAGCAATTACAGGTTAATTATTATTGGCGATGGCCCGCTGGCTCAAGACTTGAAAGATATCAAGGAATCACTTCAACATAAAACAGTAGACTTTGTAGGCGCCATAGAAAACGAAAAAGTGCTTGAATATTTACATAAATCCGATGCGCTGGTTTTACCAAGCTTCGCCGAAAGCTGGGGTTTGGTAGTGAACGAAGCCATGGCGGCAGGCTTGCCGGTATTATTAAGCAATAAAGTTAATGCCGCTAATACATTATTAAAAGAAGGCGTCAATGGATATAGCTTCCATCCGTCAAACGTTGTAGAGATGCAACAAAAAATCCTCAGTTTTATCGGGTTGTCGGAGTCTGCCAAAAAAGAAATGTCGGATAATTCGTTAAAAATAATCGGCACAATGGACTTCGAAAATATGGGGCAACAACTAATTAGTACATTAAATAAACTTGCCCTACAGCCATACAATCGGCCTGGTTTGCTTGCGAGGCTAATAATTAACCTATGGTATGGCAGATATAATACTGCCGGTTGGGATAAAAAAGAAGATTGGAATGACAAACGTTTATTTAGGTAATCGCTTAAAAAACAAACAGCCGCTAAATTTAGCTGCTGTTTGTTTTAAAGATCAATATATCAAGACCAAATATTTATTTCATAGTTATGATAGTTGCAGGCAATATAGCCGCGGTTAAATTGCTGGATGCCCAGGTATTATTTTGCCAGCCATTTATTGTGCCGCAATTACCACCATCCCAATTTGAGTTTTGGTACCCTCCTGCTGCTGTGAAGTTTACTTCGTTGCCGCTAATGCTTACAATTGAACATCCGCTGGTTGAAGCATATTGATTCCATGCAAAAGTACCAACATTTGTGAAAGACGCCTGGGCTGCATATATTTTATTATTTAAAATTGACATTACTGCACCTGCTGCAATGGCAATTCCATATTGGCCCGGGTTAACCAAAATGTTATCAGAAGCAGTTTGGTAGCTACCACCGCCATCGCCTAAAGCAATACCGCCGCCACTTTTGCTTGGGCCACCACCGCGAATCCAGTTGTATGCTACTGTAATAGGGCTATCGGCAGTACCATTACTTTGGAAAAGATTGATGGCATCTTCAGGAACACTTTGTCCCATAATGTTCTCGCACTTGTTATTCATAATTTTATTACCCGCACCGTAACAGGCATTTAACTGAACAAACTGTCCGCGCGGCATAGGGCCCATCATGTTTAACATTTGGTTGTTGGCTACATAAACGCCCGTGCTTGTTGATGCGTAAACGCCACTCGCAACCTGGTTAAAATAGCAGTAATCTATAGTTATGTTGCTGCATTTGTATAAGTATACACCAACTGCATCTACGGTTGTACCATTAACAAAACGTGATAGTGTTATATGCACGTTAGTACAATTGTTTAAAGTTATAGCTGGTACAGCACCGGCAGTAATTGAAACACCGCTAATAGTTATATTACTAACACCTGTATAAGTGATAGGACTGGATTCTTTATAGGTAACCGGAGTAGTAGTTGTTGTAGCTGATTCAGTAGTAGTTGTTGTTGTGGTGGTGGCTGGTGGAGTATTTTTAGGGGATTTGCTAATTGCGTTCTCTTCTGCGGTTGTTTGCGTTTCAGGTGTAACTGAGTCTTTTTTGCATGATGAGATTAACAATGCGAAAGTAACAATGAAAAATAACGAGCATACCATGCCCAATTTTTCCGCTCCGAGAAAGTTTTTTAACTTCATTTTAACAGATTTAATTTAATAGTTTAATTATTGTACATTAATTAGGAAACTTTGTACATTTTTAAAGACGATGAAAAAACCATTTTATTGTATAGTTAAATAAATTTCTGAAAAAAATAAATCTTTTAAGTGTATTTCCTTCAGGTTATTTTAATTATTTATAGGTTTTTAAACCGTTCTGGTGACGAAAATAGAAATAATTTCTAAATATTAACTAAAAAATTAAAAAATTAAAAAAAAAGTTTTTTCCAGTATTTTGGCACACGCAGAATTGGCACGGTTTTTATATAGAGAAGCGCTTATTTCTGTACACCTATGCCAATATGGATTTTCAATTATCGCAAAGGTTAATTTTTTTCTTTTATACAAATAAAGGGTAAAAGATTACGCGTAGTGAGGAACGTGCGGCAAAGGACATTGCGGCGTTACTGGTGCAGATTTAAAAAAAATAAATTATTTGAAGAAAGCCCAAGTCTATCGAATGATAGTGATATAACCTGAAAAGTGCTGGTTGACAGTTTTAATTCTAAATAGAAAAAATGACTAAAGAGAGATCCAAGGTCTATCTGATAATAGTGATATAACCTGCTAAATGCTTGTTAATATTTTTCAGATCGATTACATAGTAATATACGCCCGCGGGAAGAGCGCCTCCCTGGAAGGTGCCATCCCAGGGCGTGCCATAATCATTCGCATAAAAAACACTTTGCCCGAACCGATTATACACGCTAACCGTACAGTGATGATATGAATCTAAAAATTGTATATGCCAGGTATCGTTTATACCATCACCATTAGGGGTAAAAGCATTGGGTATAGCATAGGCTTCTACAATCAGCAATGTCCCCGGCACATAAGTAATCGTATAATCAGGACTGAGAGCACCGGTGGCTGTTATTGGATAACTACCAGGAGGAGAGATATCGGTAGCGGGGGTAGTTATAATAGGTTTAATAGTTAATTGCGCCGGGCTATCACCGTTTACCAGTCCGCTGTAGCTGGCCGTTAATACCGGATTAGGTTCGCCGTATTGCTTAATTTTATCATCGGCTATAATGGTAAGCGGTGCAGGTGTTACTAATATATTACCTGGTTCATAAGTAATTTTGTAGTTAAAAGGGTTAAACGTACCGCCTGTAGCATTAGCCACAGTAACACAGCTACGGCAATTACCTACGTGCGCGTCTGCCGCCCCTGCCGTCCCATAACCAACTAATACACTACCTATAGTTTCACCATTTTGTAAGCCGCTGGAAGTAAAAGCCGTATATCCTGGCCCGCCTTGCAATACAGTGCCATAAACCTTAGTCACATCGTCAGCATAAATACTTAGTGCCGCCGGGACTACGGTAAGCTTTCCGGGTACATAGGTAATAATATAGTTATGGCTTGTAAAACTACCTCCCGTTGCTGCAGCTATGGTAACACAATCAATATATGCTCCTGCTACATCCGCTGCGGCCGCCCCGGTGCCGTAACCAATAGTTACAGTACCTACTGTTTCACCGTTCTGTAACCCGGCGGTTGTAAAGGCTTTAGAACCAGGCCCACCAGTAATTGTAGTACCGTAAACTTTTGATACATCATCTGCTATAACAACCAGCGGCGCCGGGTTCACAATAATGTTAGCTCCTACATAAGTAATATTATAATTATTAGCCGAAAAAGTACCTCCGGTGGCACTTCCTATGGCTACACATGAAGTGTAAGTACCAACCGGATCTGTTGCTTGCGCGCCGGTACCGTAGGCTATTGTTACACTACCAATTGTTTCACCATTTTGCAAACCCGTTACTGTAAATGCTTGCGAACCTGCCCCACCGGTTAAGGTTGTGCCATACATTTTATTAGCATTGTTTGCGGTAACCGTTAACGGAGCTTTGTTAATTGTTGAATTTGTTGTAGCAACGTTTACATTTGCAGCACCTGAACTTGATAATACAATATTCCCCCCATAGTTCCCCGATGAGGCAGTAGCCATCAAACGAATATAAATAATGGTGTTGGGAATATTACCGGCCGAACCAATAGTTAACGTGGAGTAGAATGTTGAATTGTTTACACTTACCTCATACCCCATAGGTGGAGTAACAAGTATTCCTGCTGTCATATTTGTTCCGGATACGGTAAAATTTGCTGCCGTTGATGCAGTGCCGTAAGTGGTACTTAAATAACCAGGAGTACCACTTTCATTAATAACAGGCGTAGCATAACTACTTTTAAAATTGGCATCTTTATATATAATCCCTTTAACAACGCAAGCTTCACTTTTATTAAAAGATATAACGAAACCAATTAGTATAATAATGAGATAAAATAAACGTTTTGTCATATGCATGCTTACAGAGCATAAGAAACAACATACATAGCATAAAAAAGTTTATTTAATTAGTTGTGATATAAACCTGCAGTTATAGAAATAGCTACAATAACGATATTAAACCTTACCAAAGGAAAACTTCTTTATCTTATCAATACAAATAATGCAAAATATAAATGTGTCAAAAGCACCAATTACGTTTAATTTTTAACCTTAATTAATTTAATAAACTTTAGGTTACTTATAATTTTTTTTTAATATTTATATTTGAAATTATTCTAAATTTGATGCAATAATTTTTATAACTTTAATTGTAATTAATAATATTAACAGGTGCATTCTCTGGATGAATGCAGGTCAACAATGTTTGAAATTGGTAAAAAGATAAAAGCACTTCGCCAACAAAGGGGTTGGTCTCAAAGTGATATTGCTGAATTATTAAGCATTTCAGTACCGGCTTTTTCTAAAATAGAGTCGGATATTACGGACTTAAATATTTCAAGGCTAAGGCAAATTGCCGAGGTATTTAATGTATCTGTGGTTGATTTAATTTCCGACCAAACTGAACCAAGCCAAACCTTATTGGATGAGCTGCAGGAAGCTAAAAATACTATCGCTGCCCAAACTTTAAAAATAAGCCATTTGCAGGAATATATAATTACCCTTTACGAACAATTACACAAACACACACAGGATGTAATTAGCGGTTAATTATTCCCGTGTGCGTTGTGCAACATCACTCAATTAATTGTTTTTATCTTCCTTACTATAACTAATAAGCATTTTTATCGCCTTTAAATGTGGTTGAAAGCGTTTGAAGTACTATTTGCATATCCAACCAGAAATTCCAGTTCTCGATATACCAAAGGTCATGTTCAACTCTTTTTATCAGTTGTTCATCAACCTTAATTTCGCCGCGGTAACCATTTACCTGGGCCCAACCTGTAAGACCTGGTTTTATAGAATGACGCAGCATGTAGCTACCATGTAAGCGAGAGTAATCCTCGGTATGTTTTAACATATGCGGCCTTGACCCTACTACCGACATATCGCCGGCAAGAACATTAAAAAACTGAGGTAATTCATCGAGATTGGTACGCCTTAAAAATTTACCTATGCGTGTATACCTTGCATCGTTTTGTGTAACCTGCATAGTATCCGCTGCATCGTTAACTTTCAAACTTCTAAATTTCAAGCATAAAAACGGACGATTATTTTTCCCGGTACGGAATTGCTTAAAGAATATTGGCCCCTCAGATTCCATTTTTATCAATATCGCTATTATTGGTATAAGCCATGACAGGATAAACACAATTACAAGCGAACTGAATATAACATCGAATATCCTTTTCTGAACCTGGCCTGAAATTTCAGCCAGTGGCTCTGGTTTGAGCGAAACTATAGGCAGGCTATCATCAAATTCAAAACTGTATTTATATTTATCGTTGTTACGGAACTGCGGAACAAATTTGAATTTGATAAAATTGTTCTGTGCTTCGTCTGCCAGTTCATAAAGTTCAGGCATATAATCAGGCGATATAACTGAGTATATTTCTGCAATATTGTTGTTTTTGGCATAGCTAAGGCAATCGCTTATAGCACCCAGGTATGCATAATTATTAGCGATGTTTGGCGTATCGTTAAAAAAGCCTTTTATCTCATAAAAAATTTGTTTTTTCTCCAACTGTTCAACTAAGGCAATAGCTTGCTTGACATCGCCTATAATAACAACCCTTTTACGGAAAACGCCTGTCCTGTCTATAAACTTAACTATGCCAACCATGCCTATCCTGCTTGCGATTAGGAATACTCCAAACCATACTACGTCATATAGGATAAAGTTTACTGTATCTGCTAAAAAATTCAAGTCAAAAAACAGCCATGTAATAAGTCCAAAAAAGATGTAAGTAATTGTTGTTTGCTTAAGCAAGTCGTATACCCTGTAAATCCTATCATATTTATATATCCCGGCAACGTGAGAGCATATAAGCCATGCCATATTGTTAAATACAATTAACAATGTATAAAAATGCGCCTGGCTATTTACTATATTACCAATGTTTGTTATTAATAGAAAATGAATAATATTAAAAACAAGCAGATCGGGGAATAAAAAGGAAAGTTTAGCAGAGTTGTGTTTCGGTTTCATATCGAATAAATTTAGGCAGCGGTGTATTCGTCGTTTCGTAATGATGAAGGTATTGTAATAACTGGGGCATCAGGACGTGAATTACTATTAGAAATAGTATTCCCTGTCTTTAATTTTTGCTGGATCAACTTGTAAGCGAAGACCGGTCCGTAAACCAGGTACCTTTTGTACAATCTCCGTGGTTCAGATACCATGCGGCCCAGCCATTCCAGTCCAAGATTTATCCAAACCTTATTTGGTCTTTTAACAGTACCGGCATAAAAATCAAAAACTGCACCTATTGAACATATATATTTTGCATTCAATAAACTTTTGTTGGCTATAGCCCATTTTTCTTGCTTCGGAGCAGTCATTCCAATAAATAACACGTCGGGGCTTACTTCATTTACCCTGTCAATCATCTCCTGATTTTCTTCCCTGGTAAATTCTTTCTTAAATGGCGGAGAATAGAAATACCCTTTTATATTGGGATATTCCTTTTTTAATCTTTTTTCGATTTTTTCAAGCGTGGCTGTTGATGAGCCAAGGTAGAAACAAGATCCGCCTTTGTCATTCAAATCCTTTAACAAATAATCATGCAAATCGGCCCCTGAAACCTTTTTTATTACAGAGCCTTTTAAAAATTTGGCGGCGATAGTGATGCCTATACCATCTGGCAACAAGATATCTGAATTCTTTAAAGCATCTTTAAAATCGCCGTCCCGTTCAGCCATGCAGTAAGAGTACTGATTAATTGTATTTATAACGGTCTTGTGGTGTGTAGGAAGTTTTTCAAGGGTGTCTGCAAATACGTCGTATCCCAGGCAGCTGCAAGTACTAGTGAACATTTCTGTAATTTTTTAGTGATCATTAAGTTAACTACAGAGCAATTATTATTTAATAATTTTCACTTTACCATTATAATTAATTTAAAATATATCAATCTCACCATATTATTAACCACAACTTTATATTTTAAAACAATTAAAGATAATTTTATAATTATTATTTAATTTTATCTCTGTTGTAACATTAATTACAATAAATACGCCAACATTAAACCAAAAGTTAAATGCAGCTGTAAATAATTATCCAAAATGTTATTTAGGTAAATTTAAAAGCAATTTTTAAACAAAAAATGATATAATCCAACTTATACCTTTAGCAGTTATGTAGACTAATTAGACACTAATGACTAATTCTGTATAGTTTTTAGTTAAAAAAATTTCCAAAAATAGACACTATACTTTGTCATTTCATCCAGGGGATGCATTAATAATTTGGAAGGGTAAAAGATGGCGTTATAATGCCGCCGGTAAGTTTTCATGGCCGGGAGGTTCGGATCGGCAAATAAAGTGTTTAGTTTAGTATATTCACTGTATGATTTTTCTGTTATTTAGGTCGAACAGTGCTTAAATTTATAGAAATTTATACATTGTATGTTATGCATGCTTTCATAACATTTTATTTTTTTACCAAATGTTAGTCAGTGTTTTAATTCCAATCGTCGGGCGGATCCATATAAAGCATAAAGGTTAACCAGCCAAAAACTACAATAATTGTAAATACAATAATGGCTATAATGGTATGAAACCATAACGCCCAACCTATTATTATAAGTACTAAAGTTAAAAATCCTGCTCTTCCTATTGCTTTTACCATAAAATGCGCAGATCAATATTTAAATATAAGGAAAATTAAAAACGTTAGACAAAAATTATTTTTGAATTTCATTCACTCATGTTCGGCAGGCTTTTTGTTTATAGCTAAACGCAGTCTTTATTAGCTACACTTAGTTGCAGTTTTATATAGAATGTAAGTGCGGTGGATGAAGATATTGCCAGTATGGTTATAGCGGCTAACTCCACACTAAGTAAACAAAAGCTATATATATAAACATTTTAACTAAAAATGGAAAACGTTGAAATTGTAAGGTGTTATTGTTTTAATCCATTGTGCAAAAGTTCGATTTTTGCGTCTAAGAAAAACATCACTGTATGGGAGCCGCTGGAGCGAGTATTATCTGAGCCGATACGTTGCCAAGATTGTAATACCGATTTAATTTCGAAACCTGCTTTGGAAATTAAAATCCAAATAAATAGTTGTTTGTATAAACCTGTACCTATGGAGCCAATAGTGATCACTAAAGATCAATTTGTAATACTTATTTAGGCTACACATTCGGACTAAATACACACATTATATCCAATAGTCCATAATTCTTTTTAATTACATTAAGGATAATTGATTGTACACTTATCCATAATTATTATTACACTGTTAATAAAGCCATGACTTAACCAATAATTGCTTCAATCAAACAAAAACTTCATTCCATTACCTTTTAATTAATATGTATTTCTAAAACGTGTTCATATAGATTATATTTATTAATCAAAATGAAAACTAATTTCTTTAAAAGTAGTTTCACTATAAAATCCAATTACCATGAAAACTACTTTTTTACTTCCAATCTTAGCAGCGGCAGTTCTTTTTTCGTGTAAAAAAGACAGCTTATCACTTACCAACAATGATTCTCAGTTAGATACATTGCAGGGAACCATATCAACGAATACGACATTAAGTGCCAACAAAAACTACTTTTTAAAGGGCAAAGTGTATGTTAAAAACAATGCGACACTCAGCATACCCGCTGGTGTTACTGTTTTTGCACAGGTAAACGAACTTGCCGATAATAAAAGTGCTTTAATTATTACAAGAGGCGCTAAAATTAATATAGCCGGTACTGCCGATAACCCGGTTGTATTTACATCGGCGGCTACTAATAAAAAACAAGGGGATTGGGGCGCAATTATTATATTAGGAAATGCACCTACCAATGTAGGGACTGGCCATGTGGAAGGCTTACCTGTATCGAACGATACACAATACGGTGGAAGCGTAGCAACCGATAACTCGGGATCTATTAATTATCTGCGGATAGAATATAGTGGGGGCATAAATCCGCCTGCTGAAGATGAGTGGATTGTAGATAAAGCCAGCGGGTTGTGCCTTGCAGGCGTTGGGTCTGGGACACAAATTGATAATGTAATGGTGTCGCATTCAAACGATGATGGTTTTCAATTTGTGGGCGGTACAGTGAATGCAACACACCTGATAGCTTTTAATAATGGTGACGACGATTTCGATTTCGATTTAGGCTATGAAGGGAATTTACAATTCTTAATAGCATACCGCACGCAGGCATCTTCTCAAGCATTGCGGGCCAACGGACTTGAAAGTTATAATGATGAGGTACCAACAACCAACACGCCGCTTACGCGCCCTGTAATTTCTAATATGACTATTATTGGTCCGCAAGGAACAGAATCGGTTAAAACAAATATTAACCAGGGTGTGTACATGCGCAAAGGGACTCGCCTGGCTATTAGAAATTCTATTGTAGCTGAATATAGCCAGGGAGCGTTTATGGTTTGCCCAAGAACAAGGCCTGCGATACTAAATAATGACTGGGCCGAATTCAGGTATAATTTGGTTCAGTCGGATAACAGCGATCGTACGTTTTCGTATGATACCAGTACATCAATTATCCCGGACCCTGAATTGGCAACATTTGAAACAAACAGCGTAAATAATAATGTTTTACTCATTGCAATGGCTGATTTCAAGTTAACAGGAACTTATAGCGCGGTTCCAGATTTAACGCCTGCAACTGGTTCACCAGCATTGTCGGGTGCTAATTTTACCGGAGTAGATTTTTCTTCAGCCTTTTTTGTAAAAACTACCTATCGTGGGGCTGTTGGATCATCCAATTGGGCAGCGGCAAACAACTGGGCTACCTGGAAATAAACAGAGCTTAATTAGTAAAAAAATGAATGCCCGGAACAGGCATTCATTTTTTTTGCGCCTATGTTTTAATCTCACTTTCCTACCTCTGCCTATAGTAAAATCATAGCAGATTCTATACGATTAAGTTTCTCGGATTGATCAGTAGTTAACAATTCATAGCAGTTTCTTATACCTAAAAATAGATTTCAATAAATCATATCCATTCCAATTCACACCGGAAATTAAATTACATTAAAGATAAAACAAATTAACTTTTACTTTATTATCATTAAATATAAAATAATTTATTGTTAATGTAATAGGTTATGGCAAAAAAATTTATCCAATTAAGCTGCAATAAAGTTTTATTACAACTTGTCGTTATTTTATTTATTTCCACATTAGCTTTCGCTCAGAAAAATAAAATTGGCTCTGCTGGTTATTTACAGACCGCTATTGGCTTTAAGGATATTAAGTTGGGCGAGGATATTAACAAATTAAACTATGCGAGAAGTTACCTTGATGACGACAGCAGGTTTGATGCTGACAGTTGTTTAAAACTGGCAGTAAGCGATTCCAGCGCGTTAAAATTTACCAATGATTTGAACTTAAGTATGATAGGTGTGCGTACTTATAAAAATAAGATTGTAAACATATACCTATTCTTTCCTAAAAAAGACGGCTCGAAAATGCTGAGTACTTTTATAGCTACCTATGGCGGTTATTTCACCAAACCAGACGAGGATACAAATATTTATACCTGGGATTCTAAAAAGGTAAGCTTATCTTTAATGTATCAGGCCGACGTAGAATATGGCGTGGCGATATTCACGTACAAATCGCTGGCGGAATATATAGTTGAAGTAAAGGAACTGGCTGCGATGAAAAACCGGGCCCAAAACAATAAAGCACCGAAACCAACTGCTATCCTCAAAAACGCACTGGCCTCAAACAATACCAATAATTAAGACCGGTATAGTTAAATGGGTTTTTAATATTTCAAAAAATGATTGCAGCGTGTCTTACGATTGGAGTTTTTGTGGTTACCTATTTGGGTACACAACTACAATTACTTGCTTCAGTTTATAACTAAAATTTTAAAGTCGTCCATTAATCCATAGTTATACAGGTCATACGAATTGCCTGGCGGTTGAGATTTAATATTATACCATTTTCCCGGGTCTACTAATCCAGGAACAGGTTTGTTGTAAAAGGGCCCTAACACATTTTTCAAGCTGCCTATTACCTCAACTTCCACTGTGTTATTTCCTTTTTTTAATAATCGGGTTATTGACAGGTTATTGGGTTCTGAAGTAATGATACCGGCAAATACCTGATTAACCTTTACCGAAGCAACGGTCCCCTGCCATTTGCCCAGCTGAACGGTATACTGTTTACTTAAACTTTGTATGTAAAATGTTTTGCTGTAAGTAATACTTTGTCCATACAATGGCAATCCTTGCTTTGCCCAACTGCCTAATCCAATTGGCACTGGCGGACTGATTACCCAACCTTTATCAGCGGCTATTAAGTTAAAATCGCCACGGATGTAAACAGGTTCAATTTCGGCATATATACTCATAGGGGATATGCTTACCGCTATTTGATTATCTCCTGGTTTCAAATAAGGCCCGATCTTATAAACACCAAATGAACGATCAAGCCACCACTGCCCGGGTACATTTTTTACCACAATTCCGTTAATTTTTACATTACTCCACAAGTGGGGCTGTTCAATTACAGCGCTGAAATGCTTACAATTAACTCCTTCTTTAATTGTGAAATGATAAGTTGCTGTATATCCTGTACCTTTTGAGAAGGTATCACGTTTTACAATGGCATTTTTAAACTGAGTGCGGTTATTCCATGGGTTTCCTACACCATCGGTAAAACCATAATGTTTAAATACTTTGTTCGAAGCCATACCAACATGCAAGTTCTTATAAGATGAATCCGGCTGATGGATATCTAAATCGCAAAAATCTACAGTGAGCGTATTATTATCAGGCCGTTGCACATAAGCAGGTTTAGTTTTCACAACTATTATTGGTTTAGCAGGCGCCTCTTTTTGATAACCCTGTAATTGATGGTTTGAGATAAAAAGCATCATACTGCCAGCGGGTGGCACATTGAATTTAATCGACATATACCCATTTTGCTGCTTAAAATCATATTTACTGATCTTGCCCGTAAATAGGTCCATCCGTACTACATCTTTACCCGCTAAGGCAACCTCTCCTATAGCTGCTTCTTCCATACTGGCATTAGACAGGAACAGGAGTTGACCATCTGTAAGCTGCCTACGCTGGTGATAGATATTCCCGCCTATAGCTTTACCATCCAACCCTGTAATATGGAACTTGTTATTTTCAAAAAGTGACTGTAAAGTTGAAGTGTTATACCTTGTTTGTATATTATTTAATTGCGGTATGTTTAATAACTGCGCACTGGCAGCCCCATCAATCAGTTGCAATTTTTCAAAAGCAACAACTTTGCCCCCCGCCGCCATATATTGTTTTAACAGGCGATAGGTTTCGCTGTCTATATTCTCCATCCCTGGGGGTATAACCACACATTTATATGCCCGTTCGCCTACTACAAATTGGTTGCCCTTAACACTACCGTGATCTTTTATTATATTTTCAGACCCAAGATCGTATTCCAGGTGCGCTTTTTGCATACTGGTAACAAAATCATTAAACACTTTGGTGATCTCAAAAAACCTTTTATTCTCTTTCCCATTATAATAATACATCCAGGCCGAAGTGGTTGGTTCTAAAATCAGGATATCATTATTTTGCCGGCCTTTTGATAGCAGTAACGATAACCGCGAAAAATAATGGTTAAGCGATTTGTAATAAGGCCACCAGGGCTCGTGATAAGAAAAGCTTTGCGGGTAATCGTATTTGCGTGCACCCGTAATAGTCATAAAAGATAAATGCTGGTTCAAAAAATTTACGCCTAACACAAATTCCCAATCAGCCAAACGTTTCATGTCCTTAAAGGTCAATTCCCAGCCACCGCCGCCATAGGTTTCTGATAGCGCCCGTTTTTTGCCAAGCTGATTGGCTACACTACCTAATTCGCGCACGGCCCTGATATTGCCAAATTGCACCGGTTTTTCCTCGTTAAATTGATTAAACAGCATATCAATACCCGGCATTTGCTCCCAGGCATACATAGCCATATTATCAGGGCCATGGTACGGGCTTGGCCAGCCGTGTTCCCAATAATGTCCCGTCCAGACAAGTTTATGCTCAGCCATGTAAGCGGATACCGGTTTCGACCATCTATCTATAAACAGTTGCAATAATACCTGGTAGTAATTGTGCCTTACTTTTTTCCAATCCCCTACTTCCTGAAACAGGGAGGGCAACTGTTCCTTAAGATCGTACCCCCACTTTTTATAAAAGCGGTCAAACAAATCGGGCGTCCAACGTATACAGTTCTTTCCTTCATTAATAATGGTAGGCTCATCCGAGAAAACCCCTTTCACCGTTTTTCCAAACTCCTTTCCCACCACTTTTTCATAACCTTTATATGTAATATCAATAAACTTTTCGGTTACCCCTTTCGCCATCAGGTCAACATACGATACCCCTATTGGGCCAGCAACCGAACCTCTGTTTGATCTTTGATAATTTACCTTTCTGAATATGCGGTAACGCCCAACTTTCCCTTTTTCATCGGCCAGCTTGCTTGTAACATCTTTAAAAGTGCCACCCTGTTCTTTAAGGCAAACAAATACAGATGAGATATCGGCCGGTATTTCGGTCACCTCATCCATGTAAAGCATTTGTCCCTGATTATAAGCTTCGGGCATTTGTTCGACTAATAACCCGCCAGCAAAGCCTGTTGGGTACGAATTTTCGTCGTATATCCAGATATTTAAGCCAAGCTTTTTACCTTTTAACATCGCATAGTTAAACAGGTCAAACCAATCCTTAGATAAATATTCGGTTATTAAGCCGGGACGTGCATGGATAATAACCCCGCCAAAATCATTATGCTTATAATCATCAAGCATAGCATCTATCAGGCCCTTGGTTACTTTCGTATTCCATACCCAAAACGGAACGCTGCCATAATCCTTCCCCGGTTGATGAAACTGGCCACGGATCTCATTAAAGCTGTCGCCTTTTATATGTGAATACGGTTGACAAAAACCGGCTATTCCACACCATAAATTCACAATAATACTAATAACTAACGCCCAATATTTTACTTGTTTACACATAGTAGCTTCTATTTATCTATTTCATTACTTTACCCCATCCACAGCTTTGGTGTTATCCAATACTGTACGTGTTACAACGCTTCGCCGACCAGCTGGAGTTATTACAATAGTTTTCAATATAATTTTTTTGCCTGTAGGAATATGAATTGTAACCGGTCCTTTATATTCAATATCCGCATCGCCAGGGATATTATTATTAAAGGTGAAAAATATTTTTGCACCCGGTATAGGTGAAGTTACATTTAACTGGTAATTATTGGTTACTATAACGGTATCGGTATAGTTAAATACGGTAGGTACCCTATAATTAATTCCTGTTTTATCAAACCGCTCTAAATGTATAGGCAACGCATTTGCAACAAACCGCTGATACGATTTATTAGACTGTTTTGCCCACCCCGTCTCAGCCAATGCCAACAGACGCGGTAGCAGCATATATTGCAACTTAGCTACAGATGGGATATGCTCTGTCCATACGCAGGCCTCCACACCTAAAATATGTGTCCTGTCTGCGGTCGTCAAATCGGTATAATCGGGGTTATAATTATATGCTTTCCACAGTGGCGAGTAGCCCCCATGACTAGATGGTTCCATATCTGATGCACTTTGCGCATAATCGAAATACAAGCCATTGTTGCCGGGTGCCAGTATAATATCCTGTTTCCTTTTCACTTGTTCAATAGCCCCCTTTTCCCCGAAACGGTTCATTACGGCTACGTTTTCATTTCCCCCGCCGTTCATTATTTCATCCCAACCAATTAACTTTTTATGTTTCGATTGGATGATCGTGTTCAGACGCGAAATAAAATAGCTTTGCAACTCGTGCGTGGTTTTAATACCCATCTTTTTCATAAATGCCTGTACACCCGCGTCTTTCTCCCAAAAGCCTTTAAAGCACTCATCCCCGCCAATATGGATGTATTCGTATGGAAACAAAGCAGCTACTTCGCCAAATACCTTGTCTAAAAACTGATAGACCCTTTCATCTGTTGGGTTAAGGGTATTATCAATGTACATTTCATAAGTACCGTTAGGGAACCATTTGGCAAAGCTGCTGCCAGGGCTTACCTTAATGCTGGTGTCCCTGGTAACGCATAGTTCGGGATAAGATGCAATTGCCGCCATAGAGTGCCCGGGTACATCAATTTCGGGCATTACTTCAATATGCCGTTCGCCGGCATAGCGGATAATTTCCCTCACTTCCTGTTGTGTATAAAAGCCTCCATCGGTAGCTTTTTCTCCGGGTTGGGGTGGTATAGTATTACTACTAAAGCCCGTGATACGGGGTACACGCCAGGCACCAATTTGGGTGAGCTTAGGATAGCTTTTTATTTCCAGCCGCCAGCCCTGGTCGTCCGTTAAGTGCCAGTGAAAACGGTTGAGTTTATAATACGCCATTAAATCCAACAAATCCTTTATTTCTGAAATAGTGAAAAAATGCCGGGAAACATCTAACATTAATCCCCGGTAAGCAAAGCGCGGAGAATCTTCAATGGTGAGGCATGGCAAAGCAGCTATTCCTTTAACATTATTCGGGAACAGCTGTATAAGCGTTTGCAGGCCATAAAATAAACCGGCGCCATTTGCGGTAAGTGTAATGCCCGATGGTGCTATGTGCAAGCGATATCCTTCGGCCGGGAGATGCGTTGCCCCCCTGGTATTAATGGCAACTGTATTATGCGTTGCTTTCTGTAGCCGGGCAATTACTTTAGTTTTAAATTTCCAGTTGTTCAGCAAAAAATCTGAAAGAAACTTTACGGCTCTTTGTCCGCCAGCATCAGTTTGGATAATGGTTTTTGTGTTGAAAACAAAGCTGCCTGCTTCCATTTTTACAGTAGCAGGGGCAGGTATAATTGCCTGAAGGTTGCTTTGGGCAGAACAGCAGACTGTTATAAAACAAAAACTTACCTGAACTAATAATTTAAAAAAATGTTGAACATACATTTTAAGGCGTATGCTGTTCATTAGTTTATTATTGATAACTATCATTCACCAATTTCAGTTTATAAAAGCAGGCCCCATTTACAATACGTGCACCTTGCCATTGGCCGTTAGCAGCATAAAAATCTATCGTACTTGTACTCCAGTCATTTAAAGTACAGCCTATTGCTGGCCGGGGATTTTTATTGGCATCAGGCCGCACCAGTACAATTTGCCCGCTGGGCTGGTTAATAATCCCTTTTACAAACGTTAACCCGTTTGTAGGGGCGGTTGAGAAAGATTTGGTTGTTTTATTAAAAACATACTCACCTCCGTTGCTGGTTACCCATAATAAATTTTTGTTGCCATAATAAGCCCCAATCTCGTGCCCCCAGGCTGTTGGCAATGTTTTTCTGTAGGTAATAACTTCGGTAAGCTCGGGCTTAGCATCTGTACCGGCAATGGCTAATGCGGTTAAAATATGTGCGTTGGTTGAAGGGTCCTGTCCCGTAACCCATAGCACGCTTAAATCCGGGTCCCATAATACTGCATGTGCCGCAAGCAGCGTATATTCGGCATAGGTATTATTATCCGGCCCTTGCGATGATGCGTACACCCTTATCCAATTACCATCCGATGCTGCCAGTGCAATATTGCCATTAGGCAGCAGTTCGGCCGAATGTAAATTGCCCGATATTATTTTTGACCATTTACGTACCCCTGACGGGTATTCAATAATTGCGGCAAAGCTATTGTCGCTGATAGCTGCATAGTCGGCGTTTTGCCAAATGGGCATCTTTCGTGGTTTAAAATCGGTCCCACCACCAAACTTACTGTTTTCATCGGCGCTAAAACCAAGGTTTACCGTTGGGCCCCAACTCCATTTCTTAGCGTCACTTAAATTCCAATCGGTACTCACCGGGTCGTATATCTCAATTTTTTTACTGGTATTGTTGGTTAAAGCTACCAAAAGCCCGGTATACGACACCGGGGCTGCGGGAGTATTACCGGTGTTGGCAGAATCGGTGGGTGAATCACCACCCACCGGTTTTTTACTACAAGCGATATTGAGGTTAATTAAACATATCAATAGCGCAAAACATATCTTTTTCATTAACAATTTTTTAGTTTATTGATAATCAGGATCAAACACCCTGATCTTATAGAATTTAGCGCCTGGCACTATGCGGGTGGCAGCAGGGTTATAAAAATTAACGGTATCATTTTGCCAGCTCGATTCGCCCGTACCGCCAGCATTTTGCGGCCGTATTTCAACAATCTGCCCTGATGGTTGGTTACCTATACCTTTTACAAAATTGCGGTTAGCGGCGCCACTTACTGGTGTAAAGGTTTTGGTAGTTTTATCAAAAATATATACTCCTTTGCTATTATCGGTATTATCAACCTGTACTGCTACCCATAGTTTATTATTATCATAGTAGTAAGGCGAAATTTCGTGGCCGTATTTACCGGGCAGCACTGCGCGGTAATTCGTATCTTCCGTCAACACCGGATTAGCCGCTGTACCAGTAACTTGCAATGCAGTTATTACTTGATTTAGCGCGTCCCAATAATTAGCGCTATGAATAGGTAACCATCCAATTACCCATAATCGGTTGATGGAAGGGTCCCATAAAACGGCATGCGCCGAGCCAAGGGAAAATTCAGCATAATGATCATGGTTTGGTACAGGTTGCGACGATGAGTAAACGCGCACCCAATTGCGCCCGGCGGATGCCAATGCAATATTTCCATTTGGCAATAATTCTACCGAGTGTATTTCAACCTGCGGGTCGGCAGTACTAAAACCCATGGTCCATATTTTATTACCAGATGGATAAGCGGCGATTGTTGCTAAACGCCCACCCGCTGTTGCTATGGCCTGACTGGTGCCTGTAAAGGCATTTACATTTCTTAGCTTAACATCGGTAGGGCCACCCCATAATGGGATTTCGGCAGTTGAACTGTAACCAAGTGCAGTTGTTGGAGTAAAAGACCACTTTAACGCTGGGGCCGTGTTCCAATAATATACCGCCGGGTCATACACCTCAACTGCGTTATTAGCTTGGTTAACCGCACCTATCCAACAACCACAGGTTGTGGATTCGATTGAAAGGTTAGGTGACTTCACCTGCTGACCCGATCCGGAGTCTGCAATTTTATGCTCCTTTTTACAACCTGTCACAACTACTATTAGCACTGCTAAAATTCCGATCAGTCCCGCGTTTTTTTTCACCGCAGGACGATTAAGTGATTTTTCAATTTTCATAATTTATAGCTTATAGGTTAATAATTTCAGATTTAGAAAAGCAGGGGGTTATAAGCATAACCCACCTGCCAACCAATTATCTCTTTAAACCAATTGAAAAGAGATAGTTAGTTTACCTGCCTGATGGCTGTTTGATCTTAATATCCAGGGTTTTGCGTTAACTGATCGTTGAGCAATATTTCCGCGTTTGGTATAGGGAAAAGAAGCCTGTTCTGCGTAATGTTATAGGAGCCGCTTTGCAGATAACTATACTGGGCCTTTTGTTTTACACCAAAGGCAGTCATTACCGGTATGGCATTTCCGGTACGCACCAGATCGAGCCAGCGTTTATTTTCAAAAGCCAGTTCTACCCTTCTTTCTTTTAGGATAATGGCACGCAGCGCGGTCTGATCTGTAGTAGTAATATTATTCGCAGTGTTACCAAAAGCCCTGCTCCTTACCATATTCAGGTAAGGTAAAGCTTCACCGCCCTTATTTTGCTCGGTCAGGCTTTCGGCCAGTAATAACAAAACTTCGGAATAACGGTAAACGGGCCAATCATCGTTGGTTTGATTGCCAATAGTATGTGTGTGCAGATACTTTTTAGGAAACGGACGGCCAACCTTACCGGCAGGGGCAACATAGCCCACTACAGATTTCACTGCTGTGGCTGTAAAATCGTCGGTAGCGTTAAAGGTTCCTTCCGCAATGCCAATAGAGGCATCCAGGCGCAGATCGCCGGGTTCGTATGCGCTGATCAAATCCTGAGTTGGCGTATTAAAGCCACCAACGGTAGTTATACTATTATAATTTACGCCTGTTACAACCGTGGTATTGGCCATGCGTGGCAAAAAATTATAAACGGAGGCCTCGGTATTGGCTTGCGGAGTAGCTAAGGCCGTATTAAATTGTATCTCAAAAACAGATTCTTTACCATTTTTATTCGCTAACTGAAAAGCATCGCTATAATTGGGAAATAAACTGTACCCCATAGTAGTTACCTGTTTTAAGGCGGTTTCGGCTAAATCATATTTTTTCAGGGTAACATATACATCGCCCAGCAATGTGAGTGCAGCGCCTTTTGTAGCACGCCCGGTTTGGGGGAATGCCGGCGTATTTAATTTTGCTGCTGCATCGGTTGCATCGGCTATAATGAAGTTATATACGTCCTGAACAGATGACCTGGGAATATAGGTTTCCGCACGGCTAAGCGGGGCATGCGGATAAATGGGTACACCACCGTAATAGCGCACCAAGTCAAAATAAGCAAGGGCACGTATAAATTTTGATTCGCCAAGTATGCTGTTACGGCTGGTTGCCGGCAAGGTAATATCATCAATATGATCGATAATAACATTCGCTGCTGATATGGCGTTAAAGGCGGTATTCCACTTAGCCGGGGTTTGGTTATTATATTTATCATCCAAAAAATCGGCAACTGCGTACCGGTTAGTGGTGGCTACGGCCTGGTCGGATGATTTGTAATCGTAGTGGGTATTATCCGAACGCATTTCGCCCATTGTCCATGCGCTTTTACTATTGTATAACGCACGTAGTTGGTTGTATGCGCCATTTACTGCTAAATTAAAATCGTTTTCTGTTTTAAAATAGCTGCTAAGGGTTATACTGGTTGGGTTTGTTTCCTCTAAAAACTTTTTACATGATACCTGCAACAAGCCCAGCATCAATATTGTTGTATATATAATCTTTTTCATCTCTTTAAGTTTAAAGGCCAAGGTTTATACCAAAAGTTAAAGTCCGTTGTAAAGGATAGGCACCAAAATCCTGGCTTTGGCTTACCGAGTTTAGGCCCGACGAGCTAACTTCGGGGTTACCCGGGTAGCTGGTAAATATGTAAGCGTTTTGCAGCGTAGTATACACACGTAAGCTTTTAATATATGGGGTCTTGAATTTTTTAATACTGTAACCCAAAGCTATATTGTTGATAGTGATGTGCGATGCATCGTGTATAAACAAGGTATTATCTGCCCGGTAGGCTGCAGTAGTATTAGCCAGGGTACGTGCTACCATGCCATCGCCAGGATTGGCTTCGGAACGCCAGCGATTCAGTAATTCGGGCGGGCCGTTAAAAACACCATCCAAATTATAGGTGCTTTCTTCCATCCCGTTTTTCAGTTTATTTCCATAAGTGCCTGATAGGGTGATACCAAAATCGAAGTTCTTGTACTGGAAGTTGTTACTGAAACCAAAAATAAAGTCGGGGTTAGGATCGCCTATAACTGTTTGGTCATCCGGGAAGGTGATCTTACCATCGCCATTTAAGTCTTTAAAGCGTACAGTTCCAGCTTGCGATAGCGTAGTGCTGCCCGTGCCATAGTATTTAGGCCCGGCGTTGGCCTCGGCCTGGTTTTTAAATATGCCATCAAAAACATAGCCGTAAAACTGCCCGATAGGTTTGCCCACCAGGGTGCGATAATCGGTAAATTCTGTTAAGGTAGTTGTAGGGGAATCGGCAAAGGCGATGTTATTGACGCCAATGCGTTGCACTATATTTTTATTGAACGAAATATTAAAATCGCTGCTCCATTTAAATGCGCCAACCAGGTTTTTGGTGCTCAACACAAATTCGTGGCCCCATTGCTTAATATCGCCAAGGTTATCCTGTACAGATACGAAGCCTGATGATTGCGGAACAGGAACTGTAAATAATAAACCGGTAGTTAGTTTACTATAATAATCGTAGGTGAAATTGATGCGGCCACCAAATAAGCCCAAATCAAAACCGGCATCAAATTGCTTATTGCGCTCCCAGGCCAGATCATTATTACCCAAGTTACCCTGAACTTTACCCGGCGCAAGGCCATTAGAGAAGGTGTAGTTAGCATTGCTGATAGCCGGTATGGTAGTGTAGTTACCTATTTCGTTCATCCCGGTTAAACCATAGCTAAGCCTGAATTTTAAAAAGCTTAGCTTGGTAAGGTTTTGTAAAAAAGGTTCATCGCTGGCTACCCAGCCTGCACCTACCGAAGGGAAAGTACCCCATTTATGATTTGCCCCAAAACGCGAGGAGCCATCGCGCCTAACAGTGGCCTGTACGGTATATTTTTGCTTATAGCTATAATTCACCCTACTTAAGAACGACATCATGGTCCACGCGCCGGCGCTTGATGTAGAGGTGGTAAACCGTGTGGCGGCGTTTAAATATTGAACATTGTTATCAGGAAAATCACGGCCTACCAGATCGCTGGAAAAGCCTGTTGAACGCTGTGCGGTGAAACCACCCAATATTTGCAGCGCATGATCGCCAAAGTTTTTATGATAGTTCAGCGTATTCTCACTAAGCCAGGTATAATCGTTATTCTCGGCTGTTTCACCAAGGGCGGTATTGTTGCCTGGCGGTGGGTTCTCTATAGGCAGCGCGTTAAACCCACCAATAGATGTTGATGGTATGAACCTGTTGCGTGTAGCATTAGCAATATCAGCATTACCTGCAATTTTAAGTGTAAGGCCTGGCATTAGCTTTACCTCGGTAAACAAATTGGCCAGCACACGCAAGCGGTTGTCATCATCCTTGGTTTCCAATAGCTGCCTTAACGGGTTAGCCCAAACAAACTGATTGGTAAAGCCAGAGATACCTAAGGCTAACGACCCATCGGCGTTATAAGGCGACCCCATGGTTGGCATCATCGAGGCTGAGGCAAAAAGTGCCCGTTGCCCGTCAATATTAAATCCATTCCCTTGCCTGTTATTATGTTCCAATTGTATAGATGGGGCCAGGCTAAAACCAACCTTTACACTTTTGTTGATGGTAAAATCGCCATTAGCTCTAAGCGAAAAGCGGCGATACCCTGTATTTTTCATAATACCCTGCTGGTTAAAATAGCCGCCAATAATGCTCAAGGCCGATTTTTCGTTACCTGACGATATAGACAGGCTATAATTTTGAACAGGCGCATTACGTGTTAATACGCTAAACCAATCTGTCCCCACGCCATATTGATCGGGATTTTGATATACTGCAGGAATACCGCCAGTATACCCTTCGTACAAAGCTTTATCTTCATAAAACCCTTTCATATAGGTGGCTAACTGTGTGGCATTCATTACAGGCGGAATTAATTCTTTCATTAGTGAGGATACTCCGTAATAAGAATTAAAATCTATTTTTGTGGCACCAGCCTTACCCCTTTTAGTGGTAACAATAACAACACCATTAGCCGCACGCGAGCCATACAAAGCGGTAGAAGAAGCATCTTTTAATACCGTAAAGCTTTCAATTTCATCCGGGTTGATATTATTAATATTATCTACAGTACCAGGCATTGGCTGGCCATCTATCACGAATAAAGGTTTTACTGATGAGGTGAAAGAAGACGCCCCCCTAATCCGAAGGTCCATACTTTGACCGGGCCGGCCGGTAGTTTGTGCCAGTTGAACACCCGGCAGTTTCCCTTCCAGTCTTTCGGCAAAGGTGCCGGTGGGCTGATCCTTAATATCAGTTGCCGATAACCTGGCAACCGAGCCCACAATTTCGCGCTGGTTTTGACTGCCATAGGCCACTACCACCACATCGCTTAGCAACGCAGCTGTTTGTACTAACTGTATATCAATAACTTTCTGGCCGTTTATAGCTATTTCCTTACTGGCATAACCCAGGTATTCAAATACCAATACCCCATCGGTACCCGGTACATTAATGGTATAATTTCCGTCGGCATTAGTGGCGGTGCCCGTTTGGGTTCCTTTAACCCTCACTGTTACCCCTGCAAGCGGCTGGTTGTTAGCGGCGTCGGTTACCCGCCCTTTTATAGCGACGGCAATAGTTGAATTACCTGTTGTGGTTTTACGCACAACTACAATAGTATTTTGTTGTATAGTATATGTAAAGGGCTGGTTAGCAAAACTTTTTTGTAACACTTCCTCTATTGATGCATCGTTAACCTGGATATCTACTGGTTTGGCATCTTTTAAAATTTCCACGTCCCACAAAACGTTATAGCCGCTTTGTTTACGTATTTGGCGAAAAACTTCTTCGAGCGGGATATGTTTGGCAGATAATACTATTTTTTGAGCATAGCCAGAGGCACTAACCTCCATTAAAGCTGCGATCATTAAAACAAGGGTGAGTTTCATAATCAACAGGATTTTTTTGTAAGCAATACAGCGTTTTTCACCGTACTTATCAGATAAGTAAAATTTCATTACATTTGAATGTTTGGGTTTAATAATTGGTAATTGTGGCTACAATTTCTAATAACATACTTGTTTATACAGGGTTAAACTCAAACGCACCGCTTGCGCGGCTTAACCAGGAGCGCTCCACCGCTTCTGGTTATTAAGTTACCTTGTATCCTTCCTGATACTTTAAGGCATAACCAAAATCCTCCTCCCTTCTATTTTAAAATGAACGGCACCGGTTAATTCTAACATTTTAAGTACTTCGGACACATTTTTAAACCGCGAAACGCTACCCCCGATAGCTTTCCGGGAAACGTCGCCTTTATAAGCAACTTCCACATCGTACCAACGGGAAATTTTTCGCATAATGCTTTCTATTTTATCATTATCAAACAGGAAATAGCCATTCTTCCACGCGATAACCTGTTCGGTATCTGCAATCTTTGTTTTTAATTTTCCCGAAGCTTTAATTAACATAGCTTGCCGGCCAGGCGTTAATAACGCATTTTCAGCACCGTAATCAACTTTAACCGACCCCTCTAAAAGAGTAGTGGCATTATAATCTTCATCGGCATAAGCCATTATATTGAAATGGGTACCCAATACTTTAACATTCATTGGTATATTGCTGGCAGTATGCACGCTTACAATAAAGGGCTTATCTTTATTTTTGGCTACTTCAAAGTAGGCTTCGCCTGATAGTTCCACATTTCTTTCGTTACCAGTAAACGCCGTTGGATAACGTAATGATGAACCTGCGTTAAGCCAAACCTGTGTACCATCTTGTAAAGTAACCTTGTATTGCCCCCCATAAGGAATATTGAGGGTATTATATACAACTGCAGTATTTGAAGCTACAGTTGAAGCGGTGTATACCAAATTACCGTTCCCTGTTTTATTCACCAGCGCGCTGCCCTGTTTTAATAACAACCCGTTTTGCGATTGGGCCAGTACAACTTTGGCCCCGTTTGCCAGCGTAAGAATGGCTTTGTTACTGCCAGGCGCAATATCGTTTACCAATGGCTTTACGGCCACTTTATTCGCTTCGGTATTGGAAGACTTATGGAAAGCAAAATATCCACCAATGGAAAATGTAATTATTATAGATGCTGCCGCCGCTATCCGGTACCACACCGATCGGGAAGTTTTTTCGGACTTTTTTGAAAAGGCGATCTGCTGTTGAAGATGACGTAAGGTGCGCATCCGTATCTGCTCTTCTTCATCCGGGCTTTCTGACGGCCATTCTATAATGGTATTATTCTGGCGGTTATACCATGCCATTAATTCTTTTTCCTCCGACGGTGTAATTCGACCATCCAGGTACTTATCAATGAGGTTTTGTATTTTTTTCAAAATTGGTGGTACTACTGGTTTGTAATATGTACTACAAACCTTAGGTTACCCTTAGTCTATTGAAAAAAATATTATAATTTATTTAATGAGAAGCTTGCTGATGATAACCAGCAAGATACCGGAGTGGTTTAATTTTAATTTAATTACTTTAAGCGCCTTTGTAAGGTGTGCCTCAACCGTTTTTTCGGCAATATTCATTTGATCAGCAATTTCGGGGATGGTAAACCCTTCTACCCTGCTCAGTTTAAACACTAACTGGCATTTTTCGGGAAGCGTGGCGGCTACTCCGTTAATATATTCCTGCAAAAATTTGGCATACATTTTTTCCTCGTCCCATACAATATCTGGTCCGCTGATCATTTCTATGATCTCAGTTTGTCTTCTTTTCTGCTTATATTGCTTAAACACCGATAGCCTGACAGCTGTGGCTAAATAAGCTTCCAATGATTTTACGTTTAAAACTTCCCGTCTTTTCCAAACGCTGATAAATATTTCCTGAACAATTTCCTCAGCAACCATTTTGTCTTTAGTATGGTTGTAAGCAATAGCTAAAAGTGTTTTCCAGTATTTATTATGTAATTCAGTAAATGCAGCGGCATCACCCTTTTGCAGGGCTATCATTAATTCTTCTTCGCTTGCCAGGTGAAACTTTTGCATGATATTGACATACAAGATTATATAAATAAATTATAGTTTCATATTCTTTCAAAAAATTAATATTACTTTAACCTGGAATGCCTTGAATAAAACCGCCATCAGGTCCTTGATATTAGCAAGCCAGCGGCTTATAAATAAGTTATCGCCGTAGTTGCAGGAACCACAGCATCGCAGTTGTGTAACAAACACATTTACGGCGGGAGTTAAATATTAGATGCGGATAACCTTACAATGCAAATTTGATGGTTATAACTGCACCCAAACCGGGGCCTTCACTTTTGATCTCAAATGAACCCGCATGGCTTTCTACTATTGACCTGCAATTGTAAAGACCAAGTCCTGTACCTGTTTTTTTTGTAGTAAACCCCCGCTCAAAAAAACGGCTGCTTGTTTCAGTGTCAAACCCCTGGCCATTATCTGTTACCGTAAGCTCGATAATGTTTTCAATTGATTGCATTGCCAGACTTATCTTCTTTTCTTCGGCATTAAGATCAATAGCCTCCACGCTGTTCTTAAATACGTTTAATATAACCTGCATTAATTTAGTGTGGTCGCCTTTAATAATATAGTTGCCAGGCTGTATGCTTGTTTTAAACTGTACATTTTTTTTATCCAGGGATGCAAATAGCATTGCCTTACAATCTTCTATAATATTGATCAGGTTAACAGGTTTCCTTTCATGTACCCCACCATGCCCCCTCACTAATTGGCGCTGGATATTTAATATTTCCTGAATATGGCTAATGATGTTTAACAGGTCTTTTACAGAAGTACTTATTTCTTCGTGGTTAATAGCCTGAGTTTTAGCTATTCCTTCTGTTATAGTAACCAGCGCTGCGGCTTTATCTACACCAATTACGTCTGATATGGCTGGTTGCTGGCCCTTTAAAAATAATGATAAATTTTTTATAGTATCCAGGTTGTTCTGCTCAAGCGACCGGTTAATCCGGTTCAAATGCGAGCCGAAGCCTACCATAGCATTCCCTATATCATGTAATACTTCCGATGCAATTTCAAATTTACCCTGGGCTATTGCTTTCTCAAGTTCCTGCTCTTTTTGCTTAGCCAGTTCTTCGTTAAGCAATTTTAAATCTTCAGCCTGCTTACTTAATTTATCGGATTTATCCAGTAGATCCTGATTCAATTTGTTTAATGTCTCTTCCGATTGTTTTCGATTTGTAATATCATGGCCGATACCTAATAAACGAATAATTCGTCCATGCTCGTTACGTACCGGTATCTTGGAGGTTAGCAGCCAGCGTTTCGCTCCTCCTGCGTCTAAGAAAAATTCATCTTTATTAATGATAGAAACCCCGTCTTTTAATACACTCATGTCATCCTGGTAACAGCGTAGCCCTATCTCGTTAGGAAATAGTTCCAGATCTGTTTTTCCAATCACATCTGCTTCTGAAACATCTGTTTCCGATGCGGCCCCTATACTTGCAACATCAGTTTTGTTCGCAATAATTTTACGCCCTTCAATATCTTTAATATAAATAGCATCGGGTAAATTATCAATCAATGTTCGCAGCATGATACGTTCTTGCTGAATAGTTTCTTCAACTTCTTTGTGATGTGTGATATTTACATTTGTCCCTACAATTACCGGGTACGGACTATTGTTGCTGCCGGGCAACAAACTACCCCTCGACCACACCCAAACCCAGTTTCCGTTAATATGCCGCATCCGGTAATGGTTTTCATAAGTTCCCTGCGGGTTTTTAAGATATTCGCCAAAACGCGTTGTTGCGGCCTCTACATCTTCAGGGTGCAGCAGGTCTATCCAGGTTGCATTTAAATTTTTCTTGCCGGACAAGTCATAATTATTTATATCTCTGCCCAGCATTGAAAAACAAATTTCGTTACACCATAAGTATTCGGTTTCTGAAAAATATTCCCATGCCCCAATGTTTGATGCCTTGATTAAAGCTTTATACTTTTTTAATTCATTGCGTAAATCGTCATTTTGCTGCGCAGGTTCAACAATATGATTTTGGGTTTTCCCGGGGTTTATATTTTCCATTTTATAATAAGCTTGGTTTATCCCTTTCTTTGTACTTGCATAGGCAATGATGCTTTCAAAAACTTATACAGGTAAGGTAATAGTAAAATTAGCCCCATTATTGTTACTTGCCTCAATTGTTCCGCCATGGGCCGTAACATATTGGTTTACAATAGCCAGACCTAACCCTGTTCCATTTTTTTTATGCCTGGTAACAAAAGGCTCAAAAAGGGTCGAAATAATTTCTGATGGTATTCCGGGCCCGTTATCACTCACTGTAACTACAAGATCGTTCCCCACAGTTTTAGCTGAAATGGTGATCGTTGCATTGACTACTTTAAGATCGTGTAAAACGTCGACAGCATTATTAACAAGGTTAATTATGGTTCTTCTAAGCTTACTTTCATCACCATTAACAACCATGTCCGGGGCAATATTTTGATGTATCGTTATCTTCGATATCCCTTCACGTGTTTCTGTCTGCTTTATGGCCTCATTAGCTATTTTATAAAGGTTTACCGGTAATTTTTTGGCTGGGGTATCTTTAATAAAATCTAAAAAATCATCAAATATCTCTGAAGCCTGTTCGGCTGATTGGTCAATCAGATCAACAAAGTCACTCACTTCGCCATCTTCGCGCATCAAACTGGTAATCAGCCGTATGTTTTTTATTGGCGAACGAAGATCGTGCATAACCATACCCATAACCTGCCCAACTGCCGATAGCTTTTCCTTTTGAATTAGCTTCTCATTCAATTCGGCATTACGGATGGCTTGTGCGGCGTTTTGAACGAACAATTTCAAGAGATACATTTTTTCTGTTTTTAGTTTCTCTTGTTTTTTCAATACCGCAAATACCGAGTAATTATCCATGCGGGCCAGTACAAGTTCGTCAACCTGTATTACCTCGTCTTTACCTATGTCTATACTCTTAACCCTGGTTATCAGCTCGTCTATATTTATTTTTTCTTCTAAAGCGCCAATAGAAAGCACTTTTTCATAGTCAAAGTTGTTATGCAGTTTTCCTATCAATGCCATATCGGTTTCTACAGAACTTGCCAACTGATCCAGAATGTTTTTTAACAGTGAGGTAAGCTGATGTTTATTTAAACCAATAGAAGAAATGGATTCGATCAGTTTTTCAAGATTGCGCAGCTTGTTATAATCGGTTACAGCTTTTGTGGCCAACTGTACAATTTCTTCGGGTGCATAAGGTTTACAATGATAGCCTACATTTTGCCCGGCTTGTTCCACAATTTCGTCTATAGACCGATCGCTATAAGCTGTAATAAAGATTATTTCCGCTTTAATATCGTGCTTCCTGATCTCTACAGCAGTTTCCAACCCATTCCAGCCCGGCATACGCATATCTAAAAAAATCACAGCATAGGGGTTGCCCCGGTCTAACGCTTCCTTTATTTTTTTAACGCCATCCCTGCCGTTAGAGGCTTTATCAACCATAAATACGGGTATATTATGGGCACGGGGCACAAGCAAAGGTTTGGGCGCATCAAATAAGATATTTGCAGCATTACTTATACTATCCTGTTCCTGAGATTGCCTTCTCGGAACAAGGATATCTTCAATATTATCTCTCACCATTTCTTCATCGTCAATAACCAGGACGGATGTGTTTGGTTCCCTCATATTAGTAAATTAAAAAAAATAAGTTTATTGGAAATGCTTGTAGCTAAACTTTATTAAAACAGTTATGTAATGATTTAAAATACTGCTACAAGCGCTTATACGTGTAATTTTATTTTAAGTTATTAAAATTTCGTTAGAAAATAAAAAAGGTTATAAGCAAGAGGAAAACGCGAGATGGGCTGTATTGATCTGAAGTAAGTATTTCGTGGGAGGGCTCGTCATATCATTCTCCACAATGCATTTATGCATAAAGCGAAGTAAAATAATATAACTTCCATTATTTATTACTTACCGGCATTTGTTATTAATCGTTCAACCCCTTCCCGCTCAAAATTTGCGGTATATATTTCTCCACCCTCGCTTCACGCGTTTTGGATTGTTTAGGTGCTGAAAAATGCAACATATAGGCCCGTTGCCGTCCCGGTGTTAATGCTTCAAAAGCAGTTTTCAAGGCCGGTATCTTATCTAATTTGTATTTAAATTCTTCGGCTATAGGAAATTCTTCGGTCTTTTTAAGTTCAACTTTCAAACCGGCTTTCTCCACTTCAATGGCTTCATACAGGTAAGTTTTCAAAACAGGTTCCAGGTCAATCACTTCCCTTATACCGGTAAACCTAACCTGGCGTGCTGCCTGTACATTCTCGGTTTGCCGGATCAGGATACCATGTGCATCGTTTAGCAGGGTACCTTTAAAAAACAAAACTGCGCAGTATTCTTTAAACACGTGTATTAAAACAATGTTATTGTCCTGGTAAGTATAACAAGGGCAGCCCCATTTTAATTCCTCAGTAAGTCCGCAATCAAGGATAATGTGCCTTAGCCGGTCTATCTCTTCCTGCCATTTTTGGGCTTTGTTAAAGTAAAAATCAACTTTAGGGTTCATGCTCGTCATCATATTTCCTGGCTAACTGTACAATTAAACTTTTAACAATCCCCTGAAGCCTCGGGCGGCATAATAGGATTCGGCACCATTATGATAAAGAAAAACGGTATCATAGCGGCGGTCACAAAAAACAGCCCCGCCAAGTTTCCTGATACTATCAGGTGTTTTCACCCAGCTCGATGTCTTGGTATCAAACTTTCCAAATTGCTGCAATTTCCGATATTGTTCCTCGGTTAAAAGCGTAATACCCATAGCGTTCGCCATATCAATAGCATTGTTTTCCGGTTTAAATTCTTTCCTGGCCTCCAGCGCTGCGCGGTCATAGCAAAGGCTTCGCCGGGCTTTGGGGCTTTCTGCCGAACAATCATAAAAAACATATTCCCCAGTTGATTGATCGTGCTCAATAATATCCGGTTCGCCGCCGGTCCTTTCCATTTCGTTTAGCGACCATAATTTGGCAGGATGTGCTTCCAGCCTTGCTTGTACATTAGGCCATTGCATACCCTTATGGCGGTCCATGTTCTTTTCAAAACGGCCCTTTAGTATACCGAGCAGTTCTTCATGTTGTTCCGACGACAGTTCCTTCTTCATAAATATATTATTGGTTAGCTAACTCAATCTTTCTATCTGCAGGCCTGAAATACCACGACAAAATAATGAAAATAGTTTGTGCCAGCGGCCCAATTACCGCCTTGCCGCTATCACCCACTATCAGGTGCGAAATAAGCGCGCCGGTCATGGTAAAAAACAAACCTGCATAAGCCCATTCTTTCACCAGTTTAAAACCCGGGATTAAAATAACGATAACGCCCAGTATTTTGCAAACGCCCAGTATGGTCATCATATAAACTGGATACCCCAAATGTGTTAAAATATCAACCATTTGTTTCGCCCTAAGTAACTGACTAATACCACTGCCTAACATGCCTAAAGCCAGTAAACCTGTGGCAAACCAATAGATAATTAAGTTTCTCTTTTTCATAACAATGCGGTTATTTTAATTTGTTTACTATTTCCTGTAATCTATTATGTGCCATGTTTATGCCCTGGGCAAAAGGTAATTGCAGCAACTGGTCGCGGTGCGCTACAGATTTATAGATGATCTGTATAGTCAGTTTGCTGGTATCGTCTGTAAGTTTTTCAAAGTCTAAAAACTCCAGTTGAACAGGAAAAGGAGTGTTTTCCATTTCAAAGGTCCGGATGATCTTCTGGTTCGGGACAAAATCATGAATTGATCCATTGGCCCTGAATACCACGTTCCCTTTATTGTCTGATGTTTCAAATTCGTAGCCGCCGTGTTTTTTATTTTCCAGCTTTAGCACTTTGGTACCCATCCATTGCGCAACAATTTCGGGTTCCACATACGCTTTAAAAAGCAGTTCAACAGGTAAATCAAATTCCCGTGTAATGGTTAACTCCTGTTTCTCCTTATCGGCGTTAATTTTTGTTTTCAGTTCCATCGTCTCTATTGTTTGGGTTTATAGTTTTTCATAATGCTTTCCAGTTTATTAAACCTGTCATCCCACATTTTGCGGAATGGCTCGATAAAGTCGGCTACTTCTTTCATGTTTTTTGCGTTAATGTGATAATAAATTTCCCTGCCATGTTGTTCCTGTGCAAGCAATTCGCACTCGGTAAGTATTTGCAGGTGTTTTGAAACTGTGGGCCTTGCTGTATCAAAATTGGCCGCAATGGCCCCCGCTGTCATAGTTTGTGTAGCAACCAACAACAGTATTGCCCTTCTCGTGGGGTCGGCTATGGCCTGAAATACGTCGCGTCTTAAATTCATTATGTAGCTATTTGACTACAAATATATATGTAGCTATTTAACTACGCAAATATTTCTGCAGTTAATTTTTCGCAGATAAAAAGTTTTTAAAATACTTTGAAATACAAAGTACTTTTATTTATTTTGCATCATAAAATATTGGGTAAGAATAAACACCCGGGTTATTTACACTTATAAACTAAAACTGTTATGATATTAACAAACAACTTTAAAGCACAACCAATTCATCCGGCCTTATTAGGTAAACGCATGTTGCTGGGCGCAGGGATCGGGTTGATCCTGATCTCCGTTTTCTTAATCGGAGTAAAAAACTCCAACCCTGCCTGGGGGAAACTTTGGATGATCAAACCGTTAGTTATGGTTCCCTTAGCCGGCGCGGGTGGCGGTGCATTTTTTTATTTCGTAAATCATTTTTTGGGCTACCAGGGTGGTTGGAGAAAAGCATTCGCTATTGTATTTAGTTTAATCGGATTTATCATTGCGCTGTGGCTGGGCACCGTCCTGGGATTAAACGGCACTTTGTGGAATTAACGGTTGATTGACCTAATTATAGTTTTAACTGATATTTAAATAACTTGTATGAAGGACGAAATACTTACCCAGCTAAACAATCCCGCACAACTTGAAAAAATGTACCGGAATAATAAAACATCTTTTAAGCGGTCATTTGGTATGTTATACCCCGAGCTGAAAGGCAATACTATTGCCGATTTTTGGCATGAACGGTTGAATTATGAAAGTGATGAAATTAACTGGGGCACAAGCAGGGAATTATTACTTGTAATAATTGCATCGCTGCTGGCAGGTATTATTGCAAAACTGCCGGCCTTCCTATCAATAAAAGAAGACTTCTTTTATCCAAGGAATATCGGTTTCATTGTGTTTCCATTGTTAACCGCTTACTTTGCCAGGAAAAACAAATTATCAGCTGGTAAAATTGCCTTTATTATTGGTGCAACCCTTGCAGGTGTGTTTTTTATCAATTTTTTGCCTGACACTAAGAAAAGCGATACTTTGATTTTATCGTGCATCCATTTGCTTTTATTTCTATGGTCAGTATTAGGTTTTGCTTTCGTTGGGGAGATAAAAAACAATCACGAAAAGCGGCTTGGCTTTCTGAAGTATAACGGCGACCTGGTGGTCATGACAACACTTATACTAATAGCTGGCGCCATCATGACTGGTATAACCATTGGGCTTTTCTCTCTTATTGGTTTTAAGATCGAAGAATTTTATTTCAAAAATGTTGGCATTTTTGGCCTTGCGGCTGCACCCATTATAGGCACTTATCTAACCCAGGCTAATCCGCAGTTGGTGGGCAAAGTTTCGCCGGTAATCGCTAAACTATTTAGCCCGCTGGTGGTAGTTATGCTGGTAGTTTATCTTACAGCAATTATTTATTCAGGTAAGAATCCTTACAACAACCGGGAATTCTTGCTAATTTTTAATGCTTTATTAGTTGGCGTTATGGCAATTATATTCTTTTCTGTTGCTGAAACGTCTAAGACAACCAAAAGTGTTGCTGAAACCTGGGTGCTATTGTTATTATCTGCTATAACTATAATAGTTAACAGTGTTGCACTTTCTGCCATATTGTTCCGCATTTCAGAATGGGGCTTCACACCAAACAGGGCCGCAGTTTTAGGTGGCAACGTATTAATTTTAACAAACCTGCTTTTAGTGACTGCGCAACTTTTCAGGACGCTTTCAAAAAAAGCTGAAATAACTGCGGTGGGTAAAGCAATTGCCTTCTACCTGCCCGTTTACTTTGTATGGACTATTATTGTGACCTTTATATTTCCGTTGGTATTTGGATTTAAATAAACCAAGAACAGAGATAGCCAATTTAAACTAAAGCCCATATAGGGCTTTAGTTTGTTAACATATTCTTTAAAAAGCTCCTGACAAATCCTTATTACTGTTGTACAAGCGGTAAGGAAAAATAAAAGGTCGAGCCTTTGCCGCTTTCACTTTCTACCCATATTTCTCCCCCGTGCCGCCTGATAATCTCCGCGCTAAGGTATAAGCCAACGCCAAAGCCGGAAATATGCCGTGTATTGTCGGTCTCAACACGGTAATAGCGATCGAATATCCGGCTGATATCCTGTGGTTTGATACCCATACCTTCGTCCTTTACGCTTACAATAACCGATCCGCTTTCCACCTTGCAGTAAATATCAATAAGCTTGCCCTTTGGTGAATACTTTATGGCATTACCAATAAGGTTAGATACCACTGAACTGATTTTATCCCAATCCGCGTTAACAATAATATCCTTACATCCTTCCAGGTTAAAATTATGCGTGCTAATTGTTAACCGCGTTTCCGCCACAATCTCTTGTAGCAGTTCTTCCAGATCGAATGGTTGCTTTTCTATTAGTAATTTACCGGCTTCCAGTCGCGAAACATTCAGGAAACCATTAATCATCCTGGTCATGCGCTTAACCTGCCGGTTGGCGTTTTCCATGGCTTTTGTTAAAAATGGATCTTCGCTATGCCGCAATTTGCTGTGCGCCATCTGAACTATGGCCGACAACGAGGTAAGCGGGGTCTTTAGTTCGTGGCTTACCATACCAATAAAATCATTCTTTCGCTGTTCCTCCAGCTTCTTTTCGGTAATATCCCGCGCAATTTTTGATAATCCTATAATATTTCCCTGTGGGTCTTTAACCGGCGAAATTGTTAAGGAAACGTCCAATAGCCGCCCGTCCTTGGTTAGCCGTTTGGTTTCAAAATGATTTACCTGTTCGCCCCTTCTTAAACGTGCCAGTATATTGGGTTCTTCCTCCTGGCGGTCTGGAGGGATAAGTTTATAAATTGTTTGTCCGATTATTTCTTCAGCTTTGTATCCAAACATACGTTCGGCCGATGCATTCCAACTGGTAATAACGCTGTCAAAATTCTTACTGATGATCGCATCGTCAGATGAATCAACGATAGCCGCCAGCTTCGCGCTTTTTTCTTCGGCTTGTTTAATAGTAGTAATGTCCAGCAGAATGATCAAACCTTGTATCGTTTCCCCCTCATCGTTTTTAAGAGGTACAAAGTGTACAAGATAAAAATCCCCGGTTTCGCTCCGGCGTTCTACCGAAAACTTTTCGCCGGCCATCATTCGGTCATATAAGTGCCGCGAGGCTTCATATCGTTCGGGTGCAACCTCAGCCGGATGCTTACCTTCATAGTCCCGCCTGTCGAAACCCATTTTTTCCATCAGGTCACCCTCTACAATTACATATCGATGGCTTTGATCTATTACCAGGATCAGCGAGCCAGGGATATTCAGCGCAATAGAGCGGAACAGCCTTTCGCTGCGTTGTAAACTGGCCTGGGTTTCAGCCAGTTCATCATTGGTAGAAACCAATTCCTCGTTAGCCGCTGCCAATTCTTCATTAACGGCCGCAAATTCTTCATTAGCAGCTGCTAATTCTTCGTTGGCGGCTGCCAGTTCTGCATTCATGGCTTCGGTGGTATTTTCCAGCAGCCACACTGCTATCCGGGTAACCTTACCTTCCTTGTTTCTCACGGGTGAATACAGGAAACTGGCTAATACAGTTTCTCCACGGTTATCATCCACGCGTAGTAGCGTAGTTCTGCGGGCGGTATACGGCAGGCCTTCCTGAACTGCTTTGTTTAGCGCTTCTTCGTCCTCCGTTCCAGGTTTTGCAAAACTTTCAAGATAGGGTTTCCCTGCCAGTTCTTCAACAGGTTTAGCTGTTAGCTTTAGAAAATGAGGATTGACCATTTCGACAATCCGGGTTGCCGCGTTTAGGATACAAATACCTACAGGGGCGTTAAAAACAACGTGGTACAGATCGTCCTCGTTTATTAATTGCATAACGATTTAAATATTTTCTTAACGGTAAATATAAATGAATGAATAGTCAAACCTATTAAAAACTTAAAAATCGATAACGTGTATCCTTTTCGATATCATATGGTTCTTAACTTAATGCAACAAGATACTGATAACAATAAACCTGCGAAATAGTTTCTTCAAATCAGCACCCGGTATGTATAATAACCCTAATTACATCGCGCTCATTTTGATTGTCCTTTTTCTTTTCTATTTTAGGGCATGCATCACCTTGTCATCCAATATACCTGCCTTCTGGTAGTTATCCTTTTTGTAGTTATGCTGGCGCAAAAGATCAGAGTAGCCTATCCTATCTTACTGGTACTGGTAGGGTTACCACTGGGCTTTGTACCCTTTTTGCGGGGCATCGAGATACAGCCCGAACTGATCTTTGTGATCTTTCTGCCACCCTTACTGTATGAAGCCGCCTGGAACACATCCTGGAAAGATTTTTGGAAATGGCGCCGGGTGATCAGTAGTTTTGCTTTTCCGGTTGTGATCCTAACCTCGTGTGTAGTGGCCTTTGTTTCCGCAGCACTGATCCCGGGCTTTACACTGGCTACCGGCTTCCTGTTAGGCGGCATTGTTTCGCCGCCCGATGCGGTTTCTGCCAGTGCCATTTTAAAAACCATTAAAGTACCCAAGCGCTTTATTACTATTGTAGAGGGCGAAAGCCTGTTGAATGATGCTGCCAGTTTAGTGGTTTTCCGCTTTGCGCTGGCTGCGGTACTAACCGGCACTTTTGTATTTCACCAGGCTGCTATTGATTTTGTACTGGTAATTGTAATGGGGGTAGTTATTGGGATAGCCGTGGCGCTATTGTTTTATGCTATTCACCGCTGGCTACCTACTTCAACCAATATGGATGTGGTGCTAACTTTTATTACCCCTTATGCCATGTATATGCTGGCCGAGGAATTCCACTTTTCTGGTGTATTAGCTGTGGTTAGCGGCGGCCTTTTCCTCTCGGCGCGCCGGCACCAGTTCTTATCGTACAGAAGCCGCCTGCAAGGGGTTAATGTTTGGGAAGCGGTTGCTTTTGTGTTGAATGGCTTTGTATTTATCCTTATCGGGCTTGAATTTCCGGTTGTTATTAAAAACCTTGGGCCAAACGGCCTGGCACCAGCGGTTACCTATAGTCTTATCATTACCGGTGTGTTAATAATCACCCGTTTTGCCAGCACTTACGCCGCTACTATTATTACTATGGTAATGAGCAGGATAATTACCGTTGCTGATCCAAGCCCCGGGTGGAAAGCACCAACACTGTTTGGGTGGACAGGTATGCGGGGCGTAGTTTCGTTGGCGGCAGCACTAAGTATACCTATAATGCTCAATTCGGGCCAGGCATTCCCCAATCGTGATATGATCCTGTTCATCACTTTCACGGTCATATTGGTTACCCTGGTATTACAAGGGTTTACACTACCCTTGCTGATTAAATGGGTGAACATGCCCGACCCCGACCTAACCATACCGCTGGAACAACAGCGGCAACTGGTGCGTAAAAAACTCTCTCATCTTTCGTTGGCTATCCTGGATACTGATTACCCTGGCCAGGCTCAAAATAATGGCATGGTTAAGGCGCTTAGACAGCGCTATAGCGCCGATATGGAACTACTAAGGGATTGGGATAAGGATGACAATGAAACCCGGGCAGAAGAATTTTATAAAGATTACCGCCAGATTACGGCCCGGTTATTAAAGGAGCAGCGCGCATTGCTGCAAACCCTAAACAAAAAAGAAAGCATCAGTGATGACTTGGTGAGGCGACAAATGGAACTATTGGATTTGGAAGAAGAAAAGCTGCGCCAGCATTTTGAATCGGAATAAACCGGTTTTAAACCTCGTTGTTAGTAACTAACAAGCGGTTCCATTCGGGATGGATGGTTAAAAAGTGTTTTACATAAGTGCATAAAGGCACAAGCCTTAAATGGTGCGCTTCCATATAACGAAAAGTTTTTTCGACAAGAGCCGCGGCTACACCCTTGCCCTGCAGCACCTGTGGCACCTCAGTATGGATCAAAAAAACCTTGTCATCTTTTTGCTTATAATCAATAAAAGCCCGCGTGCCATCTACAACCAACTCAAATTTGTGAAGCGCCTGGTTGTTTATCAATTCTATTGCTTCATAATCCATGCGGCAATTTACGGCATAGGGGTTTAAAAAACAAAAAGGCGGGTATTATTTGGTGCTGTTAATACTGACTACAGGGTGGTCAGTAATATACTGAATGCTAGACCGACAACAATTTTTAATATTAGTTGTTACTTAGTCTTATGGATCAACCCGCAACCCACTTATCACCATCTCCCTTATCGTTATCTATTAATGAAGATGCGCAGGCAATTGCCGAACAAAGGCAGGCTATGCTGGCCGCTATAGTTGATACCTCTGATGACGCTATTCTTAGTAAAACCCTGGACGGTGTTATTACAAGTTGGAACCGGTCTGCCGAAAAAATGTTTGGTTACACTGCCAATGAAGCATTGGGCCAGCATATTACTATGATCATCCCTGCCGATCGCCTGGACGAAGAGCTTTATATTATTGGTAAGGTGAAGAAAGGTGATAAAGTCGATCATTTTCATACCATCAGGCAGTGTAAAAACGGGAAGCTGGTGCCAATCTCGCTAACGGTATCCCCTATGATAGATAATAATGGCAACATCATCGGGGCCTCAAAGATAGCGCGCGACATTTCCGAACAACAAGCAGCACATGAGGAAAATGCACGCCTTTTTGCCGAGGTGAAATCGCTAAACGAAAAAAAAGACGAATTTATTGGGCTGGCCAGTCATGAATTAAAAACCCCGCTGACAAGTATTAATGGTTACCTGCAGATTATTAGCGGCATGATAACGGACGAAAGCGCCATGCTTTTTTTGCAAAAGACACGGCAACAGGTTAAAAAACTCAACGCCCTGGTTTCAGATCTGCTGGATGTTTCAAAGATAGAGGCAGGTAAACTACAAATAACTAAAGAAGATTTTGATATTAACCAGGTATTGACCGATGCTATAGAATTGATAAGCCACGGTAATAAAAGCCATACAATTGATTTAACAATGCCTGCCGGTAAACTGATTGTAACTGGTGATGCCCATCGTATTGAACAGGTCATTATCAACCTGCTAACCAATGCCATCCGTTATTCGCCGGGGACAAATAAGATCCATGTGGGCTTAACCAGCGATGCAGACGAAGTGCTGATATGTATAAAAGATTATGGCATGGGTATACCGCAGGATAAACAACAAGATATCTTTACCCGCTTTTACCGGGTAAATGATGAAAATTCTACAATCTCTGGCTTAGGGATTGGCCTATTTCTGTCAAAAGAGATCATTATACAACATGGCGGCCGGATATGGGCAGATAGCGAGCCTGGAAAAGGCTCCACCTTCTTTATTTCATTACCGAAGCTAAGTAGGAAAACAGGATAATATCTATTCGGGTGTCAATAACTATCAAGAAAAATATAATGTAGTTCTATTAAAATATTTTATATTTGATTAAAAATCCGTTTGAAAAAGAAAGTATTGATTATTGAGAACGACCAGGATATCCGGCATATTGTGGCGCTAATTTTAGAAGAAGAAGGATTTGAAACACTCAGTATCCCCGAACCTAACGACCTATCAGAGATCATTCCTTTTGCACCTGACGTAATATTGCTGGATGAATTTATTAACGCCCTCCCGGGACATCGTTTGTGCAAAAAAATAAAACAGATAGAAAGCCTGAACCACATCCCCGTAATAATTCTATCTACGGCTAATAATATTGAACTGATTGCCAAGGAATGCCAGGCTAATGACCATATCCGCAAACCATTTGAAGTGCAAGACCTGGTAGTTACGGTTGTGCGTACAGTAAACCACCAGCCATTGGCTTGCTAATATTAAATACGGCGTTGCCACTTCTCCCGTTATCTTTTTCTGGCGCCAATTTCAATTTGTTTATTTGATATTTATGTATAATTTGCAGTAACTATAAACAATTAACCTTAAAACTTTATTAAATGGACAATTATCAATCTACACCTTCTCCTTTTTATTTTTTCACCGGGCCCGTTATCGCATTTTGGCTGATAGCCATAATAATTGCAATTGCCGGCACATGGAAAGTATATACAAAGGCAGGCAAGCCCGGTTGGGCATGCATTATCCCCATCTATAATTTAATTGTACTGCTTGAAATTGTAGGCAAACCCATCTGGTGGTTTTTATTGATGCTTATCCCTTGTGTAAACATTGTTTTCGTTATTTGGATATACAACCGTTTAAGTAAAAGCTTTGGCCAAAGTGAGGGCTTTACAGTTGGCCTGGTTTTGTTAAACCCTATTTTTATGTGTATCCTTGGTTTTGGTAATTATACCTATTTAGGCCCCGGCGGTACGCCACCTAACTACGGTGCCGGCGACTATGAAAGACCTTACGATATTAATTCGTAATAAAATATGCTTATAAATACCTTGTTTTGCAGCCATTTAAGTTTAATTAAATGGCTGCAAACTTTTTTAATACCCTGTCCATTTAAAAAGTTAACAGGAATAGATTGCCCGGGCTGTGGTTTCCAGCGCTCGTTTTTGGCGCTTTTACAGGGGGATATCAGCAAAAGTTTTCAATTGTATCCCGCTACCATACCCCTACTATTGGTTACCCTTTACACCATCATTGATGCCCGCTGGTCAATAGACCGGAAAGATTACCTAAAGAAAACCTTATACATCGGTACGGCGGCTGTTATTATCGTATCATATGTGGTGAAGATGAGCAAGATTGTTTAACAACCCCACTTCATCCTGAGCGATAGCGAAAGATCATAAAAAAGCAGGGTTGTTTAGCGTACCGGGGATTCTTCGCTATCGCTCAGAATGACGCGTGCTAAGTGGATAAATTACACCTCATATCCCGCAGTAAGCGTGGTATAATCCTGTACAATCATTTCCAGGAACTGGTACTCGTTTATCTCTGGCGGATAACTCACCCCTAAGAAAGCTTTAATACGCATGGCCAGTTTATATATCAGCAAACTGTTGCCTGTTGCTTTAAAATAGCTTATTACTTCGTGGATCAAATTAATATCCTTATCGGTTAACAGCGCAACTTGCGGGTAGGTGGTTATATGTTCGGCGCCCGGTTCCTGGAAGAACAAGTCTTTAAATTTGTTCAATGGTTCGGTTTTTACCAGTGTGGTACCCGCAATTATATCGCCGGTGCGTTGTTTATCATCGGTAAGCGCAATGCTAACCACTGCCAATGAGCCAAGGGTAATCCCAAAATCGACAGCGCGAAACAGCCAGCGTAACAGGTATTGTCCAACACTGGGGCGGGCTCCGTTAAGGCTCACCACTTTAATTTTCATTAGGCGCTTGCCAATACTTTGTCCGTTAAAAAATATCTCGGCAATCAAATCATAAAACACAAAAAACGCCAGCCATATAACTATGGTTACTATAAAACCTGTGCTTTTTGTCCAATCCGCCCTTCCCGAATTTGCCGATACCCCTACAAAAATAATGGTACCCAAATATGATATCCCGCCAAATATGCTCATATCAATTATCCGTGCTACAACCCTGTCGCCAAGGCCGGCTACAGCATAATCAATTTCAACGTTTTGCGATGTGGTTATTTTTATGGTTTCCATGTATAACAAATATATATTTAGCAGGCATATAATTTATGTTGCGGGTAAATTTATTTTACTATTTTAACAAAAAAAATCTATTCCTTAAATACAATGCGTGAAGCATTATTTGTAAAGCAAAATTCAGCAAGGTGGAAACAGTATGAAACCGAGCCCACCCGAGACCCGGATGAGCTTGCCGAACGTTTTATATCCGTTACCGATGACCTGGCCTATGCTAAAACTTTTTACCCCGAATCAAAAACTACGGCTTATTTGAATACACTAGCCGCAGGTTTTCATCAGTCTATTTATCGTAATAAAAAGGAAAAGACTAACCGTTTTGTGTACTATTGGCAGTTTGAGCTACCTATGCTTTTTAAAAAATACCAGCGCCAGTTGTTATACTCATTCATCTTCTTCGCAGTATTTTTCCTGGTGGGCGCGTTATCAGCCAAATACGATCACCTGTTTGTTAACTTCATTATGGGCGACAAGTATGTGAACATGACCAAAGCCAACATTGCCAAAGGCGATCCGTTTGGGGTTTACAAGCACGAAAACTCGTGGCTGATGTTTTTCCAGATCGTCAGCAATAACCTGTATGCTACGGTACGGACTTACCTGTTCGGCATACTTTTTTCTATTGGTACCATATACGCGCTTTTTAAAAACGGGTTAATACTGGGCGCTTTTGAATACTTCTTTTTCAGCCAGGGCCTGGGGTTAAAATCTATATTGGTGATATGGATACACGGCACGCTTGAAATATCATCCATTATCATAGCCGGGGGCGCGGGGTTGGTATTTGGCAACAGCATCATATTCCCGAAAACCTACACGCGCATGGCTTCCTTTAAAAAAGGCGCTATGGATGGTATGAAGATAGCCGTTGGCATATTGCCCGTTATAGTAGTCGCCGCCATTTTTGAAAGCTTTGTTACCCGCCATACCGAAATGCCCGCTTGGTTAAGTATCCTTATTTTATCAGGGTCATTCGTTTTTATTGTAGGGTACGTAATTATTTACCCAAACTATTTATCACGTAAAAAAATAAACCAATAATGCCTCAAAAAGTAATACTGAACAGGATTAGGACAATGGGCGAGGTAATTGATGCCAGCATCCAATTTTTTAAACAGAACTGGAAACCTTTATTAAAAGCGTACCTGATAATATGTGGTGTGTTTTGGTTATCGGCACTGGCTGTATCAACCATAAACCAAATAAATACCTTCAGGCTGCTGGCCGATGGTGAAAGCCGGCTTGATTCTACCTATACCGGGACTTACTTTGCCTCATTACTCATCGAGTTTGTTGCCAATACGCTGGTCATGTTAACCACCCTATCGTTCATGGCGCTCTATCGCGATAAGGGAAACGTTGCCCCAAGTGTTGATGAAGTGTGGGGCTATGTAAAGTTTTATTTTTTAAGGGTATTTGGCAGTTACATCTTGTTATTACTGCTCATTTTAGCCGGTCTGGTTTTTTGTTTAGTACCGGGTATATATTTAGCAACCGTTGTATCTTTAATGTTTGCCATTATGGTAATTGAAAATGGCACGCTTAGCTATTCATTCAACCGCGCGTTTCAGTTAATAAAGAGTAAATGGTGGTATACTTTCGGTGCTATTATTTTAACTTTTTTACTGATAGGGATCACCGTCCTGCTTATCATTATCCCGGCTGAAATTATAGCTGCTTTCATTGTTTTTATTACTGGGGCACATGGCTATAGTTTCTATATGATAGCTTATAATATTGCCATTCACCTTGGGCAGTTTTTATACGTTTTACCCAGCATTGCTATTACCCTGGTATATTTTAGCCTGACCGAACAAAAAGAAGATGTTAGCCTGTTGGAAAGAATAGAAAAATTGGGGCAACACGAACTCGAAGCCGACAAACCCACCACCGAAGAAGAGTACTAAACAATGTGTAAACGCCTCATCTTCCTGTTATTTGTGCTGTTTTTTTTTAGCACCGCTGCCGCGCCTACTCCAGCGCCTAAAAAGGTAGCGGTAAAGGTTGTGCCCAAAACATTACTGGTTGATAGTTCAAATATAAACTACAGACATTTTGATAAGCATGCGGTAGATAAGTACACCGACGATCCTGCTTTTAACTATTACAAAAACGCCAAAGTTCAGCCATCGCTATGGGAAAGGTTTTGGAACTGGTTTTGGGAATTGATCGCCAAATTATTCAGTAAGGGAGAAGGTGCCGGCGGTGGTTCTGTTTTAAAATATGTACTGATTGCTGCTACAGTAGCCGGTGTTATTTTCCTGCTGATAAAGCTGATAGGTGCCGATCTGTCGAATATCTTCAGCCGCGAGCCTAAACAGGCCGCCCTGTCCTACAACGAATCGTTAGAGAACATTCACGAGATAAATTTTGATGAAGAAATTGAGGCGGCCCTGGCTCAGCGCAACTATAAACTGGCTGTACGCCTGCTATATCTTGCCAGTTTAAAACAACTGAACGATGCGCACCTTATCAATTGGCAAATTGATAAAACCAACAAAGCATATTTGGATGAATTGAACAATGCCGATCAGCGGCAGTCGTTCACGGTGCTTACCCGGCAGTTTGAATATGTTTGGTATGGCAATTTCCCGGTAGATGGGCATTCGTTCCAAAACATCCGTACACTGTTTATCGATTTTAAAAAACTACTGCCATGAGGAGCCTGAAATTATACATCTTCCTGGCATCGGTACTGCTACTACTGTATGTGGTGGCTGAATACAATCGCCCAAAAGCGACCGACTGGAGTGAAACTTTTAATAATACTGAGAAGATCCCCTTTGGTACTTACATTTTATATAACCGTTTGCACGATGTTTTTCCTGGCAGCGCCATACAAACGTACCGCGAACCTGTTTATAATGTTATAGCCGACGACAGTCTTAAAAACGCTAACTATATCATTATCTGCAACGAACTAAAACTTACCGAATACGATTACGGTAAGCTAACCCAATACATTAAAAAAGGGAACGATGTTTTTATAGCTGCCAATGAGTTTGGCAACCTGCTGGAGAAAAAGCTACAAATTGAAACAAATTCGGAGGAACATACCAACGGGCAATCGTTCATAAACTTCACCAGCACATCGCAAAAGGATTCTACCTACCTGGTAGATCACAGCAGTACCAATAACTATTTTTATAATTTCGATACGCTTAAAACTACTGTACTTGGTAAAAACGGCTATAACCATTCCACCTTTGTACGGATAAACATGGGTAAAGGGGCGCTTTATTTAAATGCTAACCCTAAAATGTTCACCAACTATAGCTTGCTGCAAAGTCCGGGCATCAGTTATTCGGCTAAGGCTTTATCCTACCTTAAAACGGGTAAAACAATAGCCTGGGATGAATATTACAGCAAGGGAATTGAAGGTGAAGAATCGAGCATGCGGGTGTTTTTAAGTCACGCCCCCTTGCGCTGGGCTTTTTACCTGGTTATTGGGGGGCTGATGGTTTATGTGTTTTACCAGATGAAACGTCGCCAGCGCATTATACCCATTATTGAACCGGTGGCCAATACCACTGTTGATTTTGTGACCGTGGTAGGCCAGGTATATTATGAACAGCACGATAACCGCAACATAGCGCAGAAAAAAGTGGCCTATTTTCTCGAACACATCCGCACCAAATATAACCTGAAAACCAACGTGCACGATGCGGAATTTATGGAAACGCTTGCCAACAAAAGCGGTGTGCAGGTAAGCCTGATACAGGCTCTATTTTACCAGGTAGCATTAATACAAAACGGGCATAAGGTTGATAACAGCGACCTGATTACCCTGAACCAAAACATAGAACAATTTTATTTTCAATCCAGTTAAATATGGAAAACGAATTTTTTGAACAACGGACCGACCTTACCCGGCTTAGCCAGGCGGTTGAGCAGATGAAGGAAACCATCCACAAAATTGTGGTGGGCCAGCAGGATACCCTTGATTTGCTGATTGCCGGTATTTTAGCCGATGGCCACTTGCTGATAGAGGGTGTGCCGGGTGTAGCAAAAACGCTTACCGCCAAACTCATCGCGCAAAGCATCAACGCTAAATTCTCGCGTATCCAGTTCACTCCGGATCTGATGCCTTCGGATGTATTGGGTACGTCGGTATTTAATCCCAAAACTGTTGAATTCGAGTTCAAACGCGGTCCGGTATTTGGCAATATTGTTTTGATAGATGAGATAAACCGCGCCCCCGCCAAAACGCAATCGGCTTTGTTTGAAGTGATGGAAGAACGCCAGATCACTATAGACGGCCACCGCTACCCAATGGATGAACCATTCATTGTTATTGCCACTCAAAACCCGGTTGAACACGAAGGCACTTACCGCCTACCCGAGGCGCAATTAGACCGTTTCCTGTTCAAAGTTGATGTGAAATATCCATCATTGGAGGAAGAAGTGGCTATCATCAGTCAGCAGCACCAGCACAAAACAGTCGACCAGTTAGCGGAGATAAAACCGGTACTATCGGCAGATGATATTATTGCCATCCGCAAGCAGGTGCGCGGCTTTTATGTAGAGCCTAAACTGATAGAGTTTGTAGCGAAGATCATCCACGAAACACGAAACAATAAATCGCTTTACCTGGGTGGTTCGCCGCGGGCATCGCTGGCCATCATCAACAGTGCCAAAGCACTGGCCGCCATGAATGGCCGCGACTTTGTAACCCCTGAGGACATTATCTGGGTAGCGCCGGCCGTATTACGCCACCGCATTATGCTTACACCCGACAAGGAAATGGAAGGCGTAACCCCTGATGATGTAGTAGCACAAATTATCCAAAAAATAGAAATACCACGTTAAAATTGAAAAGGCTTTACAGTAATTTTTATAAAAACCTGTTCCTTACCTCCCGCTTATTTGCCGGATTGGGTGGGGTTGTGTTACTTTTTTTACTGTCATTCTTTTTCCCATGGCTGGGCATTATTCCTGTTATCGCATTTTGGGTGTTCATCGCGCTTATTTTAATTGATATCTGGGTATTGTACCGTTTAAAGAACGGTATTTTTGCTAAGCGTGTAGCCCCCGAACGACTGAGTAACGGCGACGATAACGAGATTGGCCTGTATGTTGAAAGTTACTACCCATTTACTGTCAATTTGAATATTATTGACGAGATACCGCACCAGTTTCAAAAACGTGATGTAAACTTCCATACCGGCTTAACTCCACGTCAGCATAAGCTGATCAATTACATTATCCGCCCCACCAAGCGCGGTGAGTATAGCTTTGGAGATATCCGCGTGTATGCAGCTTCGGCTTTAGGACTGGTGAACCGCCGTTATAATTTTGAGCAGCTGGAAGTACTGCCTGTTTATCCCTCCTTTTTGCAATTGCGCCGCTATGAACTAATGGCCATCTCCAATCGATTGAATGAGATGGGCATTAAAAAGATCCGTCGCCTGGGTAACAGCATGGAGTTTGAGCAGATAAAAAACTATGTAGCCGGTGATGATTATCGCACCGTGAACTGGAAAGCTACCGCACGGCAGGGTGCACTGATGGTGAACAATTATACCGAAGAAAAATCGCAGCATGTGTACTGCATCATCGATAAATCGCGGGCGATGAAGATGCCTTTTGATGGTTTAAGCCTGCTGGATTATGCTATTAATGCCAGCCTGGTACTATCCAGCGTGGCATTGATAAAAGAAGACAAAGCGGGTTTGATCACCATATCCGACAAGAAAGGCGCCGTTATCCCCGCTGACCGCCGGCCCACGCAGTTGAACAAGATAATGGAGGTGTTGTATAAAGAGAAAACCCGCTTCATGGAAACCAATATGGAGTTGGTTTACACAACCGTACGCAATACCTTGAAACAGCGCAGTCTGGTGGTATTCTTTACCAATTTCGAAAGTCTTTCGGCATTAGAGCGGCAGCTACCTTACTTGAAACGCATTGCTAAATTTCACCTGCTGGTGATGGTGTTTTTCGAAAATACAAGCCTGAAAGAATTGAGCGAACAAGGTGCTACCGATGTAGAAGGCATCTATATAAAAACCATCGCCGAAAAGTTTATTTACGAAAAACGCCTGATTGTTAAAGAGCTGGCCCGCCACGGTATCCAGTCCATCTTAACCGCTCCGCAAAACCTTACAGTGAATACTATTAACCGGTATTTGGAATTGAAGGCGAAGCAGAAGATATAAAACTAAATATATCTCCAACGTCATGTTGAACTTGTTTCAGCATCCCACTTGCTAAGTAGCAACCATGCAAATGAGATCCCGAAATAAATTCGGGATGACGGCACGTTTGTTTACTGATCCAGCAACTTCTTCTTTTGCGCGTTATATTCGTCCTTGGTGAGGGCGCCTTCATCAAGCAGCTTTTTTAGTTTGATGAGTTCATCGGCTACACTGCCGTGGTTAGCACTTGAAGCATTTGCGCCAGGGCATGGCGTAATTTCGCAGGCACTTAACGCTTCAAATATCCAAACATTATAAGTAACTATGCCGCCATTCTTTATGGTGAATATCACTTTATCTGTCCCACCCATTTGTCTTTCGGTACTGATCTTTTTAATAGTAGCTGTACTCATGGAGATATCCTTGCGGGCATTCATGCCATTGCGGTTTGGTGGTGCAAACAAGGGTGGGTTGATCTGAATATATTTGAAGTTACCATCAGGCATCGAACCCATCCCAATAGTTATAGTATCGCCCGGATGATATGTTTTACCGTTTGAAGCTTTAAATTCTTTTAAGGTTTGCGCAAAACTACTATAACAAGCCAGGCACATTACAACAAGCAGTATTTTTTTCATTTAGTTTATTTATGATAGTAAACATAATGAAAATATTTAATCATCGGCATATAAGCCAACGCAAATTACTGTTTGACTATTATTAGCCGTGCTTTTTTTTCATGTTCATTTTAGCCTTTTGCCCCGAGCTGTAATTATAGTTTTTAGCATTACTGGCTTTCTTTTCGTGAAAGGCTGCCCCTGGCTCATCGCCTTTGGGTAAAACAGGTTTCTCTTCAGTTTTCTTTTTTTCTTTCACAATTACAAGGTAATCGGGCAATTCACCAATTGGGAATTTCTGTCCGCTTGCCTGTTCTATTTTTTTCACCAGACCAAGTTCAAGATCGGTAGCAAAGGTAATGGATAAGGTTTCCTCGCCGGTCTCTGCAGTCCTAACCACCATACGGTTAAGGAAGGTATCTTTATCAGCCGGCAAATCGAAATGTAACAGGAAAGGGATACCCGAAAGATCGATCTCTTCCTCATTTTCATTGGCTACTATTAATATGCGGATTTGTCCAGCGTTCTTAAAATCATCAACTGAAACAAAACCCTGGTAGCCTGCCGTCCATGGATTATATAGGCCAACCGGGTTGTTTTTAGCAGTTTGCAAGTTTTTGTAAATATGCTCGGCTGTTTGTTTGGTATTGGCAAAAACTACTGTTTTGGTGAACAGCTCATCATCCTGCATAAATAAATTAAGCAGGTTTAATTTGGTGCCAAAGTTAGGCACATGGTATAGCATCTGTGGATGAATATTAAGCTGTGCCTCTCCTATTTCCTCTACCTCAACAACCGAAGGCAGCCTCATAAAAGGATCTATCATTTTGCTCAGCTTATCGTGCAATACTTCGGTAAACACCAGGTGTTGCGCTTTGGTAATGCTGTTAGCTAATTCAGCCACAGGCAATTGCAGGCCTTGTTTTACTATCCGGTCGGCATCGTCAACTATCAATACTTCTATCTTATTCAAATTAAGGCCAAGTTTCAAATAAATTGCCCGTGCCCTATCCGGAGTAGCTACTACGATATCAGCGCCATCGGCCAAAGCATCCAGCTGATCCTGCATACCGGGAGTAGCATACAGGCCAACTATACTAATAGATTTATTTTTGTTCAGCAGATCAAATTTTTCTATAACAGCTTCTACAGCCTCCTGATCTGGTACCAGGATCAACACCTGCGGCACGCCGTCAGGCGCGTAACTAAAGCGGTTTAATACCGTTAATACATAAGTTGTGGTTTTACCGGCGCCTTCGGGGCCAACTGCTACTACATCCTGCCCGCCGATTATCCTCGGCATTATTCGCTGCTGAATTTCAGTTGGGGCAGCATACCCTGCTTCGGCAACCGAGCGTTGCAATTGTTTATTAAGCTTAATTTTATTTGACCACGCCATGCGGCAAAGGTAAGGTTTTTACTTCGTCATCTTAACGGGCAAAATATGGCCTTCCTTATCAAACTGCATTTCATCAATACAAACCACCCTATGGTTGGCCGCCGCTTCACCTAACGGGCGGCGGTGGTACACGATATAATATTTATCATCACTTTCTGAATGGATCACCGAATGGTGGCCCGCGCCGGTGGCCACGGCGGGATCTTGCTCAAGCACTGTCGCCACGCGTTGAAACGGGCCCAATGGCGAATCGGACACTGCGTAGGCTACTTTATAGTCAGGCCCGGTCCAACCGCCTTCGCTCCACATAAAATAGTAATGGTCGTTTTTCCTGAACATATACGGGCCTTCCACATAGCCGTTCGGGGTAATTTCCTTGTACATTGTACCATCTGCAAAAGGTTTCAACCCGCTGAAATCATCCTTTAACCTTACCACGTTACAATGCCCCCAGCCGCCATAATACATATAATAACTACCGTCTTTATCCTTAAACACAAATTGATCAATAGGTTGCGCCCCATTCACAATCTCGTTTATCAAAGGTTTACCCAATAAATCTTTATAAGGGCCATCAGGTTTGTTGGCTACTGCTACGCCAATACCGCCAACCTCGCCCTGGTGCACATCGTTAGCGCCAAAGAACAGATAATATTTACCGCCCTTTTTAAGCACAGCCGGTGCCCAAACGGCGCGTTTCGCCCATTTCACATTTGATGTATCCAGCACACGCGGATGCTTTTCCCAGGTTTGTAAATCTTTCGATGAGAACGCGTCGAGAAAAACCTGCTCGTTATACTTAGCCGAATAAGTAGGGAAAACCCAATAGGTATCGCCGTATTTAATACCTTCCGGATCGGCATACCAGCCAGGGATAATAGGGTTATGCTGGGCTAAAGCGCTGATGGATATTAAGGTTAAAATGATGCTAAACAGTTTTTTCATGCCGGTAATAAATCGTAGCAGGGAAGATAAAGTAATAATTATGTTTAGGCAAACAATCGACATTATCCACAAGGACAAATGTACTGAAATGGGTTAACCCATCTAAAGAATTTCTATCTAACTTGTCGCATCAATTATTTAAAAACACATTGCGCTTAATAGTCTTTTCAGACAGCAATGGTTCATTATTCAATAGTTAGATTATATATTATAACACAATGATAGTTTTAATTAATAATAATATTAGTGGAACTTTTACTATAAAATTCTCTTAGCCTAGTTATTTTTTGTTCAAAAAAACAATATTGAATATAACCTGAAATCAATGTAAGAATCCACATTAATAAAATTTTGCATATAACATTATATATAATAAAAAAGTGTAATACAAATATAATTATTATGGGATGCAATAAATACATTGAATAAGATATTATGCTAATATTGCGTATAATCAATAAAAATATTTTATTCAAATTACTGTCATTTAGTTTATAAATAAACGGTATGAGTAATGCTATTGATAAACTAAATAGTGTGAAAAAAACAGTAGCTTTTATAATGTTCATTGATACGGTTGAATGAACGCACGTGGCATAATAAAAAAACACGATTAACAATAGCAGGAATACCAATCCTATTGAAAAGAATAAGTTTTTATATTTATTAAATTGTTGATCATAGTAATACTTAAAATAAGCAGCTAGTACCCCCATTGCGATGCCATCTAAACGAAGTGGTACTATTTTCCGATACCCCGTATCCCACCCAATGTTTCTGCCAAAAAACTCGAAATATGTGCGCGTTAAAAAGGGGAATGCAATAAATATTATAATTAGGGTAAATATTGCTTTTTGTTTATTTTTAAAAAAACGCTGGCTGCCGAACAATAACGCAGGAAAAAAAATATAAAACCATTCTTCAATACTTAAACTCCATGAGACACCAAAAAAACTTTCCTTTATCTCTGAAAAAAAGTTTTGTAAGAATCCGAAATACAAGAGAGTATCAAATTTTGTTAGTATATTTTTATGATTGAGGTATGAGAACATGAATATATATACTATCAACATTAGGTAATAATTCGGTAGAGTTCTAAACCATCTCCTAATCCAAAATACTTTTATGCTTTCAAAGCTTATTACTGGTGCTGTATGGTATAATTTGATTAAAATTATGCCAATTAAAAAGCCACTTAGCACAAAAAATAGTTCAACTCCAATTACACCAACTACATAAAAGATATCCATTATAACTTTAGTGCCTATTAATGAAATGGTATGTGACATTAATACAAGTATAATTGCAGTTGCACGGAAAACATCAAGGCCAAATACCCGTTTATGCTTGTCGGTCATATTTATCGTTTTAATACCAAAACGATAAATATAATTATATATCTGTGATGCTAAAAATCTCTTAGTAATAACATGTATGACTGATTTTGTATAAACAACTGCCCAATATTTCTTGTTATTAATACAAATTAATTGTGCTTAGTGTACTTAAGATAGTTGCATTCGTGATCATCCAAAAATTTGCTGAGCCTTTTTAATGGTTTTTTCCAGGTCAATCCCTTTACCCAGTACACCCTTAAATAAGTCGCCGGTTTCTTTTAGCCGGTCAACTGAATTAAAGATGGTAAAGTGTTTCATGGTCAATCGGGGTTTTACTTCATCCCATGTAAGTGGCATAGATACAGTAGCGCCTGGCTTGGGCCTTAACGAATATGGCCCTGCAATGGTAGCTCCCGGGCGGTTTTGCAGAAAGTCTAAGTACATTTTACCCTTACGGTTGGCTACCATGCGTTCAAGACTGGTATAATCGGGTATTTGTTTATGCACAAGATTAACGATGATCCGGGCAAACATCTGCGATTGGTCATAATCATATTTTGCCCCTAAGGGGATGTAAATATGCATCCCGGTTGAACCGGATGTTTTTGGGAACGATGGTACTTCTATCGCATCAAGTACTTTCCGCACTTCCTGTGCAGCTTCAATTACCTGGTCGAAGGTGTTTTTATCAGGATCAAGATCAATTACGCAATAATCAGGGTTATCCGGTGATTGTATACGGCTAAACCATGGGTTCATCTCAATACAACCTAAGGATGCCATCCATAATAAGTATGATTCATCTGACCCTACCAGATACTCTTTATGTTCACCTTCGCTGGTAGTGTATGGAAAAGTTTTAGTTACCCAGTCCGGCGCTTTGCCTTTTACATCTTTCTGGTAAAAACTTGGTCCGTGTATGCCATTGGGAAAACGGTTGAGCGACATTGGCCTGTCCTTCAGGTAAGGCAAAATATATTCCGCTATGCGATAGTAATAATTAAACATATCGCGTTTGGTCACACCGTCCTCGGGCCAGTAAACCTTGCTTAAATGAGTAAACTTAAGGTCGTGGCCGCAAATTTTGCGCACCTGTGTTTCATCTTTAGGGTTTAGCAATGTTTTACGGTCGGTATCTTTTGGCGGTTCAATAGCTTTAGCATGTTTGCCCTTCGGCTTCTCCACCTCTTCCACAGTTTCCTCGGTATCTTTTGGTGTTTCCAATATCACCTCCTTCGCTTTTTTATCCATACGCAAACCTTTAAATGATGCCTGACGGAAAATGCCCTCGCTGGTTACCTCGGCAAAATTAACTTCGCCTACCAGTTCAGGTTTTAACCAGGTTGGCTTTGCCCCCAAACGCTGCGGACGAAAACGTGATGGCTTATCTACATCAGGCTCTACGTCAAACGGGCTTTTATCGGTAATTAATGGCTTAAACTCGGCCATCATTTCCTTCTGCAATTTATCTGAAAAGCCTGTGCCCACTTTGCCCACATATTTCAACGTTTTGCCATCGTACACTCCTAAAATCAAAGCGCTGAAGGCTTTGGCAGTCCCTTCGTTTTTTGTGAAGCCGGCTATTACAACCTCCTGGCGACGTTTCACCTTTATCTTCAGCCACTCTTTAGACCGTAGGTCGGATGTGTAAACGCTATCTGCTTTTTTAGCTATGATGCCTTCAAGACCTATTTTTTCGGCAGCATTAAAAAACTCGATACCGCTGGCGGCAAATGTCTTGCTTTGTCTTATGCGGTCATCACCGACAGGCAGCACCTTTTTTAAAATGGCCAGCCGTTGATTAAGCGGCAAGCTCATCAGGTTTTTACCTTCATACCATAAAATATCAAAAACATAATAAATTAAGTTACCATCTGCTTCGCTGCGCCAATTTTGCAGCGCGCCAAAATCGGACACGCCTTTATCATTCAGCACTAATATTTCGCCATCAATAACAGCGTTTATTTTCCAATCGTTAAGTAGCTTATTAATAGGATAATATTTATCGAAAGGGATATTATTACGCGAGATCAGTTCGGCACCAGTGTTGTTAATATGCGCTATAGCGCGGTACCCATCCCATTTTACTTCATACAACCAGTTAGGGTCGTCAAAAGGTTCATCCACCAGGGTGGCTTTCATGGGTTTGATATTTTTTGGGAAGGCTGATTTGGGCGCCGATCTCAGTATAGCATCAACATCAATTATATCCGTATCCACAACGCCCGCAGCCACGTTTTCACCCACCACTTCCTCAGCTTGTTTTTCCAGGCTTTTTTTTTTCGATGTTTTAGCGCCCTTTTCTACGTCCTCTTCGTGCCCGTGCTGCCAAACTTTCTCGCTGGTTTTTTCCATAGTTTCGATGGTTTTGCCGGACAGTATCGATTTGTCCTTTTTGGTAATGTCCTTTTCCGACGCGAATTCGTCTTTGTGTTTGATCAGCAGCCAGCCAGTTTCGCCCATACCATGGGTTTTCACCAACGCGTATTCGCCCTCCAGTTTTTCACCATGCAGCTTTATCTTTAACGATCCTTCGTGGAGTTGCTTTAACAGATGCTTTTCCTGGGCTTTCTTACCTTTTATTTCCTCAATCGGCTCATAGGTACCCTCGTCCCAAACAATCACTGTACCCCCACCGTATTCGCCTTTGGGAATGATACCCTCAAAATTTCGGTAATCAAACGGGTGGTCTTCCACCATCATAGCCAATCGCTTGGTTTTAGGGTCGGTTGATGGGCCTTTAGGTACGGCCCAACTTTTTAATACGCCATCCATTTCCAGCCTGAAATCATAATGCAGGCGCGAAGCATCGTGCTTTTGTATCACAAACATTAAATGATCTTTGTCCTTGCTGCGACCAGCCTTAGGCTCGGTGGTCTTTTCAAAGTCCCGCTTTTTGACATATTCTTTCAGGCCCATATACTATTTTCCTTTCAGGTATTTTGCAACCGCCTCGGCAGAGGTACCCACTTCCTTCACTGCTTTTTTTAATTCATCGCGGGTAACGCCAAACTTTTTAGACCAGTCCTGTAATTCGTAATCTTCGTTCACGTTTATCCTATCCCTGTCCGGGCTACCGGTTTTTGTTTTATTATCCATGGTGTTTATTGTTGTTAATAAATAAATGTTTGTTAATTAATAGTTGATTTAATTTCACAACAATAAGTATTGCAAGTTGGTTTGTATTTTATATAAATTTAATAAATTATGGAAAGATCGACTTTTAGTATTACCGCCAACAAACAGGTTTATAAATTTGAGTTGGCTGAATATCCGCACCATGAAGATGAACAGTGCAAATTTGAAGTATTCCAGAATGGAGAACTGATAGCCGGCTTTGAACCAGACCGCAACGAAGTAGTACGGCTATGCAAAAATCCCGGCAAAGTAGAATTAAGCCTATTACACCAAATAGCCAAACATTTAGAACATTATCAGGTATAATTACATGTAGCCAAGATAAATGGCTGTCAGCATAAAACTATCGTACCAGGCATGAAAAAATATGAGATACCACAAGTTACCTTTAAATTTTTTATAAAGCCAAACCTGAAATAAAGCGAAGATAAAAATCTGTAATACCGCGCCCGTGCCTTCCTGGCAATGATATAGTGCAAAAAGCACACTGGTAATTAGCGCGCTAATGATAAATGCGTGCTTTGAATTGCCAAACCAAACCTTCACACGCGTAAAAATAAACCCTCTGAAAATAATCTCTTCGTATGGGATCACCAATACCCAGGCCAACATCATCAGCAACAGATAATTAAAGAAATGATGATGGAGCGAATCAAAATCGCTGAGATTAGCAGGCTTAAAGCCCAATTTAGCTATAAGTGGGTCCAACAGCCAGTAAGCCAAGGCCGCATATAATAACCCCGTTAAAGTACCATATAAAAACGACCTTACAGAGATATCACTAAAACGAAACCCAATGGTACTGAAATTCTGGTTGTTTATTTTAAGATAGCCCCAAACTATTAGCAAAACAAAAATGGGATAGGCAAACATAGGCAAAACACCAAAATGCGGAAAGATGACCACAAATGCGATCATCAAAATATCCCACATAAAGGCTTTCCAATTTATTTGCACACCAGTTAGATGTAACCAACCGGTTAGAAGTTACAATCTATTTCATCCCTGCTTTTACCTTTTTTATGGCAGCCAGGTGCATTTTCAACACCGGCAAATTCCTTTTTATAAAAAGCTGCATTTCAGGATATTTTACAATTTTGGCGGCTTGTTCAAAATCCTTAATGTCTTGTTCATGGTCTTCTATCATTGCATCCACATAGGCCTGGTCAAACTCCTTTCCTTTTTTGGCCATCAGGTCGGCCTTTAGCTTTTTTTCTTCATTATTTAATGAATCGGGTAAAACAATATGTTTGCTATCGGCTAAACCTTTCATTTCATCATTTATAGTGGAATGGTCCTTTATCATCATCGCACCAAAATCTCTCACCTGCATGGTAGTGCCCTGGTTTCGCGCCAGTTTACCCAACTCTACTTCGGCCATACCGCCATTAGCGGCAGCTACAGCAAACTTTGCATCATCGCCGCTTATTTCAGTAGCGGGTACACCGGGTGTTTTAGCTTCAGACGAATCGTTAGTGTGGTTAATGCTATCAGCCTTGGCTGTACTATCTTTTGGTGTATTGTTGCAACCTGCAAGGGTAAAAACCGAGCAGGTTAGCAACAATACTTTTGTTATCTTTCTCATTAAAGTAAATATTAATACTGGTTTATGATTTCTTTTTCGGCACTTTAGCCCCTTCTTTACGTGCTTCGGATAATCCGATAGCTACGGCTTGTTTTTTTGAAGTTACTTTTTTACCGCTACCGCTTTTTAGCTTACCTTCTTTCATCTCGTGCATGGTCTTTTCCACCTTGTGGCCGGCCTTTTCTGAATATTTCGCCATAATGTATATTTATTGTTGTTACTAATATTAATTATTGTTCAAAATACAGGTATATTTCATTCCCAATAGCATCCACCAGGCCCTGGTCTACCCTATCCATTTTCCAGCCGCTTTTTGCGCAGCGTATAATGCCCAGGTTCTCATCATTCAATGTTACTTCAACCTCATAGCAGAAATCCTCATTACAAGTTTCGGATATGGATACGCCCTCGCCTTTATAAAGCACCCCCTCGTATTCAAATTCAAGCGGGATAGGTTCTTTTTCCAATTGAGTAACAATCTCTTTTAAAAATTGTATCAAATGTTTCCGCTGTGTTGGCGTTTTAGTATTCCATTTAGCTTTGTCAGCGCGTTTATGGGCCAGCTTAAACTTAATACCGGTCATTTCGGTAGAATAATCGTTGGCGTTAAGCTTTTTTACATGCTGATGGGCTAAGATGTACCATTGATATTCGGTACCTACCGGTACACCTGAATTTTCGGGTGCATGCCCTACACGGCGTTTGGTTACCGCATAGGATATTTCCCACAAATCAGGGGTTATTTTGGTTTCTTTCCAGTCGCCTTCATCATAATGCCAATGATGCCCGCGACCAATTTGCATACCCGTATACTGCTGGCCGCCAAATTTTTTGTACCGGTTATAGCTGGCCGATAAATTTTTGCCGGGAGACTTCTTAGCAGCGGCGCTACCTGCCTTAGTAGCGACCTTACGTGTAGCTTTTTTTGCTGTTACAGTTGCCATTGCTGTATAACGTTAACAGTTAGTTTAACATCACTAATAAAGTTTGGTTTTAACTTTAATAAGTTTTGTTTTCCCGCAAAAATTTTGCTTCTATATTCACCTCTGATAAAATATCCATCACAACTATACGTTTTAAATAAAGGGAAATAACACAACTTTTATGGCAACGGACAATAAAGAAAATGTTTCTTTACCATGGGGAAAGAAACTAAGGACCGAAGGCCCGATATCTGAAAAAGATGAACAAGGTAAGGCTACTGAGCATAACCGGAAAATACAAGCGAAAGCTTTAAAAAAATGGCGGGCAACACACCCGGAAGAAAAGCAGGTTATCATTAATAAACGATAAACTATTAGTAGCAAAAAAAACTTTCAGATAAACTGAAAGGTTTTTTTGCTTAGTTCCCATGCATGGATTCGAACCACGACAAGCAGAGTCAGAGTCTGATGTGCTACCGTTACACCACATGGGAGTTTTTGGTGGCCGCAAATTTAACGATTTTTGGTAATATATTACCAGTTCTAATATTTAACCAGGATATTGTTGCCTGGTGTGGGCTGCCCCTGTGGTAATAATGTTTTCCAGTACCCCCATATCTACATCGGCCAGTTTTTTAACGTACAGGCAGCCTTTAGCAGCTTTGTGCCTACCCAATTTGGCCAGCAGGGCATCCTGACCCGGCGCGCCTAACTTTACATACAGGCTAATGTTTGCCGCACGCGGCGAGAACCCCACCAGGCACATATCGCCTTCGCGACCGCTATCGTATTTATAATGGTATTTATCAAAGCCTATAATAGCCGTACCCCACATGGTGGCCGGCTGGCCGGTTACTTTTTCCATTAGTGCTATCAGCGTATCGCAATCTTTGCGCAGCGCTGCGTCTGATACTTTTGTATCAAGAAATTTGTTGACGGAATCTTTGGTTTCCAGGGTTTTGTTTTCGGCCATAGTGAAATATGAATTAGGTATGATAAATATACAAAAACAATATAAGCCGCGCAGCTATTTAATGGCTAATGAAAACCATTTTGTTTTTCGGCGATAGCCTGACCGTCGGGTATGGTCTCGGTTCTGTTAATACCGAATCATTCCCTGCGCTGATAGACCAACGGATCATGACCGAAGGCCTTTCATACCGGGTAATCAACGCCGGTGTAAGTGGCGACACCAGCTCGGGTGGCTTAAACCGTCTGGATTATTGGCTTAGCCGGCCTATTGATGTTTTTGTGCTGGAACTGGGCATCAACGATCTTACCCGCCGCATACCGCCGTCTATTACCTATCAAAACCTAGAAGCTATTGTTAAAAAGGTTTTGGCTAAGTATCCTAACGTAAAACTTGCGCTAATGGGCATGGAACTTCCAAGGTTCATCCCTGGTGCTATGATCACCGAGTTCAGGGCTATTTACAAGCGGCTGGCCGATACTTATCAGATGGCGTTTGTGCCCTTCTTTTTGCAGGGTGTAGCCGGGATTGGCAACCTTAATTTGCGAGATGGCATACACCCCAACGCTACAGATTACCGCACAATTGCCAATAACGTCTGGCCCGTTTTAAGGCCCTTGCTGGACGGTTAATGTCACCGCAAAAAAATATTTTCACTAATAGGCACCCAACTATTGTTTTGTAACGTAATTGTTAATAATTTCATCTAAATTTCATCCTGAGGCGCAACAATAACTGCCCAAAGGTTGCCGTTGTAACATTGTTTGATTGTTCATTTAGGTAAACGAGAAAAGATATGGAGAAACTGAATGACCCCAAAAGTATCCTGGCTCATTTGCAGCAACTATTGCAGCAGATAAAGCGCCTGGGTACATTTACCTACAGCGAAAGCAACGCCTTCGCATTAACCCTGTTAAACCGTAAACGCCAGGAGTTAGAGGACCACCTGGTAAAGGTAGTCCCTGAAGTGGCCCCACCTATTCAGCAAATTCACCAAAGCCGAACGATGAAAGCCATACTGCTTTGTTATCACCCTGTTCAGCGCAAGTTAAAAGCTATTGATCGTAGCCTTGAAACTTACTATCGTGATGGCTTGGCCGGCTTACAAAAAGAAGTAGAAGCATTAATTGCTTTAATTACTTCACCTATCCTGAAAATACAGGTATCCTGATTTAGCAATGTCAAAAAGTGCTTGTCAAATATCATTTAAGCATGTTTTTGGTCGCAAACTTATTTAAATGTTAACATTTTGTTAAATTATATAAAAAGTTTGCTAAAAGTGTAAAAGTGACATATATTTGTGCCATACTTTTTAAATAAAGTCTCTCACACATAAGGTTTATAATTGGTTAGTAAAGGCCCCTGCTCATCAGGGGCCTTACTTGTTTAAGGCCTGTAGCACCAAACAATAAAAAAGGCCACCTGATATCGCTATCAAACGGCCTTGCTGATTTTTGGGGATCAGATATCTTTAAGCTTCAGCTAATTCAGCCTCTGCTATTTCCTTCTTTTCTTTTTTACCGAATAGACGGTTTTTCAGGTTTACCCTGATCAGGTACATACATGGTACTAATATTAGGGTAATGATAGTAGCGAAACCAAGACCGAAGATCATGGTCCAGGCCAGCGGGCCCCAGAATGCTACGTTATCGCCACCAAAGTGAATGTGTGGTGCAAAGTGCGCAAACATCTCCACAAAATCGATATTGAAGCCTACGGCCAGTGGTAATAAGCCTAATATAGCTGCGGTAGCGGTTAGCAACACCGGCGTCATACGGGTATGGCCGGCTTCCACAACAGCGTCGTGCACACTTACCCCCTGCTCTATCAGCATATCGGTAAATTCAACCAGTAATATACCGTTACGTACCACAACCCCGGCTAAGGCAATAATACCTATACCGGTCATTACAATGGTCATGGTCATGCCGCAAAGGCTGATACCCAAAAGCACGCCGATGATGCTAAGCACAATCTCAGAAATAATGATCAGCGTTTTACCTATCGAGTTAAACTGGATCATCAATATGATTAAAATTAAACCCGCAGATGTTAGCAAAGCGCCGCCCAAAAACGTCGCCGCTTCCTTCTGGTCTTCCTGGCCACCACCCTGCCTGATGATCACATCATCCGACTTTTTAAAGTTTTTGATGGCTGCTAATATTGCGGCGTTTACATCATTAGGGTTATAAGGTTTAATAACACTTGATCCTAAGGTTAATACCCGGCGCTGTTGCTTGTGTTTAATGTTGCTATAAGTATTTGTATAACGAACATCGGTAAAAGCCGAGATTGGCACCTGGCGAATTGCACCGCCTGTGGCCATATCGCGATAGGTGATCTTCAAATTTCGCAACTCATCAATATTACTGCGCTGGCTTTCTAATGCCCTCACTTTAATTTGATAGTCATCTTCTTTAGTATTCCGGTAATCACCAGCCTTGGCGCCAAATATAGCAGTACCCAGTGTTTGGGTGATCTGGCCGCTGCTGATACCTTCGCGGTTAGCGCGTTCACGGTCTATATCAAATACAACTTCCGGCTTATCGCTTTGCACATCGGCCACCAGGTTCTCAATACCCGGGATGTTTTGTTTGGCCAGGTAGTTTTTCAACCGGTTGCCGGTAGCTACCAGGGTGTCTACATTGTCGCCAATAATTTCAATACTGATATCTTTTTGTACCGGCGGGCCGCCATTTTCCTGCGCTACCGATATTTTCGCGCCAGGCACGCCTTGCACGGCAGCACGGATGTTTTGCAATATCTTTTTAGTGTCCTTACCGTGGCGTTTACCAAATTCAACAAAGGCCACGGTTACTTTACCCTTATTCTCGTAGTCGCCCTGGTCCTCATCAGTAGGGTCGGTTACACCTTTGGTTACGTTTGATATTACTGATGATACGATATCTTTATCGGGTTCAACAACTTTGGCTACGCGCTGCTCAAGCTTGCGGGTTACCTCATTTGTTGTAGCCTGGTCGGTACCAATAGGCATGGCTATGTATACATAAGCAAAGTTAGGGTCGCCCGATGGGAAAAATACAGGCGTTTTGCCCAAAAACATGGTACATAAAATAGAGACCACAAAAAGCCCTACTGTACCGCCCAATACCACGCCCGGTCTGTGCACCGCGCGTTCAAGCCATTTGGCATACCACGCCTGGAATTTAGGCCATATGTTGGTTTGGAACCTGTCTATCACCTTTAACAACACAAAATGGTTTAAAAGATATAATAAGATACATAGCACCAGGAAGTTGCCCATGCCCATGGTCCATTTACCGGCAGCAAACATTAAGTAGCTGAATGCGGCTAAGCCTGCTAAAATAAGCGTGGTGCGTTTGGTTTTCTTATCAAAACGCATATGCTCGTGTTCGCCGCTTACGTGTGGTTTCATAAAATCAACCGCGAACACCGGGTTCATGATATAAGCCACCACTAACGATGCCAGCAAGGTAATGATCAGCGTAATTGGCAGGAAGAACATGAAGTGCCCTATCAAGCTGTTCCAGAATGCTAATGGAATAAATGGAGCTAAGGTGGTCATGGTACCTGAAAATACAGGAAGGAATACTTCACCAGCCGCCATTTTTGCCGCTTCTTTAATAGGTACTTTGCCGTTATCAAAAATACGGTGTGTGTTTTCAATTACTACAATCGCATCATCCACCACAATACCCAAGGCCAGCAGGAACGAGAACAACACGATCATATTCAGTGTGAACCCAATAGCCGGCATCACCAGGAAGGCAATGAAACAAGATAACGGTACCGACAGCGCTACGAAAATAGCGTTGGTAGTACCCATGAAAAACATCAGGATAACTGTTACCAAAATAAAACCGATAACAATAGTGTTGATCAGGTCATTCAGTGTAGTACGTGTTTTGTCTGACTGGTCGCCGGTTACGGTAATGTTTAACCCTTTAGGAAAAACTGTTTTCTGTTTCTGTTTTATCAGTTCATTTATCTTGTCCGAAGCCTCGATCAGGTTTTCGCCGGCACGTTTACTTACATTTAAGGTAATTACGTTTTTAAAATTCGGCTCGTTAGGTGTTTTTAAACGCGCATAGCTTTCCTGCTCTAAAAACGAATCTTTAACTTCAGCAATATCACGCAGGTACACCGTTTGCCCTTTAGGGTTGCGGATGGCCATGGCTTTCACCTCGTCGGCATTTTTAAAATCCTGTTTAATGTCGATACTGCGGCGTATACCGTCGGTCTTGATGGTACCGGCAGATGCCAGGATATTCTCGTTACCGATAGCCGTTATAATATCGCCAAAGCTTATTTGCGCAGCAGCCATCTTGTTCAGATCAACATTTACCTGTATCTCAGGCGTAAGCGCACCTACTTCATCAACTTTCGATATCTCCTTATAGCTTTCTATATCATCCTTCAATAAATCGGCATATTCCTTTAATTTCTTAAGGTCGTAATCGCCTGAGATGTTGATATAAAGAATAGGTAAATCGGCAACGTTAATATCAGATATTACCGACTCTTTTAGGTTGTTATCATTTTGCGGCAAATCCTGTTTGGCTTTATCAACCGCGTCCTTAACATCTATCTTAGCATCTTTGATGTTAATATTAGCCTGAAATTCCGCTGTAATAATAGATACGTTTTGTACCGAGTTTGAGGTTACCTTTTTTAACCCTTTAAGCGATTTCAGTTGTTTCTCTATTTGTCTTGTTACCAGGTTTTCCACGTTTTGCGGAGACTGCCCTAACCAGGAAGTAGTAACAAACACTTTTGATTGCGCTATATCCGGAAAGTTCTCTTTCGGTAAATTATTATAGCTAACCAAGCCCAATACCGTGATCAGAAATACGAGCACGTATATAGCGGTTTTATTATCGATAGCCCAGCTTGAGGGGCCGAATTCTTTGTGAAGATCTTTCATAATGTTCAGATCAAATGTTTAATAATTAATTACCAGACGCTAAAACCTTCACCTTGTCGCCATCTTCAATATCAGACGCTCCTTCGGTTATCAATTGGTCCCCCGCTTTTAGCCCCGATAATATTTCGGTTTGGCCGCCGTAGGTCGCACCCGCTTTTACTATTGTTTTTTTAGCAATACCGTTTGCATTTAAAAACACATAATCGCCGGTCTCCGATTTTTGGATAGCCTTCACAGGGATAACTACAGCATTGTTTTTGGTATAGCTGGCCACGTTTAAAATAGCGGTCATATTTGGGCGTAGCGTTTTGCGCTGCGGCAATTTAACTTCAATAGCAAAGCTTCTTGAAGTAGGATCGATCACCTTAGCTGCGAACGTCACGTTGGTGATTAACGAGTCGTTAGCATCAGGTATCAGCACTTTAACTTTATCGCCCTGGTTAATTGAACCTGAATAGGATTCCGGCACATCGGCCTTAACTTTTAACAAATCTGCATTAACAATGCGGATACCGGTTTGTCCTGGCATGGCTGCCTGGCCTAATTTAAGGTCCATTTGGTCAACAGTACCATTAATCGGCGACTTGATGGTATACATAGCCGATTGTTCGCGCAGGGCGGCTACTTGTTTCAGACCGGCTTCATAATTAGTTTTAGCTTGCAGGAATTGCACCTCAGTACCAATCTTTTGATCCCACAGGTTTTTCTGGCGCTGATAAACCGTATTGGCCAGGCTTAATTGTGCCTGGGCCTGGGCTATTTGCTGCCTTAGTACGCTATTGTCTAATTGTACCAAAACCTGGCCCCTGCCCACATGCTGACCGGCTTTTACATAAATGTTGGTAATAGTACCCTGCATTTGCGGGTAAGCTGTTACGTTGTCCTGCGCATCAATTTTACCCTGTATCTGGGCATAATTAGTAAACGTTTGCGTTTTTACTTCGGCGACGCTCACGTCCGTAACTTTTGATGAATCGGGCGCAGGGTGTTCGGCTTCTATCTTACCAATCTGGGCAGTAATATCTGCCTGTTGTTTTTTCAGGTCGGCTAATTGCGCTTTATAGTCTTTAGGTTTTTGACTGCAAGCTGCCAAAGCCATTGCTGCTGATATGTATAATATTTTTTTCATGATGTTGTTGTGTTTATGTGTGATCAGGTAAATGTTATTTAATGCGACCATAAGCCTGGTCAAGGTTAACTTTATTAATTAGCGCATCATACAAAGCTTGTATATATTCGTTATCCGATGTTTCTAAAGCTGTTTGCGCCTGGGTAACTTCAAGGCTCGACCCTACGCCCTGGCCATATTTTATTTTGGAAACCCGTAATACTTCGTTAGCTAATGCCTGGTTACGTTTTTGATTGTTAAGCGAGTTCAAGCTGTTAACAAAACTTACGCGTGCAGCAGTGGCTTGCAGGGTAAGCCCGTTTTTTGCATTGTTTAACATGTTTTGCGATTTTTGCACTTCAAACTGAGATTGTTTCACTCGTGCATCGCGCTGAAAGCCACTAAAAATAGGTATATTGATATTAAGACCAATATAACTGCTTGGATACATATGGTTGTATAAATAGCGCGTGTGATTCTCCTGAAATACAGCCGAGTAACCGCCAACTGCTGCAATAGAAGGTAACAGGTCTGCTTTTTTAGCCTTTACATCCAGTTCATTTAGTTTTTTATTTGTTTCCAATAATTGATACTCTATCCTGTTACGATAAAAGGTAGTATCCACACTATTTTCCAACGCAGCACTTTCCAGGTTAATATCCGACAATTTATCAGTCAGCATCAGTTCATCACCTATTGGCATCCCCATTTGAAACTTCAGCATGGCATAATTTAATGTCAGCGCGCGCTGTACATTATCCCGATTGGTTACCAGATTATTGTATTGCACGTTTAGCCGGTCAACATCTATTTTCTCTACAAAACCCTGCTTGTTTTGCTGAGTGGTTTCATTTACCTGTTGTTTCAATTGGTTAATGTTGGCATCAAGCAGTTTTACCTGTTCATTACTTACCAGTACCTGATAATAAGCTTTAGTTACCGCTATATTAGTTTGTATACGCGAACGGTTTAAATTACGCTCAGATAGTTCTTTGTAAGTTTTTACGGCCTGTAATCCTACTAAAAACGTTCCACTAAACAGTAATTGACTGGCTTGTATAGCATAAGTATTATTATACTTTACAGCGCCAAAAGGAAACTGGATTAATGGCGCGTTAGGATCAATAGGGGCACCACTTAAAAAGTTAGGGCCTACTGTTGCGGGGGCTTTTAAAAAATCCTGAAACGATATAGATCCATTCACCTGGGGTAAGCCCTGGCCTTTAGTTTCACGCACTTTTTGATCGGCGCTTAATATATCCAGCTTAGCATTTTTCACCGAATCCTGGTGTTCATAGGCATAATTAATACAGTCCTGCAAACTAAAGTTATGCGTTTGCTTATTGGGTGGTGCCTGCTGTGCCATGCCTTTCAGCAAAACAAAGCTGCACATTAATGTTATTGCTATTTTTCTCATGTAATGTATATATTGTGATGTGTACTATGTTTATTGTTGTAGCAAAACTGCAACCCGGTTGCGACAACCCTATGTCAGCAGTTAATCTTGTTTATTCACATTTTTATATTTTTCTAATAGTTTATATCCTTCAAGCGTACAAATGCCGTAGTTAAAATGCTCTAAAAACTGCTGCTGCACTGCCCAGGGGCTAAATTCGTGCGGTGGAAAAATAGCCGTGTTAAAACCCATTTCTACCTGGTTCATCCGCATGCGTGCTATTACCTTCACATCTATTTCGGGCCTGATGTAGCCTTGTTCTTTCCCTTGTTTAAGCAAGTTTTCCAACGTTTGCAATACTACATTCGATTTAAATTGCTGCACCAGTTCCCAACCTTCAGGATGATACTTTTGCAGATCGTACATCAGGATAGGATTGGCGCGCGCCGCTATCTCTTCCGAACATTTCATCATCTCCAGCAACTGCTCTATCACGTTGTCATATTTCTGCATTATTTCCAGCATTTGCTGTTCGTCCTCGGCCATCCGCTGCTTTACAAGGGCAATTACCAATTCATTTTTGTCTGTAAAAAACTGGTAGATAGTTTTTTTTGATACAGCCAAATGTTTGGCAATATCATCCATGGTTACGCTTTTAATTCCTGCGCGGAAAAAAAGCTCCAGGCTACCTGCTAATATTCTTTCTTTTTGACTCATTGACTTACAGGGTCAAAACTAAGGAAACATTTTTTGATTTCAAAGTTTCCATGCAAAATTACATTTTGCAGACCGAAAGCCGGAAAGTCCGGTAATCCGCAAATTCCTTTTGTCTTTCGGACTTCCTCACTAAAAGTTATCTTTGCAAAAACTTATCTTTTATCTATATGACGATGCTTACGCCATTATTGGCCATCTCTCCTGTCGACGGACGTTACCACAACGCAACTGCTGAACTATCGGATTACTTTTCGGAATACGCACTGATAAAATACCGTGTGTTTGTTGAGGTAGAGTATTTTATAGCATTGTACGAACACCCGCTGCCGCAGCTACGGGATTTTGATAAAAGTTTAAAAGAAAAGTTACAGGATATTTATAAAAATTTTTCGGCCGAAGATGCTGAAAGCATTAAACTGATAGAGAAAACCACCAACCACGATGTAAAAGCGGTTGAGTATTTTATTAAGAAAAAGTTTGACGAATTAGGCCTGGCCGAATACAAAGAGTTTATCCACTTTGGTTTAACATCACAGGATATTAATAACACCGCCATCCCCTACAGCTTTAAAATGGCCTTGCTGGATGTGTATTACCCCGCCATCACCAGCTTGTTAGCCGCTTTAACCCAGCGTGCTAACGAATGGGAAGCGGTACCTATGCTGGCCCACACCCACGGTCAGCCGGCATCGCCGACACGGTTGGGGAAAGAGATCAGGGTATTTATTGAACGCCTGGAAAAACAACTGGCTTCGTTACAGTTAATACCCGCATCAGCTAAATTTGGTGGGGCAACCGGTAATTTCAATGCCCACCATATTGCCTATCCGCAAATTAACTGGAAGGCTTTCGGGGATAAATTTGTGAATGGTCAATTAGGTTTGACACGTTCGGAATATACCACCCAGATTGAGCACTACGATAACTTTGCCGCCCAATGCGATGCACTGAAACGCGTGAACAACATATTAATAGACCTTAACCGCGACATGTGGACCTATATTAGCATGAACTACTTTAAGCAGCAAATAAAAGCCGGCGAGGTAGGGTCATCGGCCATGCCGCATAAGGTTAACCCAATAGATTTTGAAAACTCGGAAGGTAACCTGGGTATTGCCAATGCGGTGTTTGAACACTTAGCGGCAAAACTACCTATCTCCCGCCTGCAGCGCGATTTGACCGACAGTACTGTGTTGCGTAACATTGGCGTACCAGTAGCCCATACGCTCATCGCTATTAAATCGACCCTGCGCGGACTGAATAAATTATTACTGAATGAAAGCGCTATCAACGCCCACTTGGAAGCCAACTGGGCGGTAGTTGCCGAGGCTATCCAAACCATACTGCGCCGCGAAGGTTACCCTAACCCATATGAGGCTTTAAAAGAACTCACCCGCACCAACACGCAGGTAAACGCCGCCACCATTGCTGAATTTGTGGAAACTTTAAACGTAAGTGATGCGGTAAAAGCGGAATTGAAAGCGATTACGCCGGGGAATTATACGGGGGTGTAAGTATAAATCAGCGTCATGCCGAACTTGTTTCGGCATCTCACATGCATAGCTATAAACACAGTTGACCTTCTGATGGGATGCCGAAACAAGTTCGGCATGACGTAGTGGTAGTTGCGGTGTCTTATAAGTCATACACAGGTCAAAACAAACAAGCGTACTACTTTCAATCAAAAACCTGCTTACATTTGTTAACTATAAAATTGTACCGTCATGAATATCAACGTATATACCGAATCGACACCCAACCCGGCAACCATGAAGTTCATTGTGAACAAGTTGCTGATCAATGGCAGTGTGGATTACCCTACTAAAGAAAGCGCCGAAAAATCTCCTTTTGCTAAGGAATTATATAAATTCTCGTTTGTAAACGGGGTATTCTTTGCCAGCAACTTTGTAACGGTTACTAAAACCGAAGGTGTGGAATGGAACGATATTGAGGCCATTGTTAAAGAATTTGTTAAAGGCGCGGTTGAAAGCGAACTGAAAGTACAAGCTGAAGAACAAGCTGAAGACGTAGCTTTTGAAGGTACCGACGCCGAAGTTAAAATACAGCAAATACTGCATGATTACGTTCGCCCGGCGGTTGAGCAGGATGGCGGCGCTATCAGCTATAAATCATTTAACGATGGTGTGGTAACTGTAGAGCTGCGTGGTTCATGCAGCGGCTGCCCGTCATCAACCATCACGTTGAAATCGGGCATCGAGAACCTGCTTAAACGCATGGTGCCAGAGGTTACTGAAGTAGTGAGTGAAGCAATGTAATTGGGACAGAGATTAGTTAATTAGAGATTAGTTATAAAACGAAAAGAGCCGCAATGAGCGGCTCTTTTCGTTTTATAAAGTTCTGTCATTGCGAGCGATAGTGCGGCAATCTCGTAGCATGCAAATCAAACTACGAGATTGCCGCGTCACCCTTATGCACCCAGCCTCGCTGCTCCTCGCAATGACATATGGGTTTAGAAATACTTCTGAATAGTCTCCAGCAACTCCCCCGTTATCTTTCCATTAGTAGCCAGCAACTCCCTTGCTTCCATCACCTCCTGGCCACCTTTGTAATTCACTACGTCGCCGCCGGCCTGACGTACGATTACCACACCCGCGGCAATATCCCATGCATTAAGGTTGTATTCATAAAAAGCCTCGAAACGGCCACAGGCTGTATATGCCAGGTCAACCGCGGCCGAACCTATACGGCGCAGGCCATGGCAGCTTTTCATCAATTCAGTGAACAGTGCTATATAAGCCGGTTGCTTGCTGAAATCGTAATACGGAAAACCAGTCGCAAGCAGGCTGTCAGCTATTTTAGGTTTGTTGCTTACGCGGATCTCTTTTCCGTTCAGGTAGGCCGGCTGTCCTTTGCAGGCATAAAAACATTCGTCCAGGTTTACTTCATACACTACACCCAAAACCAGTTCGTCGTATTCCTTTAGCGCAATACTTACCGAAAAACAGGGCAAGCCGTGGATAAAATTAGTGGTACCATCCAATGGGTCGATGATCCAGTTATAGCGCTCGGCTACAGTGGTTTTGGTTTTTTCTTCAGTAATAAAACCCGCTTCGGGCAATACCTTCTCCAGTTCAGATACGATGATCTGCTCGGCGGTTTTATCTACATAAGAAACCATATCGTTCAGGCCTTTATATTCAATCTTATCAGGATCGAATTTAGCGCGCTCCTGCCGGATAAAAGCCCCGGCTTGTTTAGATATTACTACTACTTGGTTCAGTATCTGTTCCAGCATGATGGCGTAAGGATAAACTAAATGAAAATGCTTTATGGATAAAAAAACTGGCAAAAAATAAGCTTAACGCGGCCAGCGGGCGCGCAAGCGGCGGGTACATATTCAAGTCATTCACGGCAAGTTCCAGCAAAAATTGATTGGCGAAAAACCCAATAACAGCAACCGCCGTAAACCTAAAAAATTGTTTAGAGAAACTTGTTTTGGATTCAGTGAAAACAATGTAGCGTGTCATCAGGAAATTTACCATTACGCCGGCAAAGAATGATACGGCCAGCGATAAGGTAAAATTGCGTAAACGCGCATTGAACACGTTGTAATACTTTTGTTCGAAAATATTGTGATAAAACAGATAAAAACAAATAATATCAACTAAAAAACCCAGACCTGCCGACAAAACAAACCTGGCTACCTGGTTTTTTGATAAACGCTTAATTAACGATTGCGGCATTAGGCTTTGGCAGTTTTTTTATGATGACGCGTTCGCGATGCGTTTATAATTAAACCTATACCGGCTAAAATCAATATCAGCGATATTAGCTCGGCCTGAGTAAATGGAATACCCGCTACGTGGTATTTGGTATTCACACGTATCAATTCAATAAAGAAGCGTTCTATCCCATTCAATATTAAATATATACCGAAGAATTTACCCGGACCCTTTATCCTATCCCGTATCTGCCATAAAAAGATGAATAGCAACAGGCATATTACACACTCGTAAAAAGAAGTTGGGTAAACTGCTTCCTTCAGCGCGTAGCAAAATTTGCCTACACAGTTAGGCAGGTGATTATCATGATCGACCCCGTTAACGTTATGCGGGAAATTGAAAGACCACATCCAATCCGGCGTCCAGCTTAACCAATGCGGTCTCGACGCTAAATTGCTGGGTATTCCCCAATCGCCATCGCCCGACATTTGACAGCCTATACGGCCAACGGCGTACGCCAGCATCATGCCCGGCCCGCCAATATCCAGCATGGTAAGCGGTTTAATGCCGTGCTTGTTGGCAATATATAGTACTGCTGCACCACCGCAGATCAAACCGCCATAGAAGGTCAGTCCGCTGAAGCCGACAAGCATGCCTACCGGGTCTTTCATAAAATCGTCCCAGTTCTCTAAAGCGTTAAAAAGCTTGGCGCCGGCAAAGCCAAAAACAGCCGCCCATAATAAAATGCTGCCTAATAACTCGTAAGGGTGTGCGGTCACCTCAACTTTTTTTGGTTCAGGTAAGGCCTGTTTTTTTGCTTCATAATAAGCCCAGTAAGCAAATATGATGGCAAAAACCACCCCGCCGCTCCAGTTGCCCCGGGTTGATAATATAAAATCCTGTGTATTATCAATTAAAGCGCTGTAGTTTAAAACTGCGTCAATTAATTTATAGCCTATGATAAAGCCGAATACGGCATTACCAAATATCTCGGCAAATGATGGCGCTTTACCTACAATAACTGTCCGTTTAAACGGGTGTATCTCGCCCAGCCTTTCCCGGCGCTTAAATTCCTGGCCGAAAGCCCAATAGGCGGCCATAAAAGCCAGGGCCACAAAAAAGCCGAACGTTTGAAACGGAAGCGGTATATCTTTCCCGGTAAAGTATTGTATAAGCGACGAAAGGGTTGGAAACATCAGTAAATAATTTACAGCGAATATATTAATTAATGTACTAATATTTCCACAGCTTCGGTTATCTCCACGTCGCCGTCTGATGAAATATTTGTTAATTGTACCTGTTTCACCTCATTAACCAGTACCGGGTCGTACTTGGCTTTTACTTTTACGTAGTTGCGAGTGAAGCCGTGCATAAAGCCGTCTTTAATATCGCCCTCAAACAGCACTTCGGCTTGCTGACCTAATTGCGTTTCGTAAAAGGCACGGCGTTTTTTATCGTTTAGTATGTGCAGCATTTTACTGCGCTCGGCACGGGTGCTGCCCGGAACAGTGCCTTCCATTTCGGCCGCAGGGGTATTTTCACGCTCGCTATAAGTAAATACATGCAGGTAGGATATATCAAGGCCGTTCAGGAAATTGTAGGTATCAATAAAATCCTCGCGGGTTTCGCCGGGGAAACCAACGATCACATCTACACCAATACAGCAATCGGGCATCAGTTGTTTTATTTTAGCTACCCGCTCGGCATATAACTCGCGGCGGTAACGGCGGCGCATTAACCCTAATATTTTATTATTTCCGGATTGTAATGGGATATGAAAATGCGGCACAAAGCGTTTTGACTGCGCTACAAACTCAATAATTTCGTCGGTAAGCAGGTTGGGTTCAATAGAGGAGATACGGATTCGATCTATACCTTCCACCCCATCCAGCGCTTTCACCAAATCAACAAACTTATCTTTACGCTCACCATCGCGGATACCGAAATCGCCCAGGTTAACGCCGGTCAGTACAATTTCTTTTACGCCCGATGCTGCTATCTGCTTAGCCTGTTCAACCGCATTCTCAATAGTATCGCTTCGGCTTGCGCCGCGGGCCAGCGGTATAGTACAAAACGTACATGAATAGTCGCAGCCATCCTGTACTTTAAGGAAAGTGCGGGTACGGTCGCCAAATGAATAAGCCGAAATAAACTGATTTGCCTCGCTCACCGGCTGATTATAAACCACGGCCTTAGCGTTTTTAGTTAAATCATTGATAATGTCGACTATCTGAAATTTCTCGGCAGCGCCTAAAACCATATCAACGCCGGGTATTTCAGCAATCTCCTTTGGTTTAAGTTGTGCGTAGCAGCCTACAATAGTTACGTAAGCATTAGGTGATACCTTCAACGCCTCTTTCACTACCTTTTTGCACTTTTTATCGGCATTATCGGTAACCGAACAAGTGTTGATCACATATACATCGGGCGTATCGGTAAACTCAACTGTTTGGTAACCAGCCTGCGCAAACAAGCGGCCAATACTGGACGTTTCCGAGTAATTCAGCTTACAGCCTAAAGTATAAAATGCAACTTTCTTATTCATTTTAAAGGCTGCAAAGGTAAGGAATTTAGTTAGAAATTCGGATTTCTGAATTCCGATTTTGGGTTTAATGACATTGTACTATCAAAAGTTACGGCTATAATTGAAGCATCCCGGATTTGAACATTAAAATCTGAGGTCATGAACCAACTTCGGTGGCTTTAATCACGTCGCGGATACGTTCATCAAGATCGTTGGCTACCTCGTCCATCTTTTGCAATACTTCTTTATCGGCAACATAATTATTGCCTTTAATAATATTCATTAGCCCCAATATTGAAGCCAGCGGCTTGCGGATCTGGTGCGATTGAATGTGTGCTATTTTCAGCATCGCGGCGTTTAATTCCTGGTTGCTTTTTTCCACTTTCCGACTGTAGCGGTGGATGGTATAGTACTGGTAAAGAATAACAAACATGAGTATGACAAAACATACCATGGCTACCGATATGCGCAATATTTTTTGACTTTTTAACTGACTGACCTGCCCCAGCAAAGCAATTTGTTTATCCTTGCCGCCCGAATTATATTTCAGTTGCATTTCGCTCACTTGTTTTTCGTTCATGGCAATTTGTAACGAATCGCGCATGGTAAATGATCGTCGCAGGCATTCTATAGCAGGTTCGTAATCTTTCGACGAAAGGTAGCACCAGTGCATTGCTTCGTATATTTCCATCTCGCGATAGGGTTGTTTCAATTGTCGCGATACAGCAATAGCCTGTTTTAAATAATCAATGCCTTTATCGTGCTGGCCCATATAATAATAGGATTCGCCCAACCAGTTGTAAGCATAAGTTAATGAACGTGGCTGATGGTATTTGTTAGCCAGGGCTACCGCCTGGTTGGCATATAACAGCGCTTTACTGTATTCCTTATTTTCCTTATATGTTTGCGCAATATTATCGTAAAAGCGGATGCGCATTTGTTCATATTTGGGGCTCGATTCTGCTATTTTCAAAGCATCCAGCTCTAACTGTAAGCTGGTGTGGTCATTTTTGTAATTGCCGTTTTTGCGGTAATAGCCATGGGTAAACATCGCGTTTAAACCCATCAGCGAGATAATATTAGTAGTGTCGTGATTGATCCGCGCTTCCTTAAGGCCTTTAATACAATCTTGAAATGCTGCGGGATAATTTCCATTCTCTTTATGGATATTTGCCATAATAGCGTACAGATCTGGAACCGGGCCGCGTACGTTCCATTTTTCGGCATCGGTCAGTGATTGTAAAGCTACCTTCATGGCTGCAGTATAGTTGGTAGCCATCCAGTAATATTTAGCTTTAAATATCCCGGCGTAAACAAGCCCTTCCCCATTATTTCTAAAACGGCTTATACTCTCCAGTTGCCAGGCGATAGTGGGAAGAGAGTCGTTATGTGATGAGGTGTATTTATTGCCTTTGGCGATCAGTTCTTTAATTTCCAAACTGTCCTTAACAGCGCCGGCGTGATTGTTGGCTTTAGAGTCATTTTCAGGCATTTGCCGGCAAGATGGTATAACGCAAACCAGCCAGCAAACAATAATTAAATGAAAAGGTTTTAACATGGGTGAAAAATCCCCACAATATAGTTATTATTTAGAATTTGAATTCCAATTTCGCATTACATAATTAATTAATAACAAAAACGTCCTTTCGTTACCGCCTTGTAATGGCAGCAATAATGTCTTTTAGCTGGTTAAAAATGGATCGCCCCTAATTATTATCCTTATTCCATCTGTAACTATCGTTTTCCAACCCCATTAAATCAATAACGCGGTTTACCACGGTCATAGCCACATCCTCCACAGTGTTGGGTTTACTATAAAAAGATGGCACCGCCGGGCAAATAATACCTCCCGCCAGGGTTATAGTTTCCATATTACGGATATGGATCAGGTTCAACGGCGTATCGCGGGCCACCAATATCAGCTTGCGGCGTTCTTTTAATATTACATCGGCGGCCCGTGTAGTTAAATCGTTAGATATACCTGTAGCAATGCGGCCCAGGGTGCCCATGCTGCAGGGCACAACAACCATGGTATCAAACTGTGCCGAACCCGAGGCAAAAGGCGCCATAAAATCGTTCTTATCGTAAAACTTAAAAGGGTAATTTTTATAGTCTTCGTTACCCAGTTCCAGCTGCCAAACCTGGCGGGCATTATCGCTCATCACTACACCAACCCCGGCTATTTGTGTATCCAGCTGTTGTAATTTATCCAGTAAAAGTTTGGCATAAATGGCGCCGCTGGCACCGGTAACCGCAATCACTATTTTTTTACCTATCATTATCAATTACAACTATTACAATCCCAACAAAATTAACAGGAATAAAAAAGGGTCGAATACAAGTACTCGACCCTACATCTACCTATGAAAAACATACCCTTTGAGAGGGCATTACAAAGGTACTTAACAATTTTTATTTTATTAACAAAAACTTTACTTTTTTTTCATCCGTTTTTCGCAATGTTTTTTTCTATCAATGTTTGGATAATCCCATCAACCATACCTACACTTGGCACATAAATATTTTTGATGCCGCCCCATTTCATTACACTAAGATATATTTCGCAGGCGGGGATAATTACGTCGGCACGGTCATGGTTCAGGCCCAGCACATTTATCCTGTCTTTTAACGAAAACGAGTTGAGGTAATGATATAAGGCTTTCAACTTAGCAAAAGACATAGGGCTGTTTTCTTTTTCTTCTGCCAGTTTATATAACTTATTGATATTACCTCCCGTACCAATGCCCGATAAGTTTTTAAAGTGTTTGGTATGCATCCGCAAAAACTCTTTCATTTCCTCCCAGGTTTCATCTTTATCCTGGTTATCCAGTATACGTATGGTACCCAGGTTGAAAGATTGCGATGCGATCATCTCACCTTCAGAAAATAAAGACAATTCGGTACTGCCGCCCCCCACATCAATGTACAGATAGTCTTTACTCTTATCTATATTTTGTTCAATATGGCTTGAATATATGATGTTCGCCTCCACTTCGCCGTGCACAATCTCCAAATCTATATTGGCATTGTCTTTTATCATGCGCACCAGGTCGGCGCCGTTTTTCGCCTCGCGCATAGCCGATGTGGCGCAGGCGCGATAATCGGTCACCTTATAAACATCCATCAGATTTTTAAAGGCCTGCATGGTTTTTACCAGATCGGCAGCTTTTTTATCAGATATATATTGATTTAAAAAGGCATCGTCCCCAAGGCGCAATGGCACGCGTATCAGCGTGTTTTTTTTAAACGATGCCGAGCCATTGCTTTCGTTTATTTCCGCTATCAGCAGCCTAACCGCGTTACTGCCTATATCAATTGCTGCGTATCTCAACTTTTAGGGTTTTTGTTTTTGAGGTAATTATAAATATCCAGCTGCGCCCTTGTTAGCACCGCGGCTTTGGTTTTATGGTACTTATTGGTGTTACTTGCATTGATTTCACGGGCTTTAGTGTTATCCTGCAGTTGAATATTGATAATATCCCTTATCTCTTTGCGCAATTCCTCGTTGTATATCGGAAACCCAACTTCTACCCGGTTATCAATATTCCGGGTCATAAAATCAGCCGAGGTAAGATAGATCAGTTCGTTGCCGCCATTACCATATATCTGCACCCTGGCGTGTTCCAGGTATTTATCTACAATACTAATAGCGGTAATATTTTCGCTTACGCCTTTAATACCGGGCACCAGGCAACACATTCCGCGTACTAAAATTTGAATTTTAACCCCCGCGTTACTTGCGGCATACAGTTTGGCAATAATTCCCTCATCGGCCAGGCTATTCATCTTTAATATCATATAGGCTTTTCTTCCGCCTTTTGCATGGGCTATCTCCCCATCTATCAATTTGTAGATAGCCGGACGGGAATCTATCGGCGAAACAATAAGGTGCTTCAAATCGCGTGGTAAACCACTTTTGTTAATTGCTTTAAAAACATGTACCAAATCGCCGGTAAGCCTTTTGCTGGCCGTAAGCAGCGTATGATCGGCATATATTTGCGCGGTTTTCTCGTTAAAATTACCTGTTGATAAGGTGGCGTAATAAGCCGGTTTCCCCTTCTCTATCCGGGTAACCAGGCATATTTTACTGTGCACTTTATAACCAGGAAGGCCGTAGATCACCTTTACGCCTTCTTCTTCCAGCCTGTTACTCCACTGTATATTGTTCTGTTCGTCAAAACGGGCGCGCAATTCAACCAGGCAATTCACTTTTTTACCGTTTTTGGCGGCATTTATCAAGGCGTGTATCACTCTCGAATTTTCGGCCAGGCGGTAAACAGACAGACTGATCTCTTTCACTTTGGGATCAATAGCGGCCTCGCGCAAAAAGTGTATCACATAATCAAACGATTGGTATGGCGTACTGATCAAATAATCGCGCTTAGCGATAGACGCCATCAGGCTTTTACCAAAGGTAAGGTCATCAACCGTTAGCGATGGGTATTTTACATATTCAAGGTCAGGCCTGCCAACATTGGGGAACTTAATAAAATCTTTAAAATTCTGATACCGGTTGCCGGGTATCAGGCTATCCTTACCCAAGCCCATTTTGCTTACCAAAAAGTCCAGCATATCGGTCGGCATAGCAGCATCGTATTGTAAACGCATGGGCTTACCCTTTTTACGCTTTTGCAGACTTTTAGCCAGGGCATCTATAAACTTCTCGCTTACCTCCTGGTCAAGGTCAAGTTCCGCGTCGCGTGTAAGCTGAATAGAATAGGCCTCGATACTATCATGATCGAAAATAAAAAACACATCCTCCAGGCTATAACGGATAATGTCATCCAGCAGGATAATAAACTTCAGGTTATTAGTTTCGGGCAGTACCAAAAACCGGGGCACGGTATCGGGTATTTCCATCAGCGCCAATTTGGTCTTTTTGTTTTTGCGCAGCTTTACAAAAAAGTAGATAGAGCGGTCCCGCAGTTCGGGTAATGGCGAATGCGCATCCAGCATTACCGGTACAAGGTTTGATAGCAGGCGTTCCCTGAAATAGCTTTTTACAAAAGTACCACGGGTAACGTTTAACTGTGTTTCATTAATCAGGAAGATCTTTTCATCGGCTAATTGCTTAACAATAATATTTTCGTACAGGTTGTTAAACTTATGCTCCTGCTTTATCACCAGGTTTTTTATCTGGTTCAGCAGTTTTTTAGGATTGTAGCCCAAAACCTCTTTGGCCTTCTCGTTTAAATTAGCCAGGCGGCTTAACGTAGCCACGCGTACCCGGTAAAACTCATCGAGATTTGATGAAAAAATGGCCAGGAAACGGACACGATCGATCAGCGGCACAGTGGGGTCGGCAGCTTCCTGCAGCACCCTGTCGTTAAAGTACAGCCAACTGATCTCCCGGTTAATTAATGGTATACGCTGATGAGGCATAGTTGATATGATGCAAGCTAAATCGCTGGTACAGCAAATCTGCTTATTTATTTGTTAAGATAATATTAAGTTAATTGTTTTTGTTTACACAGATTGAGGCGTTATATAAATCCTTTATTGATCATTTGCCGTATAAAGCTTTCATAAAAACCTTTGTTTAATACGCAATCATTATCTTTACAACACAAAACCAATCAACATGCCATCATTTGATATTGTAAGCAAAATTGACGGGCAGACGCTCGACAATGCCATTAATACCGCGAAAAAAGAAATTTTGAACCGTTATGATTTCAACGGATCGAAAAGCACTATAGACCTGGACAAAAAAACCAACATGGTTACCATTGTAACTGAAGACGACATGCGCCTGAAAGCCATTACCGATTCCATCATCAGCCGTATGGTAAAGCAACAACTTGACCCCAAAGCGCTTGATTTTGGCAAGGAACAATATGCATCGGGCAACATGATACGCAAAGAGATCACCATTAAAGAAGGGATTGATAAAGAGGCTGCCAAAAAGATAGTTAAAAAGATAAAAGACAGCGGACTGAAAGTACAAGCCTCGATAATGGACGACCAGGTACGCGTGCAAGCCAAAAAGATAGATGACCTGCAGGCGGTAATCAGCCTGTGCCGCACCGAAGATTTCGGGCAGCCATTGCAGTATATTAATATGAGAAATTAGGCAGCGGGGCGATAATGCTTAAGAACATTATACTTCTATTGCTGCTATTTCCTAACCTGTTATTTGCTCAAACCAGCATTAGCGGCAATATTATTAATAAAGACAGCCGCAAACCCGTACCCGATGCGAGCGTATTTTTAAGCAATGCCAGCGTAGGTGGCAAAACAAACGACGATGGTAGTTTTACGCTTACCAACGTTAGAAACGGGCAGTACGATCTTGTGGTGACCTGCGTTGGGTTTGAAGCTTTTCATACCACATTGCTGGTGAATGGCACGGCAATTCATCTTGCAGCAATTGAGCTCATCCCCCGGGCTACGGAGTTGAAAGAGGTAACAATAAAATACGACCCAAGCCGCGAAAGGTACGTACGTATATTTACTGATGAATTTTTAGGGAGATCTGAAAATTCAAAAGCTTGCAAAATATTAAATCCTGAAATATTGGACCTGGATTTTGATAAAAGCACCGGCAAACTTACCGCCAGCACAACCGATTTTATTATCATTGAAAACAAAGCGTTAGGGTACCGCATTAAATACCTGCTCGCCTCTTTCATTAAAGATCAACATAGAAATTATCTTTTCTACACAGGCTCGTCAGTATTTGAAGAATTACCGGGGAAAGCATCACAGCAAAAACGCTGGCTTAAAAATCGGGCGCAAGCTTACCTGGGATCCGACATGCACTTTTATCGTGCCTGCATAGCTAACCAGGTTGAAGAAGATGGATTTGTGGTTAACAGGCTAATCAGGAAACCTACGGGCAAACCCACTGATAGTTTAATAAAAGCTAAGATCAACTATTTCAGAAGCCAGTTGCAAACCCCGGCTATCCAGGATTCGATAGCAAACTGGTCGGCTAAATCGGGCATGCCCATGTATAATCAAACACTTATAAATAAGCCTCTTTCAATAACTGACTACATTAAACGGACCGAGCGCAAAGGGATTTTCGCTATCGGGTACCAGGATTGTTTAATGATCACCGATAAAAAAGGCCGCAGCACCATCATCACTTATAACTTACCTTATGCTTTTTTTGATAATAATGGTGTAGTACTTAATCCTGAAAGCAACACTTTTGAAGGATATTGGGCTACCCTGCGTATGGCCGATCTGCTGCCGGTTGATTATCAATTACCAGAAAAATAAACCCGACCAGATCCGCCTGCCTGTGGTTATTCAGTTTATTACGCGCTGCATAGAAATTATTACATTTGTAAACTATTTCAGTTTAAATGAAAAAATATCTTTCGTTAGTTACCTTCTCACATACCATATTCGCTATGCCGTTTGCCTTTATTGGCTTCTTTTTGGCGGTGACTACTACCAACCATACTTTTAAATGGCAGCAACTGGTACTGATGGTGCTATGCATGGTGTTTGCCCGCAATTCGGCGATGGCATTTAACCGGTACCTGGACAGAAATATTGATGCTAAGAACCCGCGCACCAAACAGCGCGACATACCCGCCGGGCGCATCAGTCCGCAAGCGGGGCTTATCTTTACAATTATTAACTGCCTGCTGTTTATTGGGGCTACCTGGTTTATCAATCCGCTATGCTTTTACCTATCGCCGGTGGCTTTACTGGTGGTGTTGGGTTATAGCGCTACTAAGCGCTTTACGGCGCTGTGCCATTTGGTATTAGGGTTGGGCTTGTCCCTGGCCCCTATCGGCGCTTATTTGGTGGTGACCGGCGAATTCCAGCTACTACCCCTGTTTTTCTCATTATCGGTACTTTGTTGGGTAAGCGGTTTCGATATCATTTATGCGTTGCAGGATGAAGACTTTGACCGCAGCGAGAACCTGCATTCTATCCCATCGTGGCTGGGTAAGGTAAATGCCCTGCACCTTTCTACTTTTTTGCATGTGCTGTCGGCAGCGTTTATTGTGATGCCGGTGTTTTTTACCACTGTCGGGGTACTTTATTATATCGGCATCGTTTTCTTTTGCGCCATGCTCATCTACCAGCACCTGCTGGTTAAACCTAACGACCTGAGCCGCGTAAATTTCGCTTTCATGACCACCAACGGCATTGCCAGCGTAGTATTTGCCAGCCTGTTCTTACTGGACAGAATGTTTGTGATCCATATTTGGGAGCATTTGGGGAAAGGGTTTTGAGCAACATTTATCATCCAACAAAGTTAGCCATCACTTAAATAGCTGTTGGTGGCACAAGGTTGTCAGTTAATACCTATCTAAAATACCACTGTCACACAACACGTTACGCTAAAAATCGCTAAAAATGCGTAAGTCGGCGAAAGTTGAAATGAAAAAACCAGAGAAAAGTTAAAATAATCAGAGTTTGCGAAAGTCGTTTTAATAATGTTTTTTACCACCAAAAAAGGGTGCAAAATTTTGTTAAAATTCCTCCCCTCTGCTGGCGCACACGTGCCGCGTGTGACACTATCCAACCGGGTATCTTTGTCGCCATAAAATTACACGCCCGATATCATCCGCTAATTCCCAATTACTACTTTTGTTTTATCAGGTTTCTGTAACAAAATTCAAATAAATTCTATTAATTCCGTAGACTATATATATATTTACAACGTGAAGGTAATCAATGCACTCGTTATGGTAACGCTTTGGTGCTGTATGTATGGTTAGTACATGAGGCCTAAGGTTACATAACACATTAGCTACCAGCCTCTTCAGCCAACGCCGCAGGGGCTTTTTCATAACATTTTAAACAAACAAACACATGCAAAGCTTCAGAACAGAACTGGAGAATCCCGTAGTGGAGAAGGACATTATAGACCTGGAAAAGAAGATACGCGCTTTCCGGGAAGGGAATATACACGAGGAAAAGTTCAGGAGCTTACGCCTGGCACGCGGCATTTACGGCCAGCGCCAACCAGGGGTCCAAATGGTGCGTATTAAGCTGCCGTTTGGCAAAGTTACCTTTAAACAGTTACTGCGTATTGCCGATATAGCCGATGAATACGGCAGCGGCAACCTGCACCTTACCACCCGCCAGGATATCCAGATACATTATGTAAGCCTGGACCGTACGCCCGAACTATGGTCTAAACTGGCCCAGGATGATATTACCCTGCGCGAAGCCTGCGGTAATACCGTACGTAACGTAACGGCATCACCCAATGCGGGTATCGATCCGCTGGAGCCGTTTGATGTTTCGCCATATGCGCATGCTACGTTTGAATACTTGCTGCGTAATCCTATTTGCCAGGAAATGGGCCGTAAGTTTAAGATCAGTTTTTCATCAAGCGATAAGGATACGGCGCTTTCTTATATTCACGATCTTGGGTTTATCCCCAAACTAAAAGGCGAAGAACGCGGCTTTAAAGTTTTATTAGGCGGCGGCCTGGGCGCGCAACCGGCTATTGCCAGTGTAGTGCACGAGTTTTTACCCGAAGATGAGATGATCCCGTTCATAGAAGCGGTTATCCGGGTGTTCGACCGCTATGGCGAGCGTAATAACCGTAATAAAGCCAGGATGAAATTCCTGGTAGCGAAAATAGGGCTGGAAGAGTTGCTGAAACTGGTGGCATTAGAAAAAACGGCTACCAAGGTAAAAACCTATCCTATAGACAGGACGGCCATCAGCACCCCTGCAATTCCGCAAAATACCGATTACCCAACTTTTGCGCCAAGCCTGGCTTACGAACAATGGCTGGCGACTAACGTGTTCGAGCAAAAACAAAGCGGTTTCTACGGCGTATATGTAAAAGTGCTTGTAGGCGATATTAAAACCCCCGAAGCCCGTAAACTGGTTGAAGCATTACGCCCATGGGTGGCCGATGAGATACGCATCACCGCTAATCAGGGTTTATTGTTGAAATATATCCGGAAGGAAGCTTTACCAGCCGTTTACGCAGCATTGGCGTCGGTTAATTTGGCCGATCCGGGTTTTGATAGCCTGGCCGATGTAACTACCTGTCCGGGTACCGATACCTGTAACCTGGGTATCAGCAACAGCATGACTTTTGCACGTGTACTGGAAGAAGTGGTTTACACTGAGTATGAGGAATTTGTAAACAACCGCGATATAAAAATAAAGATCAGTGGCTGTATGAATAGCTGCGGCCAGCATGGGTTAGCGCATATTGGGTTCCATGGCAGCTCGTTAAAAGCCGGCACAAGGGTTTTACCATCTATGCAGGTTTTGCTGGGCGGCGGCACCGTTGGCAATGGCATTGGCCGTGCGGCCGATAAAGTGATAAAAGTGCCTGCCAAACGCGCCGCTAATGTACTGCGCTGGGTATTGAATGATTTTAAAGCGAATTCTATCGAGGATGAAACTTTCCATGATTATTATGATCGTAATGGGAAAGATTATTTCTACCAGCTATTAAAACCCCTGGCCGACCTAACTAACCTAACCGACGAGGAATTTGTAGACTGGGGACACGAGGAGACCTTTAAAACCGCCATTGGTGTGGGCGAATGTGCCAGCGTTATTATTGACCTGGTAGCTACCTTGTTGTACGAAAGCGACGAGAAACTGGAATGGGCCAATCTGGCTTATGACGAAAAACGCTGGGCTGATAGCATTTATCATGCTTACGCGGTTATGATTAGCGGGGCGAAAGCATTATTGTTAGACAGGGGTGTGAATAGTAGCACCCAAACTGGCGTTATTAAAGCGTTTGATGAACAATATGTCGCAACTGGTGACGTACCATTGGCAACAAGTTTTGAGGAATTGGTATTGCAGATCAACAAACATGAGCCATCTGAAGCCTTTGCAACTGAATATATAGAACAGGCTAAAGCATTCTTAAACCAGGTAAAAGCAAAAAGAGAGGAAGCGGTAAACGCATGATAGCGCCTGATAAAAATATAAAAGAACCACGCATTACCCTTGTAGGTGCAGGCCCCGGCGATGCCGAGCTGATTACCATTAAGGGGGTGAAAGCCCTGCAAACCGCCGATGTGGTTTTGTATGATGCGCTGGTGAATGATGAACTGCTGCATTTTGCCCCAACACACGCCGTTATGGTTTACGTAGGCAAACGCAGCGGCGAACATTATTACGAACAAAGCGCCATTAATAAACTAATGGTTGATTACGCGCTGAATTATGGCCACGTAGTGCGCCTGAAAGGCGGCGACCCATTTGTATTCGGTCGCGGATATGAGGAATTAGATTTTGCTGCTAATTACAGCATCCCAACGCAGGTGATCCCTGGTATTTCCAGTTCAATTGGTGTGCCTGGCTTGCAGGGTATCCCGGTAACACACCGTGGCTTAAGCGAAAGTTTTTGGGTGGTAACCGGCACCACAGCCAGCGGGCTATTGTCAAACGATCTATATGATGCTGTACGCAGCCGCGCTACTGTTGTAGTATTGATGGGCGTACAAAAGCTAAAGGAAATTGTGAAGCTGTACCAAAACGAAGGCCGTGGTAAACTGCCCGTAGCGGTAATACAAAGCGGAAGTACTGAGAATGAAAAAATAGCCATTGGTGTGGTGGACACCATTGTTGAAGTGGTTGAAGAAAATAAGGTAAAGGCCCCCGCGCTGATTGTACTGGGCGAAGTGGTTTCGCTGCACCCAAAGTATCAGCCAATAAAAGATTTTTATGCCATTGCTGACAAAGAATAACGGATTGCCTGAAGCTGCAAAGACATCGGACAAGAACGAATTGTTCCCGGTATTTTTAAAGCTTAATGAATTGCATACGGTGCTTATCGGTGCAGGGGCTGTTGGTTTGGAAAAACTGACGGCTGTGCTTGGTAACAGTCCGCAGGCAAGGGTAACCGTTATTGCCAACGCCATTTTAAGTGATGTGCATGAACTGGCCGCAGCCTATCCGCAGGTAAATATCCTGCAAAAAACATTTACGGATACCGACCTGGACAATGCCGACGTGGTAATAGCCGCTACAGGTAAGCCCCAACTAAACGAGTATATCCGTCAGTCGGCGCGGGACAGGAAGTTGTTAGTAAACATTGCTGATAAACCCGACCTGTGCGATTTTTACCTGGGTTCTATCGTACAAAAAGGCAACCTTAAAATAGCTATCTCTACCAACGGCAAGTCGCCCACAGTAGCCAAGCGTATTAAGGAAGTTTTAAATGACGGTATCCCTGATGAAATTGACACCACACTTCATCAGGTAAATCATCTGCGCAATTCCCTAAACGGAGATTTTAGCGATAAGGTCCGCCAGCTAAATAAGCTGACCGCGGTTTTGGTTGAGCCTAAAAAACAGGCAGAAGAAACAAAAAAGAATTTCAAGTGGCTAATTTGGGGCGCTATTGTACTATCCTTAGTTGTTACCGTTACCGCTTTATGGTTCAAAGATCCCGATGCACAGGCTTATCTTAGGGGCATCCCCCCTACTTTTTATTATTTCTTAGGCGCCGGGTTTGTTTTTGCAATGATAGACGGTGCCATTGGCATGTCCTATGGGGTAACGTCAACCAGCTTTTCGTTAAGCATGGGTATCCCTCCAGCCTCGGCCAGTATGGGTGTGCACCTCAGCGAAATTATGAGCAACGGTATTGCCGGTTGGATGCATTACCGCCTGAATAACATCAACTGGAAATTATTTAAATTACTGCTTATACCAGGTATTATTGGAGCTGTATTGGGTGCTTACCTGTTATCATCGTTAGAGCATTACAGTACTTATACCAAACCCATGGTATCTGTTTACACCTTTATCCTTGGTGTAGTTATCCTGAAAAAAGCATTTAATACGGGCCGCAAAAAATCGGCAGATAAAATTAAAAAAGTATCATTCCTGGGCTTCGGCGGCGGGTTTATTGATGCTGTTGGCGGCGGCGGCTGGGGGTCTATCGTGTTATCTACGTTAATTGCCGGTGGGCGCAACCCTCGCTTTTCGCTGGGTACTGTAAAGCTATCCCGGTTCTTCATCGCGCTTATGAGTTCGCTAACCTTTATTACCATGCTTAACGGCGCACATTGGGACGCTGTAGCAGGTCTAATTATTGGCAGCGCGTTGGCATCGCCTATTGCAGCAAAAGTATCTAACCAAATATCCACCAAAGCTATTATGGTAGCGGTGGCGGTAATCGTAATGCTTATTAGTTTGCGAAGTATCCTGTTATTTTTAATGAAAGTAATTTAAAATGAATGCTTTAATTGAACATATAAAAAAACAAACCACCGGCTTATCTCCGGTTGAAGCGTTGAGGCATTTAGCTGATACCTATCCCGGGGGCGTTGTTTTCTCTACAAGTTTTGGCTGGGAAGATCAGGTGATCACCCATATGATCTTCGCTAACAATATCCCCATCAAGGTATTCACACTGGAAACCGGCAGGCTCTTCCCGGAGACCTACTACGTATGGAACCGCACGCTGGAAATGTATGGCAAACCAATTCATGCTTATTATCCTGATGCGGAAAGCCTTCAGCAAATGGTAAGTGCAAAAGGGCCCAACAGCTTTTACGAATCGGTAGATAACCGTAAGGAATGCTGCCATATCCGCAAGATAGAGCCTTTGAAACGTGCCCTGGCCGGCAATCAATGCTGGATAACCGGCATCCGTGCCGAACAATCGGCCAACCGCCAGTTTATGAGCGACGTAGAATGGGACGAAGGCAATAAGCTGGTAAAGTTCCACCCTATTTACGGCTGGGACCTGGATGAGGTGAAGCAATACATCCGTGAAAACAATGTGCCTTATAACACATTGCATGACAGGGGTTTCCCGAGCATTGGCTGCGCCCCCTGTACACGCGCGGTACAACCCGGCGAGGATTTCCGTGCCGGCCGCTGGTGGTGGGAAGATCAATCCAAGAAAGAATGTGGCCTGCACAGTGCGGATGTAATTGACGAAGAAACTAAAGAATTAAAGCCTTTGTAGATAAGGACTTTCCCCTCTTGAGAGGGGAAGCACTGAACCAGCAGGCAACAAAAACTTTCATAGGGGTATGTCCTTCCGAAAGTTTACCGAAGAAAGGACATACCCCTGGCCCCTCTCAAGAGGGGAAACGCGGTTGATTATTTCCTAACGGAAGAAACTGAAAAGAATTAATATAGAGAATGAGTACAAAACCGGATTATTTAGATGAGTTGGAGGCGGAAGCTATCCATATATTAAGGGAGGTTGCCGGGCAATTTGAAAAACCGGCGCTATTGTTTTCAGGCGGTAAGGATTCTATTACACTGGTGCGCCTGGCCGAGAAAGCTTTCCGTCCGGGTAAGTTCCCGTTCCCGCTGGTACATATTGATACCGGGCATAACTTTGAAGAAACAATAAAGTACCGAGATGAGATGGTTGCCCGTATAGGCGAAAAACTGATCGTCGGTTATGTGCAAGATGATATTGATGCGGGGCGCGTGGTTGAACAAAAAGGCAAAAATGCCAGCCGCAACCAGTTGCAAACCGTTACCCTGTTAAATACCATTGCCAAACATCAGTTTGATGCCTGTATAGGCGGGGCCCGCCGTGATGAGGAAAAAGCTCGGGCCAAAGAGCGCGTATTCTCTGTTCGCGATGAATTTGGCCAGTGGAACCCCAAAAGCCAGCGCCCCGAATTATGGGATTTATACAATGGCAAAATTCACAAAGGCGAGAACGTGCGGGTATTCCCGATAAGTAACTGGACTGAGTTGGATGTGTGGAACTATATCCGCAGGGAAAACATTCCGTTACCAAGCATTTACTTCGCACACGAGCGTGATGTGATCACCCGTAATGGCCAGTTGATGGCCGCCTCTCCTTTCCTGAATATGGATGATGAGGATATAGTGCAACGCAAAAACGTACGCTTCCGCACGGTGGGCGATATGAGCTGTACCGCTGCGGTAGAATCGTACGCGTTTGAGATAGACGATATTATTAATGAAATAAGCGCCAGTAACATTAGCGAACGTGGCGCGCGTATGGACGACAAGGTAAGCGAGGCTGCCATGGAAGACCGTAAGAAAGGAGGGTATTTTTAATATGAACATGCTTAAATTTTTAACAGCCGGCAGTGTAGATGATGGTAAAAGCACCCTTATTGGTCGCCTGTTGTATGATACCGATTCTATCCTCGACGATCAATTGGAAGCCTTGCAGCGCAGTAACCGCAAAAATGATGACGGTACTATTGACCTGGCGATCCTTACCGACGGGCTTAAAGCCGAGCGTGAACAGGGTATTACCATTGATGTGGCGTATAAATACTTCCAGACCGATAAACGCAAATTTATTATAGCCGATACCCCGGGGCATATCCAATACACCCGTAATATGGTAACTGGCGCATCAAACGCGGGCCTGGCAATTATATTGATAGATGCCCGCAAAGGCGTTATCGAGCAAACCATTCGTCACTCATTCTTAGTTTCCCTTTTGGAAATACCACACGTAATTGTTTGTGTAAACAAAATGGATATGGTTGATTATGACCAGCAGGTGTTCGATAAGATAGTTGCCGATTACCGCGAAATGGCAGCTAAACTGAACCTGCATGATGTAAACTTTATCCCGGTGAGCGCCCTTAAGGGGGACAACGTAGGTTTCAAATCCGACCGGATGTTTTGGTATGAGGGTAAAAGCCTACTGGATTATCTGGAAACTGTAGAAACCCACGTAGACGAGGATGCTAACTACACCCGCATGCCGGTACAATGGGTAGTGCGTCCGCAAACTGACGAATTGCACGATTACCGTGGCTATGCCGGCAAGGTACTGAGCGGCACATTCAAACTGAATGATAGCGTTACCGTATTGCCTTCAGGGTTTACCACTACGTTAGACCGCATTGAACTGTTTGATAAACGCCCTGAAGAGGCATCGGCTGGCATGTCGGTTACTTTGCATTTGAAGGATGAGATCGATATCAGTCGCGGTGATATACTGGTTAAAAGTAACCAGCCGCCTATCGTATCCCAACTAATTGAGGCAGACCTGTGCTGGATGGATACTAAACCACTTGACCCTACACATACCTATTTAATACAGCATAACAGTAAAGTAACTCGCTGCAAAATTAGCGAGGTACTTTACAAAATGCAGATCAACACGCTGGAAAAGCTATATGACGAAGAGTTTAAGCTGAACGACATTGGCCGCATTGTGGTGAAAACCGCCGAGCCGCTGGCGTTTGATGTTTACCAGCAAAATAAAGCAAATGGCCGCGCTATTATTATTGATAGCCGCAGCAATTTAACCGTGGGCGCACTGATGTTCAGAGCTGCTGCGGAATAAACAAGCATAGTGAGCAGAGAGGCAATAGGCCTGCGTCTTTGCTAATAGTTAATACCTAAGTTGAGAAGAAAGGGCGCGCTTTGATCAGGAGCGCGTTCCTTTTTTAGACTATGCTTGAACTTGATTTTCCTGATTTAAGGAAAATAAACTACTTTTTCTTTGCTAAGGTATATTCACCCCAAAGTTCTGTTTCGGTGAAGCGATAGGAATCATCTGGTGAAATACCGGTAGGGCCATAGTCAACCCCGGATTTTTGCGGGATAGCAAAATCTCCATTTAAACGGGGCACATTTAGTTTTATATTATAACTAAAAGTGACTGGATTAGCCGATGTTAAGTCAAGGAATATTAATGGGATAGCAAATTCTACAACTGGCTCTCCCCTCCAAAAATGAATGGCTGCTTTAATATCTTTATCGTTGTAAACAGAAATAGTTGGGTCGCTTATATCTTTAATACCGACGACCTTGATCTCCTTGGCAATTTTTTCTACGCGTACATTTGTAGCCGCAGTTAATGAATCTATCTCTTTTCGATACTTTAGCGTGTCTTTCACATACCTCAACACAAGTGTCGGAGCATACATTATCGATGAAACCGTCATTCCATTTTGCGATGTAGGAAAGGTTACAGAAACGTTTTGTGGATCTTTAGTCCGTTTATCTTTTTCGATATGATGACTGATTGTAAATGTGATGCCCTCTTTCAAAATCTTAAGTCCGGCTGCCGAGCCCGAACCACGAACGGTTAAATACAGGTAGATATCATCGTTACTAACCACATAAAATATTCTGTTGGCCAGGTTATAAGCACTCAAATTTTTGTTTGTCCATTCCTTTAATTCACCGTCAACCTTCATATTTGCCGGCGATCTCATGTTAACGTTTTGTACCTGTGGTTGGGTTTGGCTAAAAGTATGGAGCAAGATACCCATGCTCAATAGCATGGTAATCGATACTTTCTTGAGTAATTTGCAATGTGTCATTATGATTTATTTGGTCATTTAGCCTATGTCTTAATAGCAAAGTCTTGGTGAACTTCAATCAAGGTCAAAACATACTCTTTAACCCATCAATAATGCTGGAGAAGAACGTGGGAAAGCTTAGGCCGTTGTGGTGATTAAAATACAAGAAGATAATAAAGATGATAGCGGCAATAATGATGAACCGTTTAAACAGGTAGCCGAGCAGGACCAGCGAAAGCGGTATAACCAGCAGCCAGCCCCAGCTCACGTGGAATGGGCTCAGCTTATCATCGTGCTTGTAAACATAATATAGCATGGCATGGGTGCCCGCATCGTTATTATGGCGCAGATAGAGGAATATCGACTTTTCTATTTTAGGGGGATAAAAGGCCACGCCTTTGTTAAAAGTCAACTCCTGTTCAAAGCCGTTCACTGCAAAAGTAAACAGGCCGTTCACATTCTGCATGGGGTTGTTTAACGAGTCGGTAGCAACTATAGCTATCTGACTTTGGCCAAAGGGGTTATCCTTAATTACAAAATGATTAATGTTTATCGTATCGGCCCAGCCAAATTGGCTCAATGCAATAAGTACAGCAATAGTCAGGTAAATACGTTTCAGCATATTGTATAGTTTAGTAACTGATGCTAATTTAAACATTTTAATGGTTTAGCAGATAAATGGAAAAATTAAGCGTTGTTGCAAAGCTTACCCAAAGCAAATAAGGCAATAATAGCCAACAAGCTATTCTGCTAAATTTACTGAAGTAATACATATTGGCCAGTATGCTTAGCCATAATAAAATGATAACCACCAGCGCCCACAATATTTGATGCTGCCCAAAAAACACAATTGACCACGAAAAATTTAACAGCAGTTGCACAAAATAAATTAGACGGGCTGTATGATAACTATCCGATTCGGCACGATGCCTCCAAACCAGGTAGGCGGCAATGGCTATCAGGATGTACAACACTGTCCACACGGGCCCAAATAATTGATTAGGCGGGTTAAATGATGGTTTGTGAAGCGTGCTATACCAGCCCGGTATTTCTTTTATAGTGAAATACGATGCTACAGCGGCTATGCCTAAAGTAATACCTAAATTGATAATAAAGGGCAAAGGTTGAAATTTGCCTTGTTGTGCCTTAGCGCTCATACGTCGTGTAACAATGGTGACTAAAGTTAGTTTTGCATATATACGCATTTGGCAAATCATGAACAATCTGCTGTTGAGTAATCCGTCTTTGTGGTTAAATAAAGCAACTCTCTGGCTGGCAAGCCATATTAAATGCTGCCTAAATAAAAAAATATATTAAAACTATAGGGAAACTTACATTTTTTCAGAATATTTGGGCAGAGCAAGTAAACTTTATCATTTTTATAATAGTTTTGTTTTTTAACTGGCGCAAATGCTTTCCAAAAAAACCAAATATGCCATTAAGGCATTAGTAATACTGGGCAAACATCGGGACAAACCGCCCCTTCAAATATCGTGGATAGCTGAACAGGAAAAGATCCCCAAAAAGTTTCTTGAGCAAATACTGCTTGATTTACGAAACGCAGGCTTTTTGTATAGTAAAAAAGGCGCGGGCGGCGGCTACAGCCTGAATAAAGATCCAAAAGATATTTACCTGGTACATGTGCTGCGCATTACTGATGGGCCAATTGCCATGGTACCCTGCGCCAGCCTGAATTTTTATCATCGCTGCGATGAATGCCACCAGGAAACCACCTGCGGTATACGCGATGTGTTTATTGATGTTCGCGACGCTACCCTGAAAATCTTAAGTGAAACCAGTATTGCCGATATCATCGATAGGGAAACTAATCTGATAAGTATCGGTTAGCTGCGATAATGCAACGGTATATGCATAGCTGGTATTCGTGCCGCAACTACCGTGTTGGTTTATTAGAATGGTAAGCCTATACCAAAATTTAGCTGCATAAAATTATAAGAGTCCCCCCGGATGGAACCATCGGGGTTACGCCCTGTGCTGTTGGCATTTATAAATGATTGTTTAAACTCGCCGGGGTGGAATAACTCATTAAAGTGTTTGATCATCACCCATTGGTCGCCGCCGTTAAACTGTGGATCTTTAAACTTAAAGGCAGCATCAAGCCTGAAAACAAAGAAAGTCAGGTCAAAGCGCAAGCCAAAGCCTACCCCAATAGCTGTCGACTGGAACAGATTGCTGAATTTAAATTGCCCGCCGGGGTTATCAGGTTCGTTATGCAAGCGCCATACATTGCCAAAATCGCTAAATAAAGCACCCTTTAGTTTCGATCCAAAGAAGTTGTCGGCTATTTTATACCGATATTCCAGGTTACCGGCAATTTTTATCTCGCCAAATTGGTCAAGGTATTTTAAACGCTGCCGTATGGTACTATCACTATACACTGCCCTGTTAAACTGTCCGGGGCCCAGCGTACGCGGCAGCCAGGCACGGTTATCGTTAGCGCCGCCGGCATAAAAATTCTTTTCAAATACCATTTGGTTGCTGTTGCCATATGGCACACCGATGCCTGGGTTAATACGAAATACGATCTGCCGTTCGCCACCAAGGTTGCGATATATCCTGTAATCTATCTCGGCTTTGGCATACTGCGAAAAGGCCGTGTTAAAAATTGTGCGCTGCCCTGCTGTATCGCGCTTGGTATTTAACGCGTTGGCAAGCAAACTAAGCGTATTGCCGGCAACGTCTAACGATCCGCGGAAATACTCGAAGCTGCCTATAGAATTCAGCATATCGGCATTTACCTGGTAGGAATACTGGCTCCCAACTGTTAATACGGTACGCCCGATTAGAAATATATACGAGTAACGGTTCTGCTTTAATAATTCCTGGCGCGCAACGGGGTCAATAGTACCTGTCGAATACTCGATATTAAGTGGCGTTAGCGAGTGCAGTTTGTGACCAGTTTCGGCGAAATCATAAGTTACCGAATTATTAAAACTCTCGCGCTGCACCAACCCTTTTTGGAAAAACAAGGCGTAGTTAGTAGAAAACGTGGTATGCGGGACACCATATTTTCCTAATATGGGCAGGTTAAAAGGAGTTATAATGCGGGGATAGGATAAATTGATACCAGCCTTAAAGTCCTGGTTTTGTATACCTGCACTGCCTGATCCATTAGCGTTATCAAACAATACGCTCCAGTTTAATTTAAGCTGTAGTATTTCGGCACGTTTAAATAAATTACGGTTGGTAAAAGTATTGCCTATGTTATAACCATAGCGGCCGCCATTAAAAATAAACTCGCCTTCCACCCGGTCGCTCATCCGCTTTAAAGGGACAATGTCAATTTTAGTATTCAGCTTGTTACTGCTGTCGGATAACTTTTGATACGTAGGGTTGGGTACATTTCGAAATACATTAAGTTCAGATAACCGCGAGGTGGTTAACGATTGTTTATCAATATCATACAATTCGCCTTTTTTCTGAAAAATGTAATAAGTTACGGCCTTGGGTTTAAAACGCTTTGAAAAATCAACAAACCTAAATTGCGAATCGACCTGTAAAGTATCGGCATGGCCCGGTGTATGCCCATAGCTGTTTGTAATGGTAATAAGCGTATTGTTGATTGTATAAACAGGGTGCGCCGATTTTCCTATGGGGTTGTGGATGATCATTTTTACATCAACCACGCTATTATTAAAGGTTGTATCGTAGTTATAATTAATGTATTGGCGATAAAAATCATAGTAACCATTCCGCCGCATTACCTGGTAAAATTCATCACGGTCATAAGCAAGGCTGTCGGTATCAAACCGGCCACCTGGTTGTATGTGCGAGAACTTCGGCCTGTTCACCCGGTAAAGTGCTTCTACCCTTTTATCCAATATACTATCCTGAAACTTCCTTACCCTAAACATCGGGCCTTCAACAGCGGTGAATATCAGCTGGGCGCGCTTGTTTTTTATAATAATGGAATCGGTAACTTTAGCTTTAAGGTAGCCTTTGTTTTGTAAAAATCTTTCTATTTGCAGGCGCGAGTATTCAACCAACGAGCTATCCAGTATTGATGGCGGTTCGCCCACATCTTTTTTGCCGTTTTTACTGAACATGTAATAAAGGTTCAGGTTTATCCAGTTATTGGGTTGCTGTTGCTTATCCACATAAGTAGGCGCAGCTTCACTAAACTCTTTATCTACACCTTTTATGGTAATTTTGCGCACCAGCGATTCATTTGGTTTTAAACGGCGCGTTAAACTGCATCCCGCAAGCAGAATAACCAATAGAATAACTAATATTGTAAAGCCTTTATGTTTTAGATCGATATATGCTTTCAAAATCCCAGATCAGTTTATTTAAATCCTTACAACATAAAAAGTTCCGCAATGTTCATGGATTATTTGTGGCCGAAGGATATAAATCCGTTACTGAGTTTATTTCCTCGGGTTACCCTGTCCAAACTGTTTACCATACGGCTGCTATTACACCAAAATTGCTGAAATTATCCGCAAAAATAAATTTTCAGGAAACTTCTTTAAATGATTTGGCTAAGATAAGCAGTTTAACCACACCGCAGGAAGTTATTGCACTAATAAAGATACCCGAGTGGCCCGCATTAAATGCCAGCCTTTTAAAAAATAAATATGCTTTGGTGCTTGATGGTGTGCAGGACCCGGGTAATATGGGTACGATCATCCGTACGGCCGACTGGTTTGGCATCAACCATATCATTTGTTCTGATGATTGTGTGGATGTTTATAACCCTAAAGTAGTGCAGGCTACCATGGGGTCGCTGGCGCGGGTAAATGTGTATTATACCGATCTGGAAACTACCATCCCTAAATTAAACATGCCGGTTTATGGCGCATTATTAAATGGCCAGAACATTTACACCATACGTTTCAATACTGAAGGACTGATAGTTATGGGGAACGAGGGTAATGGTATAAGGCCCGGTGTACAGCAACTGATAGGCACCGCCGCTACCATACCTGGCGCGGGGCAAACAGAATCGTTAAATGTAGCTATTGCTACCGCGATTTTTTGTTCGGAAGTGTTTAGAAATAGATTTTAAATTAAAATTGGCTTGCATCAAATTATTATTAACTTTGCAATCCTGAAAAATGGTCGGGTGGCCGAGTGGCTAGGCAGAGGTCTGCAAAACCTTGTACAGCGGTTCGAATCCGCTCTCGACCTCGAGGTTAACATATTATAAAGAGATTATCATGGGCGTTACACGTTTAAAAAGGAAAGACAGAAAGAACAAAACCACTTCACGTTTAGAAGTACAGTTTTTAAAATTAGCTACTAACATTGAGTTAGGTAGCCGCTCTGCTGAGTCGAAACACAGCCAGATCGCTAAAAACAATGAAGTATTAGCGAAAGCCGCTGCTGCTGCAAAGTAATTTCGGTTAAGCGAAAAAAAAATTCAAGTCCCTGCTGGCTATAGCCGGCAGGGCTTTTTGCGTTTAATAGCGCCCTGATATAACGGGGTCCCTCTCCCCCTTATAGGGTGATTTTCACACATTTTCCACTGGCGAACTTTCATAAAAATAGTGTTATTACAGTTTTTAATTATCTTTAAAAACCTTTAATCCAATCAATTATGACAGTTAAAACTAAAAACCAGGGAATTGTTAAGTATACACTACTCACATGGCTGCTGTGCGGCACGCTCGATGCGCTTTCGGCTATTGTACTTAACCCCCAGGTACCGGCGGCAGCCATCTTTAAATATATAGCAAGTGGTTTTTTTGGAAAAGCAGCGACAACAGGCGGGGTAGATATGGTGCTTTATGGTGTGTTATTTCACTACTTTATAGCTTTAATATTCACCGTTATACTTTTCAGGCTTTATCCCTTCCTCATTAATATTTTTCGAAACAAAATATTGCTGGCATTTATACTGGGGCTGCTGATATTTTTTATAATGAATTTTTTGGTGGTGCCTTATTTAAGCCATATTGTACAAAGGCCAATGAAGTTGGCCGGTGTACTTAAAAACATGTCTGCGCTGATTGTGGCTTTTGGTTTCCCAATAGTATTTATTGCCAATAAATATTATGGAGACTGAGATTAGTGATAGAGATTAGTTTTAAAATAAAATAGCGATAGGTTAAAAAACCTATCGCTATTTTTATATCACAGAAATACCTAATCTTTGATTAACTGATCTCCAATCACTGACCTATTGTCCCTGCGCTAAAGTATACCCAATTTTACCCCCAAAGTTCATCAGGAATTCAACCGAGCAAATTTTCACTTCTTCGGACAAATCAGCTGCTATATGCAGTAGTTCTTTCTGTTTAATTTGCCTGCCAGCTTTTTTCTCGAATCGGATACGGTATTCGTTCACCAGTTCGGTATAAATAGAGCCGGTTGGCCATACTTGTGTACCACGGTTGGATATCATCACCAGATCGAAGTTATCGTTAAAGCGGAGGCACTTTTTGGCTAATTCAGCCAATTCATCGGGTTGAACGTTTGACTCTACAAACACATCCACCCCAATCATTTCTTCCACGACACCTTTGGTGGCGGTCAGTTTATTTTTGATCAGGTTTGCACGTATATCTTCGCTTACTTCAAAACTGGTATCCTCAAATACGCCGCCATCAGCTGGTACTTTACCCAGATTAGCGATGATCGCGTCAGCAAATTCATTAGTATTAGAGGCAGGGATAGATCTGTCGCCAAAATCGCCGGTGTGTACACCTTGTTCTAAAGTGTAAAGCAATGCGTTTTCAATAGCCGCAGCGTTTGATGCATAGCCTAAATAACGCAACATTGATATACCTGACAATAATAACGCTGTCGGGTTGGCAATCCCTTTGCCTGCAATATCGGGCGCGGTACCGTGTACAGCTTCAAAAATAGATATGTTATCGCCAATGTTAGCAGATGGCGCGAAACCTAAACCGCCAACCAAACCGGCGCAAAGATCGGATACGATATCGCCCTGCAGATTGGTCAATACAATGGCCTGAAAAGTTTCAGGGCGCGATACCAGCTTCATACACAGGTCATCTACAATAATATCATTGGCTTCAATCTCCGGATATTCCTTTGCAATCTCCTGGAAAACTTCCAGGAACATACCATCGGTCAGTTTCATGATATTGGCTTTGTGCGCGCAGGTTAGTTTGGTATAACCCTTACGTTTAGCCATCTCAAAAGCATAACGGATCACCTGTGCCGAACCCGGACGGGTAATAATACGGCGGCCAACGGCCACATCATAAGTTAACAAGTGTTCAATGCCACCGTAGGTATCTTCAATATTCTCGCGAATGATGGTTAAATTGATAGGTATCCCTGCTTTGCTGAAAACTGTATTTACACCATTCAGGGTACGGAAGTCGCGCTGGTTAGCATAAGTATTCCACACCTTACGGGCAGTAACATTTATACTTTTCACGCCCTTGCCTTTTGGGGTTTCCATAGGGCCCTTAAACAATAAGCCTAAAGTTTCAATGGTTTCTTTAGCCTGGGCAGTCATCCCTGTTGAGTGGCCAGCATCGAAATAGGATTTACCCATTTCAACAAATTCATATTCCAGTTTAACGTTGTTGGCTTTAAATATGCGGAGAACGGCGTCCATTATTTCCGGGCCGATACCGTCACCCTTAGCTACCGCTATTTTAGTTTTCATTCAGTATAATATATATGATGTAAATACTATGCAAACATACAATTTTTAGGCTGATTTAAAGCTATTTGGACACAATTAAGGCCAAATTATTAAAATAAAACAATACCGTTACAATAATGTGTATTAATTACACTAACAAAAGCCCGTTAGCTGATTTAAACATAATACTTTTAGGCTTTTTAAAAGATTTGGGCTAAACTTGCAGTATCAACAATGAAAGCATTTTACGGAGACCTTAAACTTGGCATTTTAGGCGGCGGTCAACTTGGGCGCATGCTGATACAGCAGGCTATAAATTACAATGTAACCATTAAAGTTTTAGACCCCGACCCCCAAGCCCCCTGTCGCAAACTTTGCGATGAATTTACCACAGGATCGTTGGGCGATTATGAAACAGTTTATAATTTCGGTAAAACGGTAGACCTGTTGACCATCGAGATTGAAAAGGTTAATGTAGACGCGCTGGAGCAATTAGAAAAAGAAGGGGTATTAGTTTACCCGCAGCCACGGATCATTCGCCTGATACAGGATAAGGGCCTGCAAAAACAGTTCTTTAAAGAGAATGATATCCCAACAGCCGATTTCCAGATCGTAAACTCGCTGGAGCAGTTAAAACAAAGCCCTATCCCCTTTCCATATATTCAAAAACTGCGCCGCGACGGCTATGATGGTAAAGGTGTTTACAAAGTTATTGACGAGACCTATTTAGATAAAGCCTTTACCGAACCCAGTTTGGTGGAACGCTGGATAGATTTTGAAAAAGAAATAGCCGTTATAGTTGCCCGAAATGAAAATGGCGATGTAAAATGTTTCCCCATGGTGGAAATGGAATTTAACCCCGAAGCAAATTTGGTAGAATTCCTGATAGCGCCATCTACCCTACCTTTTGAAATTCACCAGGAAGCCGAAAGCATAGCCAAACACATTGCCGAAAGCTTAAAGATTGTGGGCCTGTTAGCGGTTGAAATGTTTTTAGATAAGCATGGCCGTGTGCTGGTAAATGAGCTTGCGCCACGTCCGCACAATAGCGGCCATCAAACTATTGAGGGAAATACTGTATCGCAATTTGAACAGCATTTGCGCGCGATATTTAACCAACCATTAGGTAATACCGATTGCCTGAACAACGCCATTATGGTAAACGTATTAGGCGAAGCAGGTTACGAAGGCCCGGCAATATATCAGGGTATTGAAAAAGTGTTAAACCAACCCGGTGTTTATATCCATTTGTATGGCAAAGCCCTAACCAAGCCATTCCGCAAAATGGGGCATGTTACTATTGTGGATGCAGACAGGGAAAAGGCTATTGAAAAAGCGAGATTTGTACAAGATACTTTAAAAGTGATAAGTTAGTTATTACCATAACGTCATTGCGAGGAACGAAGCAATCTCCAGACTGCAAAGTTTGCTCTGCTTTTTAAGAGATTGCTTCGTTCCTCGCAATGACGAAAATATATTAAACTATGAACCAACCTAAAGTAGGCATCATTATGGGCAGCAAATCAGACCTGCCGGTGATGCAGGACGCTGCCGATGTTTTAAAAGAATTAGGCGTCGAATTTGAGATCACCGTGGTATCGGCACACCGTACGCCCGACCTGATGTTCAGCTATGCCCGATCGGCTGCCGACCGTGGCCTTAAAGTGATTATTGCAGGTGCCGGCGGTGCTGCGCATTTACCCGGCATGGTTGCTTCATTAACCCACCTGCCGGTTATTGGGGTACCTGTAAAATCAAGCAATTCAATTGATGGCTGGGATTCTGTTTTATCTATCCTGCAAATGCCTAATGGGATCCCGGTGGCTACAGTAGCTTTAAATGCTGCTAAAAACGCAGGCATTCTGGCCGCGCAGATCTTATCAACTGCCGACGAGGTTGTAGTGCATAACCTGATAAAATTCAAGGATGAACTTAAACAAAAAGTTGAAGCTTCTGCAAGAGAAATGCGCGATGAAGGCCTGGCTGGATAATAGCTTCTAAATTTTCGCTAATCCATCAATCAAAGGCTACAGTTTCCGGCCCCGATATTTTTGTCACATGGCAATTGCAGCCACCCGCCAACCTTACCGTCACTATTTTTGTTTGATTTGTTGCCGGATTTGTTGCTGATATCAGGATGTCATCTCCGTCTGTTGATAATTGTTGCTTTACACTGTCGTTCGCTACTACATAATATCCAGTCATCAGCAGGCCGGTTTGCATGTTTGGCATGGCCAGGTGTGTACGTTGGTTTATGGCACTAAAATTTTGTACTGTAATTGGGTTACCCGCCTTATCGGTATAGTGAATACCAAAAGTAACAAAAACTTCGGTGCATGCCTGCGGTTCACAACCGGGTGTTGCCGATTCATGATTACACGAGAAAAAGCATGCTACTAATAATAAACCAGCTAATATCTTAAGCATAATCGTATGTGTTTTATATAATTACGCAAGACAAACCTAATTTGCTACAATTATGTCCGGTTAATGTGAAGGGTGTCTGATTTCTCTGCTTCTGCAAACTGGTTGCTACAGATTAGTTTAGCGTTGGATTTTCGGGAAAATTAGCAATATGGGCATAACGCTGGCCTAAACCAATTACTACTTCGCGCCATAGGTTATGTTCGGCATCGGCAAAAATGGTATCCACATTAAATTGATTGGCCACTATCCAGGTGTCTTCTTGTAATTCATCCTCTAACTGCCCGGCTGACCAGCCTGAATATCCGGTAAAAAACTTAATCTCGTCGGTGGTTAACTGATAATTATTGATCAGGGTTTTCACCATTTCAAAATCTCCGCCCCAGTATATACCATTCCAAATCTCTAATCCGCCCGCTATCTTATCCGGACAACGATGAATAAAGTGCAGGGTATCTTCGGCAACTGGCCCACCATGATAAACAGGGATCTCCGAGTAGGAAACATCCGGCAATAAATCGCCAAGCAGGTTATCGCTTTGATGGTTCAATACAAAACCAACAGCGCCTTCTTCATGGTATTCGGTTAACAAAATTACCGAACGTTTAAAATTAGGATCCATCATAAATGGTTCCGATATCAATAGTCTGCCAACAGCTGCAGGGATAGAGTTTAACATAATTCAAAATAAACACCCAAAATAGATAATCGTTTGCAAAAACTAAAATGCTTGCATTTGATATACGGTATAATTAATTTGTAAGTTTGCAGTAATGAAAAATGAGGAACTACAAAATTTAAGGCAGGATTATAGCGCAGCCACACTTACCGAAAAAGAAGTAAGGCAAGACCCTATTAATCAATTTGATAAGTGGTTTAATGATGCTATAGCAGCCAACGTAAACGAACCGAATGCCATGACACTGGCTACAGCAACTATCAATGGCCACCCATCGGCAAGGATAGTTTTGTTGAAAGGCTTCAATAAGGAAGGCTTTATGTTTTATACTAATTACCTGAGCCGCAAGGGTAAAGAAATAGCAAAGAACCCTTTGGCATCAACCGTTTTCTTTTGGCCTGAATTAGAGCGCCAGGTACGTATTGAAGGGACGATTGAAAAGTTAAGCCGGGAAGAAAGCGAAGCATATTTCCATAGCCGCCCAAAAGCAAGTCAGCTGGGCGCCCTCGTTTCTGCACAAAGCCAGGAAATTGCCGGCCGCAAGGTACTGGAAGAAAAAATGGTTGAACTGGAAGCAGCATATGCCGATAAAGATGTGCCTAAGCCATCGTACTGGGGTGGCTATATCTTAAAACCCCGCCTGGTTGAATTTTGGCAGGGGCGCAGCAGTCGCCTGCACGACCGTATAGTTTATAAAAAGATTGATAATAAAAACTGGAAGATAGTTCGCCTTGCACCATGATGCTTGCTGAAATAAAACAATTACTGATAGCTAAATTTGGTGAACAGGTGATTACCGGCGAGGAATTAATCGGCCTGCAGCCTGCCCTGCTCATCAATCCTGATGATATTGTTAAGGTTTGCCTTGAACTAAGGGATAACCCTGCCACTTATTTTGATTTTCTTAGCTGTCTTTCGGGGGTTGATTACGGAGTGGAAGCGGGCCGTTTTGGTGTGGTCTATCATTTAACGTCCATCCCTTACCAAACGCAATTGGTTTTAAAAGTAAGCCGCGAACATGATCGTACGGGCGAAGCATTGCCCCATTTCCCAAGTATAACTACGGTATACAAAGCTGCCGATTGGCACGAACGCGAGGCTTACGATATGTATGGTATCTATTTTGAAGGCCACCCAGATATGCGCCGGTTGCTTATGCCGGACGATTGGGAGGGTTTCCCATTGCGTAAGGATTATAAAAACGCAGAATATTACAAAGGCATTAAAATAGATTGATTAATAATTGATAAACCCGGCCCTACCATCTACCATGTCAAACACCACTTTACCATTATATACAGAAGCTTTAGAGCGCTATAACCAAAAAATAGCCCACGCCGCTACCGAAGATATGGTGCTGAACATGGGCCCGCAGCACCCATCTACCCATGGTGTTTTACGACTGGAACTGATTACCGACGGCGAGATTGTGAAAGAGGTGATCCCGCACATTGGGTACCTGCACCGCTGCTTTGAGAAACACGCCGAATCGCTTACCTATCAGCAGACTATCCCGTTTACCGACCGTATGGATTACCTGGCCAGCATGAACAACAGCCATGCCTGGGTAATGGGCGTTGAACGGATGCTGGGTATTGAAAAAGATATCCCCAAACGCGTAGAGTATATCCGTGTGCTGGTATGCGAAATGAACCGTATAGCTTCGCACCTGATAGCCATTGGCACTTACGGCATTGATATTGGCGCCTTTACCCCTTTCCTGTGGTGTTTCCGCGACAGGGAACATATTATGGGGATGCTGGAGTGGGCGTCAGGTTCGCGGATGTTGTATAATTATATTTGGGTGGGCGGCTTGTTTTACGATTTGCCTGTGGGGTTTGAAGAGCGTTGCCGCGAGTTTGTAGATTATTTCAAGCCCAAAATGGTCGAGCTAAACGGTTTGCTAACCGATAACCAGGTATTTATTAACCGCACAGCAAACGTAGGCATACTACCGCTTGATGTAGCCATTAATTATGGTTGCAGCGGCCCTATGCTGCGCGGATCGGGCCTGAAGTGGGATTTGCGTCGTATTGATAATTATTCTGCCTATCCTGAACTTGATTTTGAGATACCTGTTGGCACCGGCTTAATGGGGACAGTGGGCGACTGCTGGGACAGGTATAAAGTGCGGGTAGATGAAATTGAGGAATCGTTAAAGATAATCGAACAATGCCTTGACCGCCTGCAAAAGGAATTAAAACGCACGCCTGAGTTTGATCCGAGGGCAAAACTACCTAAAAAGATCATCCCAAAAGCGCAGGACTTTTACATGCGTGCCGAGAGCAGTAAAGGCGAATTAGGCTTTTATTTTATAGCCGATGGACGTACGGAAATTCCATTCCGCGTTAAATCGCGCGGGCCAAGTTTCAGCAACCTTTCGGTACTGCCCGCAATGGCTAAAAATGTAATGATCGCAGACCTGATAGCAATTGTAGGTTCAATTGATTTTGTATTAGGTGAGGTGGATAGGTAAAGTAATAGTTGAACAAAACAATTTCCACTACGTCATAGCGAGCGCCAGCGTGGCTATCCCCAATATAAAGGTCCGTTAGATATTTAAACCCAGGATATGTCAATTCAAAAAGGCGGCCACGTTTACATTACAACTAATAAAACACATTCCGTTTTATACATTGGTGTGACATCGAATCTGATCAATAGAATTTGGGAGCACAAGAACAAAGTGCACCCCAAAAGCTTTACGTCAAAATACAATTGTGATATTTTAGTTTATTATAATTTCTATCCACTTATTGAAGAAGCAATATCTATAGAAAAATCGTTAAAGGACAGGAGCAGGAAATATAAAATTGATTTAATAAATGGACTTAATCCTGAATGGCGAGATTTGTATAACGACTTAACGTCTGAATAATTTATATTCTGCTCTGCCTACCGGGGATAGCCACGCTATCGCTCGCTATGACGGGTGGCAAAGTTAATTCAAATGAAAATAAACGGGTATGGTTAAAACCATATTCACACTCTTTCCATCCTGCTTTGCGGGTGTCCAGGCAGGCATAGTTTTTATCAGCCGCAGGGTTTCAGCCTCGAATAGCTTATTACTGCTTTGCACAATCTTTACATCTTTGGGTAAGCCTGTTTTCCAGTCTATCATAAAACTGACAAATACCTGTGCCGACAGGTCTTCTTTGCGTGCTTGTTCGGGGTAAATAATGTGACTCTGCATATAATCGTACAAAGCACCGGCGCCGCCTTTAAATTCAGGTATCTGCTGCACATATTTTTGTGTTTTAGCAAATTTGGCCATATCCTCAATAAATTCATCGCGTGCCGGGTCATTTGCTATCTGGGCCCGGGTAGTGGTTACACCGGCTATGGCAAATAATAACAGGAAAAAATATTTTCTCATCTAAATTCAATAATTCATAAACATAAAAAAAGAGACGCAATTTTTTTACGTCTCTTACTGGTATACTTTAAGGAGTTTCCTTAATATACTTTTACCATAAACACGTAGTTCTGCAGCTTTTTATATTGCTGCACACGGTTTAAGCCTGCTAATGTATTCTTATTATTCAGGCTTAATTTACCACTTAACGAATCAAGGGGTACATTTTGTATAGCCTTGTATAAATATCCTGCTTTCTTAGCATACGAGGCACCTTCGGTTTGTGTTTGCCTGCCCGATACAATACCTATGATACTGCCCTTGCTGTTAATTAAAGGCCCCCCGCTATTACCGGGGTTAACGGGGATTGATACCCGGTATTCGCTTGAATCGCTTTTGTAGCCATTAACTGAACTAACATACCCCCTGTCAAATACAGGTGAATCACCTTCAGAATAGCCTACAGCATATACTTCTTCGCCAACATCACTCTTAGCCCTGCGGAAGTTATATGGTAATGCCGGCAGGTTTTCAAACGAGTCATCATCTATTTTCAAAATGGCAATATCGTATTGTGGAGCGGTGTACACTAACTTGGCACGGTATGAATCGCCGGCAGCGTTTTGTACATATAAAGAATCGAACTTGCCGCTAACCACATGGTAGTTGGTAACAATATAACCATTGCTTGATAAGGCAAACCCCGACCCTTTATAATTACCCGGGCTTAATAATTTCTTCTTATTATGTATCTCGCTGGCTAACGCAGTAGTTTTAGTACTTAACTGATGCGTTGACTGTTCAATATGATCAAGCTTTGTTTTAAGCTCCTGATAATGAGGTTGGTTTATATTGGAGAAATATCCGGTAAAGAACATCGTAGTCAGCACCGCAAAAATAGCTACCGATGCGGCAACTGATATTTTAGAGTGATGGTTACGCCATAGCTGCACTATCCATGATGGGTGTACCGTCATTTCCTCAACCAGCGTATGCACATCTATCTCATCATGGATGGCGTTAAGTTTGCGCTCCAGTTCTAAACGTTCGCGGTACTGCTTAAGCAGGCCGGCAAAATGCAGGTGCTCGGCTATTTTGCTGTCAATATCAGCATTTTCTTTGCGCAATTGGTCAAAGTGGGCGCGTTCTTCGCTGCCCATTTCACCATTTAAATAGCGCTCAATTGCTTCTGTTAACTGGTAAGTACTCATTTCTTTTTTCCTTTACTTCTGCTGAAAAAACAATTTCTTCAACCTTTGCAGGCATTTATATTTTTGAGTTTTGGCATTATCCGCATTGGTGTAACCAAACTTCTCGCAGATCTCCTGCATCGATCTGTCATTAATATAAAAGTCTTCGATAATTGTTTTACAAGGTTCGCCTAATAATTTAAGCGAGCTTTCCATTTTACCGAATTGTATATCGCGGTCGCTGTGCAGGTCAACATCCTCCTCAACAGGTAAATGCTCCTGAAAATCCCTGATATCCCCTCCGTACCGGTTCATTTGGCTTAAGCGTTTAAGCCATAAGCGCCTGCATACAGAGTAGATAAAGGTTTTCAGCTTGCTACTCAGCTCAAATTCGCCGCCTTTAACTTTGTTATAAAGAACTATAATAGCCTCCTGATAAATATCTTTGGCATCATCCTGGGTACCGCTATTGTTAATTATTAATTGCAATACCATTGGAAAGTAAGCGAGATACAATCTTTTCAATACCGTTTCCGAATTATTGAGTATGCCCAATATCACTTCATTATCGGTTGGCACACTGTTGTTCATCTCTTTACTCACTACTTAATACTATTTGCGCTAAATTGTAACCCATTATTCATAAAAAAAAATAAATCAGCTATAATATTATTGTTACCCGCCTTCCTTGCTGATGTTCAGGCCGATAAAGTTAAAATTAACTTAACATATCTTTAAAACATAACCCCCGGGATACTGGTTATATACCCTGAACAATAAAACATCACATCACTATGAAAAACGCATTTAAAACATTTTGCCTTGGCGCGGTCATTACCGTTTCAATAGCCGCCTGCAACGGTAACAATACGGCCAGCAGCGCTGATTCTACAAAAGTTGACTCTTCAAGTTCAGTAAACACCAAGACTGATACTACCATTAAAGTTGATACCGCCTCGCCGGTAACGGATACTACAAAAAAAGTTGATACAATTTCTAAAACTGTTGCAAAGAAAACTGTAGCAAAAAAGACAATAGTAAAAAATCCATAATTGCAATATTTTAAAGCTAATTCAAATAAATCGTAAATTTTTTCAATAAATGTGGGTTACCTTTTTATATTTGTGGGTATTAACACTAAATTTATAATCACTTTAAAAAAATTAACGATGAAAAACGCATTTAAATTTGGCTTTTTAGCTTTAGCTATCACTTTATCAGTTGCTGCTTGTAAAGGTTCTGGTTCAGCTTCTGCTACAGATTCAGCTAAAAAAGATTCTGCTGCTACTGTTGACACAGCTAAGAAAGATTCTGCTGCTACTGTTGACACAGCTAAGAAAGATTCTGCTGCTAAGAAAGATTCAACCAAGAAAATGTAATTTTTCCTGGAAAGAAAATAGAACGCCTGGGTATTTTACCCGGGCGTTTTGTTTTTTATACTTTTTTAAAAAAAACGGGTTACCTTTTTTAATACCCGGTATTAATAAACAAAACTATAACACATAAAATATTTCAAAAATGAAAAACGCATTTAAATTTGGCTTTTTAGCTTTAGCTATCACTTTATCAGTTGCTGCTTGTAAAGGTTCTGGTTCAGCTTCAACTACTGATACAGTTAAAAAAGATTCAACAGCTACTACCGTTGTAGATTCAACTAAAAAAGATTCAACTGTTAAGGTTGATACAGTTGTTAAAAAAGATTCAACTAAAAAAATGTAATTTTTGCGGTAATAAAATAACAAAGCCCGGTCAATTTGACCGGGCTTTGTTATTTACAGCTATTTTGTAGTTACTACTCTTCAGAATAAACACTCTGCACCCTATCCCGCAGGTTATAGCCCGACACCATTACCTCGCCATAAGCGCCGGCTGTACGTATGGCAATTAAATTACCACGTACGGATTCAGGCAATAACACATCCTTACGGAAACAATCCGTGCTCTCACATATAGGGCCAACCACATCATACTTAGTCATAAGTTTTGAGTTTTGAGTTTTAAGTTCACCATTATTATTAACTGACTCATTACTCATCACTGGCAACTGGCTACTAATATTATCTATCTGGTGATACGCCTGGTAAAGCATAGGGCGTATCAGTTCGGTCATACCGGCGTCCAGTATCAAAAAGTTCTTTTTCAAACCGTTCTTTACATACAATACCCTGGATATAAGCGATGCGCTATGCGCAACCAGGGCACGGCCCAGTTCAAAGTGAACTTCCTGATTTGGTTTTACTATCAAATGGTCGTTAAAAACCTTAAAATAACTTTCAAAATCGGGGATATTATTCGTGTCGGGATTGTAATAATCAACACCCAAACCACCGCCTACATTTAATACTTTAATGGTAAAGCCCCGCTCTTCAAACCATTTATCAAGCTCGTTCACTTTTACGCAAAGGTTTTTAAATACCTCCATATCGGTGATCTGTGAGCCTATATGGAAATGAATGCCCATAAATTCAAGGTTGGTGCTGGCATGCAAAGCATCTGCTACATTAGGTAATTGCCATATATCCACCCCAAATTTGTTTTCTTCTAAACCAGTGGTGATGAAATGATGTGTATTGGCATCAACATTTGGGTTAATACGAATGGCCACCCGCGCGGTTTTTCCTTTAGTTTTTGCCAGGTCATTAATAATAGCTAACTCCTGTACCGATTCTACATTGAAGCAAAATATATCTGCTTCCAAAGCATAATTAATTTCTTTATCCGATTTGCCTACGCCAGCAAAAACCACCTTATCCTTACTAAAACCACCTTCAATAGCAGCCCTTACTTCGTTACCACTTACACTATCTGCACCAAAGCCGTAGGCTTGTATAGTGGAAACCACTTTGGGGTTAAAGTTGGCCTTCATAGCATAATGCACATGAAAATTATATTTAGCCGATGCCGTACGGCAGGCTTCCAGGGTTTGTTTCAATAAATTAAGGTCGTAGTAATAAAATGGCGTTTCTAAATTTTGAAAGCGGTTAATAGTGGCTGGGCTGAACATGCGTATTAGGGTAAACTTTATATGATAATCAAATATTAATAAACTGAATGGCTGACATTTACATTCCGAACAGGAAACTCCTTTTACGAAATGATGCGGGTGATTAAAACTTTCAATAAATAGCTATGTTATTGAAAATATTTTTATCCTTGTATAACCCTTTATCAAGGCGCTAAAAATAAGATTTTAAACACTATATCGCTCTATAAATGATCAAAATTAAATTTGGCACGGATGGCTGGAGAGCCATTATTGCAGACGACTTTACCGTTGAGAATGTTAAACGTGTAGCTTATGCTACTGCCTTATGGTTAAAAAAGGAATTTAAAGAACCATCTGCTGTTGTAGGTTGCGACCCGCGTTTTGCAGGGCCGCTGTTTGCTGATGTTACCACGGCCGTATTGGCATCGCAGGGTGTAAAGGTTTTTCGTGCTGAAAACACATTCGTATCTACGCCCATGATATCGTTAGGTACCGTCCGTCATAAAACTTCGGCAGGTATCATTATTACCGCCAGCCATAATCCGCCATCGTATAATGGATATAAGATCAAAGCATCGTATGGTGGCCCTGCTACACCTGATGATATCGCGAAAGTTGAATCAACTATTCCCGATACTATCGACCTGCAGTTAAAATCTGTAGCCGATTATCAGAAAGATGGCCTGGTTGAGTTTACAAATCTTGAAGACATGTATGTGGCCCACGTTGAAAACTCGTTCGACCTGGAAACGATCCGCACTTGCGGAATGAACTGGGCCTATGATGCGATGTATGGCGCCGGCCAAAACGTAATGCGCCGCCTGTTCCCTGATATTACCTTTTTGCATTGTGACCATAATCCCGGCTTTGACGGCCAGGCACCTGAGCCCATCCAGCGTAACCTACAGGAATTTGAAGATATAATTAAACTATCTGATGGCGAGATTGCCAGCGGCCTGGTTACCGATGGCGACGCCGACCGTATTGGCTTATATGACCAGGATGGCAAGTTTGTGGATTCCCATCATATCCTGCTATTGCTGATCCATTACATGCACAAGGTTAAAAAGCAAAATGGCGAAGTGTATTCAACTTTTAGCTGTACCAGCAAGATCCAAAAACTGTGCGATGCCTACGGCCTGAATAACACGGTTACCCCAATAGGTTTCAAATATATTTGCGACCTGATCGTAAACTCGGGTAAACCATTCCTGGTGGGCGGTGAAGAATCGGGCGGTATTGCTACTGCCGGTCACATCCCCGAGCGCGATGGCGTTTGGATAGGCCTGATCATTTGGGAGTTTATGGCAAAAACAGGCCGCTCGTTAAGTGACCTGGTACAGGAAATTTATGATGTGGTAGGCTCATTTGCCGTTGAACGTTATGACCTGCATGTAACCGAGGAATTGAAACAAAGCATCATATCAAAAAGCAAATCGAATAGCTATCCGTCATTCGGCGATTACCAGGTGGTGCATACAGAAGACCTTGACGGCTTTAAATTCTTTTTTGAAGATGGCACCTGGGTAATGATCCGTCCATCTGGTACAGAGCCTGTGTTGCGGGTATATGCCGAGGCTTCAGATTCAGCTGCATCATTTAAAATATTGGATGCAACGAAGGCTACCTTGCTTGGGTAATTTTAATTCGAAGTTCGGAATGTCAATTTCGAAATGTATATAAAACGCGAAAGGCTTACTAATAGTAAGCCTTTCGCGTTTTTATGATTAACTACCCTCTGTGATGATGTTTTTTCTTTTTCTTCTTTTTAGGCGTTTCCTTTTTATGTTTTTTCGATTTCTTTTCTGTTTTAGTACTTTTTTTAGTTTCAGCTTTCTTTTCAACCGGTTTTTTGGCCACCGTATCGGTTTTTGCACCTGCTGTTTTCAGCGTATCGGCGCTCAGATCTTTTACCGTTAAACTATTGCTTCTTAAATTGTATTGCAAGACGCGTTTTTGGCCCGTTGGTTTGGCTGTTGATGTGTTACCGTCGTAAATTGGAAACTGGCGGATCAGTTTTCCTTCCTTCATATAAAAATTATCATTGCCACGATAGCCTTTCTTTTGCCCCGATGTTAGTTTTGGGAAATCAAGCTTATTGGCTTTGCCTTCTTTAAACTCATAGGCATAAATCGCGGTATAATCAACGGTATCTTTAGATTTCGCCTCTATCAGCAACTCGGGGTTACCATCAATATCCATATCTGAATTGAAAACATCGGTTATAGCGCCTTCCAGGTCGCCGGTTGTAGTGGTATAAGTTTTGGATGCGGTATCCGAGTGTAAAATGAGTAACGAACTTTGGTTCCCGCTACCCCTGCCCCAGCTCATTACATCAAAATCCTGTCCGGGCGCTACCTCCACCATTTTGTGATAACGGAACGGCGCCATTATAGTTGGTGCTGCCGGTTTAGCTTCAGAGGTACTCTTTTTTGGCTGCTCTTGTGTACAGGCAAATAATAACAGGCTTAAGCCTGCAAGTATACCATAGTTAACGCGTAATAGTCTTCGCATTGTAGTTTAGTTATATATCGATTCCGCTGATAGTTCGCCTTTAGGTTTACCCGGTATGGTCATATACACACGCAGGGTATTTGTTGTTGAAGTACCACCATCAAAGTATTTCAGCGTAAATTTATGCCAGCCTTTTTGTAAAAGCACTTCGCCGCCGTCGTGATACAGGTTATGTTTGGCATCGTTCAGCACCACAACCTGGTCATCAAGCAATATACTGGCACCATCTTCCTGCCTTGTGGCAAATATATATTTACCGTCATTATCAATACGGATATAACCTGTAAATATTACGCCATAGGTTTTATTCTTTTTAAAAGGCATGGTGTTAAAGCTTTTTGTTACACCCGAATCTATTACCGGGGCAGCATCCAGTTGCGAGGCATCGGTAAACACACCGCTTACTACTTTATATTTAACGCCGGGTGTAGTGCCCTCAAATGTTACAGGGGCCAATGGCGATATATTGCTCACCATAGCATGCGATATTAAACTACGGTGCCCTGCTGGTGTAATTACAACGGTTTTCAGTTCGCGGTAATGCCCTTCGGGAACGTCAATGGTAAATGGATGATCGTAAAGCAAAGTTGTTTCCCCGGGTTTAAAACCATCCAGTGTGTAATATATTTTAGCTCCTTCAACCGGCGGGGTTAAGTTAACATCCAATTTATTGCCTATACTCATGGTATCAATGGCGCCAATAGCTGGTGTTAAACGGTAATTAAATCCGTTCCTATCTAACCAGGCCAGGTGTTTTGGTAGCCTTAAATTAAAGTTATTAATGTCCTTATTGGCCAATGGCGTCCACGCTACTTCCGACAAGGCGAATAACCTTGGCAGCAAAAAATATTCTGCTTTCTCTTCGGTTTGGATGTATTCTGTCCACAAATTCGCCTGCACGCCCAAAATGTACTTTTGCTGATCGGGGCTTAATACCGCGGGTACCGGGTTGTAATTATACACCTTACTAATGGGCTCGTTACCGCCTATACTCAAAGGTTCGCGGCTTGCAGGCCCCTGTCCGTGGTCGAAATAAAGGCCGCCGCTGCCCGGGGTCATAATTACGTTATGGTTTTGCCGTGCTGCTGCAATGCCGCCAGCTTCTCCGCGCCAGCTCATTACGGTTGCATTTGGCGCAAGGCCGCCTTCCAATATTTCGTCCCAGCCTATAATACTGCGCCCTTTAGAATTTACAAACTTCTCCATGCGCTGTATGAAATAGCTTTGCAAACCGTGTTCATCTTTCAGTTTAAGGCGTTTGATCAGCTTTTGACAGAACTCCGATTTTTTCCAGGCATCCTTAGGCACCTCATCGCCGCCTATGTGAATATATTTACTTGGGAAAAGGTCAATTACCTCGGTCAGCACATCCTGCAAAAAGTTAAAAGTGTATTCGCTTGGGCAATATACATCAGTGGTTACTCCCCATACCTCGCCTACTTTATAAGGTTTGGATGGATTACAGCTCAATTCAGGATAAGCCGCTATAGCCGCTAATGAATGGCCCGGCATCTCTATTTCAGGAACGATATTGATATACCTGTCGGCCGCGTATTTTATTACATCACGTATCTCGTCCTGGGTATAAAAGCCGCCATGGGGGATACCATCAAATTGCTGGTCACGATTGGTGTAGCGGCCGATAAGTGTCTGCGCGCGCATGCTGCCTACCGATGTTAACCTTGGATATTTTTTGATCTCTATCCGCCAGCCCTGGTCATCGGTTAAATGCCAGTGAAAGTTGTTCAGTTTGTAGGCCGCCATCAGGTCGATGTATTTCTTCACAAACTCCACGCTGAAAAAATGGCGGCAAACATCTAAATGTAAACCACGGTAGCCAAAACGGGGATAATCTTCAACCTGTACACACGGAAGCTTTACCGTTGCGCCATGGTTTAGCGGCAATAGCTGTATTAAGGTTTGTATCCCATAAAACAGGCCTGCGCCCTTCCCCGAAATTATTACCTGCTGCGGAGTGATGTTTAACCTGTAACCCTCGGCCGGTAAATTATCGGTGCCATTTGCGGTTAATATAATAGTGTTATTACTGCCAGAGCCTGTATTGGCTTTCAATTGATTATGCAGGTTGTATTTGCTGTGCAGTAAATCGGTAAAAAACTTTACGGCTTTATTATCCACGCTATCGGCAGCGATGATCGTTTCCTGGCTCAATACAAATTCGCCCGGAACTTTTTTAACTGAAACAGGTGCAGGGATGATGCCCATATTCAGATCGGCTACCTGGGCTTTAACAATGTTTGCTACAACTAAACACACAAATACAAACAACGCAGACTTTTTATACATAATGAAACCAATAGTTTATAACTGAAATGTGAAGTTAACAGATTTTTAAACTTTATGCTATTTAACATTGTAAAAAATACACAACAAAAAGGCCCGCTAATTAGCAGGCCTTTCTTTTACTAAAACTTTCTCGACTCCAGACTTAGGACTTATGCGATCACCGCATGCTCCTTAGCAGCCAGGTAGCGCTCGGCATCAATAGCGGCCATACAGCCGGTACCCGCGGCGGTAACCGCCTGGCGGTAAACATGGTCCTGCGCGTCGCCGCAGCAAAATACGCCTTCAATGTTGGTGTAGGTGGTACCGGGTTTGGTTTTAATATAACCTGTTTCGTCCATATCCAGCCAGCCTTTAAAAATATCGGTATTGGGGTGGTGGCCAATGGCTACAAAAAAGCCGGTCACATCCAGGGTCTTCTCGTCGTTGGTTTTATTGTTGTGTACCCTAACCCCAGTCACATTCAGGCCATCGCCCAAAATTTCTTTTGTTTCGGTATTGTATAATATCTCAATATTATGGGTATTCAACACACGGTGCATCATTGCTTTCGAGGCACGGAATTCATCACGCCTAACCAGCATATACACTTTTTTACAAAGTTTGGCTAAGTAAGTAGCTTCCTCGGCAGCGGTATCGCCGGCACCAACAATAGCTACATCCTGTCCGCGGAAAAAGAACCCATCACAGACGGCACAGGCCGATACACCAAAACCGTTATATTTTTGTTCGGATTCCAAACCCAGCCATTTGGCAGATGCACCGGTAGAGATGATCACCGTATCGGCCAGGATAGTCTTTGTTTCATCAACCACAACTTTATGCGGCAGGCTGCTAAAATCAACCGATGTAATATAACCAAAGCGGATATCGGTACCCAGGCGTTCGGCCTGCCTGCGGAAGTTCTCCATCATCTCGGGGCCTTGTATACCATCCGGGTAACCGGGATAATTCTCAACCTCGGTGGTTTGGGTAAGCTGGCCGCCGGCTAAAATACCGGTATAAAGCACCGGTTTCAAATCAGCGCGCGATGCGTATATGGCGGCAGTGTAACCTGCCGGGCCCGAGCCTATAATAAGGCATTTAACGTGTTCAGTTTCTTGAGACATGGATAATTAAATAGTGTGCGAATTTAAGTTTTATTGTGGTATGGGGCAATAGGGATCGGTCAGCATATTGTAGATATTACTTCTGCTCATTCGCCTTCAACACCCTGATAAAGTTACCACCCAGTATCTTATCAATATCCTTTTCAGTATAATTCAGTTTCAATAATTCGGCCGTAACTTTTGGATAATCGCGCACATCATCCAATTCCAGCGGAAATGATTCTGAACCGTCAAAGTCTGACCCTATGCCCACGTGATCGACCCCTATCAGTTTCACCATATAATCAATATGCTTGATCAGCATACTTAATGGCGGGCGGATCTGCGATGCCTCCTGCTGGTGCAATTGGCTTAAACGGATGCTGGCCAGGTCGCGATCGTGGAATACATTGACCAGTGAATCCAGTTCTGCACTGTGCGTACGCATAAAAGCACCGGCTTTGCGGCTATAGGTACTATCCACAAACCCGCTGTAAAAATTAACAAACACTACTCCCCCGTTCTTTGCCAGCGCTTTTAACTGGTTATCCTTTAAATTACGTTGATTGGGGTTTAAAGCATAAGCACAGCTATGCGAAGCGATTACGGGTTTACGGGTAGTTGCCAGCACGTCGTAAAAAGTTTGTTCGCCAACGTGCGATATATCAACCATTACGCCCAGGTCGTTCAGATGGTGCACTATTTGTTTACCAAAATCGGTTAACCCTATATGCGGTAGTTCGGCTTTGTGGTGTGTTTCATCCCTGGCCGATGTTGCCCAGGCGGTACTATTGTTCCAGGTAAGTGTCAGGTACTTCATGCCGCGTTTGGCAAGGCTATCTATATAATCCAGCCTGTCTTCAATCATGTGGCCGCCTTCTACGCCTATCATGGCCACAAACTTTTGTTGCTCCAACCCTTTTTGCAGACCGGCAGCGGTGTGTACCAATACCATTTTATCCGGGTTCCGTTTAGCCAGGGCATAAAGCGAATCTATCTCGCGATTAGCCATAGCATATGCTTTACCGGCGCCATTTGTTTCATCGCACCAAATGGAAAAAACCTGCACATCAAGCCCGCCTTGTTTGGCCCGCACCAGGTCGAAATTTCCTACTGTTTGTTGTTTGGCTAAATCGGCACCGGTAATTAGCTGGTTTGATAAGGCATCGTTATGCGTATCTATCAAAATGGCTTTCTGGCGTATTTTTTTTGCCTGCTGTGCGTTTACACATACCCCCAAACAAAGTAAAGCCGGCAACAATATTTTTTTCATGCAGGAAGGTAATAAAATCAACTGGTATAGCTGCGGAATGGTAGTTAAAAAAGTGTAAGGATATTAGTCATTACCTATGTTTGTATTACCCCCACGTTAAACGGTTTCTCTATAGGTGCATGGTTAGCCGCCTCTATCCCCATGGATATTACCTTACGTGTCTCCAGCGGGTCGATGATCCCATCAACCCAAAGCCTTGCGGCAGCATAATATGGCGTGGTTTGGCTGTTATAACGCTCGGTAGTTTGCTGTAACAGTTCATCTTCTTTCTGCTGGTCTATAGCTTCACCTTTGGCTTTTAACCCTGCCGATTGCATTTGCACCAAAACCTTAGCTGCCTGCGCGCCGCCCATCACTGCTATTTTAGCCGATGGCCAGGCGTAGATCAGCCGTGGGTCGTAAGCTTTACCGCACATGGCATAGTTGCCCGCACCATATGAATTGCCTACCACTATAGTAAATTTAGGCACTACCGAGTTGGCTACGGCATTCACCATTTTAGCGCCGTCCTTTATAATGCCGCCCTGTTCGCTACGGCTGCCCACCATAAAACCGGTGACATCCTGCAAAAACACCAGCGGGATTTTTTTCTGGTTACAATTCATAATAAAGCGCGTAGCCTTATCAGCCGAGTCAGAATAGATGACCCCGCCAAACTGCATCTCACCTTTTTTAGACTTCAGCACTTTCCGCTGATTGGCCACTATCCCCACAGCCCAGCCATCAACACGGCCTAAACCGCAAATAATTGACTGGCCGTAACCAGCCTTATATTCCTCAAATTCGGAATTATCAACCAGGCGGTCAATAATTTCCATCATGTCATATTGCTTCTCTCGGTTATCGGGCAGTATCCCGTAAATGTCCTGCGGGTTCTTTTTAGGATCGGCAGGCTTAATGCGGTCGAAACCGGCTTTGGTGTAGTCGCCGGTCATGCTCATAATATTGCGAATGGAATCCAGGCAGGCCTGGTCGTTTGGTTGTTTGTAATCTGTTACTCCTGATATTTCGCAATGGGTAGTAGCGCCGCCCAGGGTTTCATTATCCACATCCTCCCCAATGGCCGATTTCACCAGATATGAACCGGCAAGGAAAACCGAACCTGTACCTTCAACTATCATGGCTTCATCGCTCATGATGGGTAAATAGGCGCCACCAGCCACACACGAGCCCATAATAGCCGAGATCTGGATGATGCCCATGCTGCTCATTTGCGCGTTATTGCGAAAGATGCGGCCAAAGTGTTCTTTATCGGGGAATATCTCATCCTGCAGGGGCAGGTATACACCCGCTGAATCAACAAGGTAAATAATAGGCAAACGGTTTTCTATGGCTATTTCCTGGGCACGCAGGTTCTTTTTAGCCGTAATAGGGAACCAGGCACCGGCCTTCACAGTAGCATCGTTAGCCACAATAACACATTGCCTACCCGATACATACCCAATGCCGCAAACCACCCCACCCGAAGGACAGCCGCCATGTTCGGCATACATGCCATCGGCAACAAACGCTCCTACTTCCAGCCAGGGCTTACCTTTATCAATAAGGTAGGCAATGCGCTCGCGGGCCAGCATTTTGCCTTTCTCTTTTTGCTTAGCCGCTGCTTTGTCGCCACCGCCTTTATATATCTGTTTAAGGCGCGTGGTTACATCAAACGCAAGGTGCTTATTAAAGTCTTCGTTCTTGTTAAATTCAATATCCATAATTGGTTTTTGGAGTAATGCAATGTTAATCAAAATAAGGCAAATAACAGTAGCTAACTGGCTTATAAGGTATCTTAAACACCGGAAAACATGGTTTACATGGTTTACAAAATTCGGTTACTTTTATCAATTAACTAACTTATAATAAGTAAGTTATGATTTCAAAACACAAAAATGTGTAAACCATAAAAACGGTACCCGCGCCTGTTTAAACACACCTGAATATTGCTTATTGTTTTCTTTGATCAGATATAAAATAAATTTGATAATTGTATAAAACTTGTTACATTTGTATATCTCCTGCCTGATAACAGTAATCAAATTTTTATTGAATAATTAACGAATGGCAACTTAAACCATTTGCTAATAACTATTTAAAATTATTTGCGTACAAAGAACTAATTGATTAAACTTTAAACGAAGAATGCGATGATTATTATGACGGTGATATATTTGTGCAAGCGTTTTAACCTACTAAGGTTCTTCAAGAAAAACCCTGTTGTCGCAGGTGCTTAGTATTAAGTTAGAAGTAATAAGTCAAAAGTAGTATCTCATACGCTCTTCTGACTTAAGACTTCAAACTCAAGACTTTAAACTCAAATTTAAGTCAAATTCCTGTCCCTGAACCAAACCTCATCGGGTTTGACGGTAAAATTACTCATTAGCGTTACTAGCTCTATCGGGTCGGCTGAGGTGATCACCAGCTCACGGTTTGTCGGTTTCAGGAACCGCTGTTCTACCATTACATCCATTTGCTTTAGCAGGAAATCGTAAAAACCATTTACATTTAATATCCCTACCGGGTGATGGTGCAAGCCTAATTGCAGCCAGGTCAGTACCTCAAAAAATTCTTCCAGCGTACCAAAGCCACCGGGCAGCATAATAATGCCATCGCACAGGTCGTTCATCATTTGCTTGCGCTGATGCATGTTCTCTACAATGTGTAGTTCGGTTAAACCAGTATGGCCAACTTCCTTATCCATTAAAAACTGCGGGATAACGCCAATAGTTTTACCGCCGTTAGCTATCATAGCATCGGCCATCAGGCCCATTACCCCTACCTTGCCGCCGCCAAATACCAGCGAGATATTGCGCATAGCCATTACCTGTGCCAGTTGTTCAACCGCTTGTTTTAGTATAGGGTCGCCATTAAAATTGGCACCGCAGAAAACGCAGATGGATTTCATATCAATTATTTTAGCAAGTATAACCAAACGGTATTTATTATTGGGTAATAGTTGTAGATTTAAGAAAACAACCCACACCAATCTTAAACATGAAAAAAATATTAATATGTGCTTTCTGCGTAACTGTTGGTTATGCATCCCACGCCCAAAGCAAAGGTTCTTCAAAGCCTGAAAAAACAATAATCAAAGAGGTTACTTTAACATCTCCGCCGCAAACTGATGACATGATAAAAGATGGCAGTGCTATGGCCGGCATGATGAATAATTTCGGGCCAATGATGGGTAACATGGTAAAATCAATGATGGATGCGCAACTCGACTATTTTAAGCAACCGGGAAAAATGGAAGAAATAGCAAGTTGCAAAAGCAATACTTTGATGCATTGATAAAGGAAGGTTTTAATACAGACCAGGCGTTAAAAATAATTACCTCGGATAGTATCCTACCTAAAAGCAACGGTAAATAACAAGTGTCCGTGCTTAAAACAGAATAGCAATGGGCAAAAAAAGCGAAGGGGTAAATCCTTCGCTTTTTTACAAATCTCTAATTAACCAATCACTAACGCGTGTAATTCGGCGCTTCTTTAGTAATGGTAATATCATGCGGGTGGCTTTCGCGGATACCTGATGCGGTAATGCGTACAAACTGCGCCTGTTGCAAGGCTTCAATATCCTTAGCGCCGCAATAACCCATACTGGCACGCAAACCGCCAACATACTGGTATATTACCTCGGTAAGGGTACCTTTATACGGTACGCGGCCTACAATACCTTCAGGGACCAGTTTTTTAATATCATCCTCTACATCCTGGAAATAGCGGTCTTTTGAACCTTGCTCCATCGCCTCTATCGAACCCATACCGCGGTACGATTTAAACCGGCGGCCTTCATATATAATGCTTTCGCCCGGTGATTCTTCAACACCTGCAAATAGCGAACCTGCCATAATAGTACTGGCGCCGGCAGCAATTGCTTTGGCAATGTCGCCGGTATGTTTAATACCACCATCCGCAATTACGGGGATGCCGGTACCTTTCAGCGCTTGCGCACATTCATAAACGGCATATAACTGCGGCACCCCTACACCGGCAATAATACGGGTAGTACAGATAGAGCCGGGGCCTATGCCCACTTTAACCGCGTCGGCGCCGGCCTGGGCCAGCGCACGGGCAGCTTCGCCGGTAGCTATATTACCTGCAATTACCTGCAAGTTTGGATATTTCGCTTTTACTTCTTTTAGTTTATCTATTACCCCTTTAGAGTGCCCGTGGGCGGTATCAATAGCAATTACATCCACACCGGCCTTTACCAAAGCATCCACCCTGTCTATCGTATCGGCTGTAACACCTACAGCAGCACCAACGCGCAGGCGGCCGTGTTCATCTTTACAGGCAGCAGGATAATTTTTTAGTTTTTGAATATCGCGGTAAGTGATCAGCCCAATCAGTTTGCCTGCATCATCCACAACCGGTAATTTTTCAATTTTGTGGCTTTGCAATATTTCCTGCGCCTGGGCCAAAGTTGTGCCTTTGGGGGCTGTGATCAGGTTGGTTTTGGTCATCACCTCGGTAACCGCTATGCTCATGTCTTTTTGAAAACGCAGGTCGCGGTTGGTGATAATGCCTTTCAGTATACCGCCGACGTCTACCACCGGGATACCGCCTATGCCATTATCCTTCATAATTTTGGCGGCCTCGCCTACCAATGCCCCTTCGTGCAGGGTAACCGGATCCTGTATCATGCCACTTTCAGACCGCTTTACCTTCCTCACCTCATCGGCCTGGGCGGCAATGCTCATGTTTTTATGCAGCATACCTAAGCCACCCATCTGGGCAATAGCAATAGCCATTTGCGCCTCGGTAACGGTATCCATTGCGGCAGATACGATGGGGATATTAAGTTTTATCTTTTTGGTGATGTAGCTTTGCGTATTTACCTCGCGTGGTAAAACTTCAGAATAGGCCGGTACAAGCAATACGTCGTCGTACGTTAAACCTTCGGCAATAAATTTTGAGGAATCTGGTGGGTGCATAGCAAATAATTTGTGAATGATTACTTGCCGGGCAAAGGTACGTTTTAATGTGTAGATGTGCAAATATGCAGATATGCAAATTGAATAATATACAAAAATGAAGTTTCCATTACAAACGGATAAACACAATCAAATCATGTGCACATCTGCATATTTGCACATCCGCACATCCCTTAATATTTCCCTGCCACTACTTTGTAAAAGTTATCATAATCAAGGTACTGGTTGGCCAGCTGCAATATCTTTTCGCTGGTGATGGATTTTATAGTCTCGATATAATAATCGTAGTAATCATACCCCAAGCCCGAGAAATAAATATTCTTGAACTTATCCGCATGCGACATTACATTTTCAAGACTGCCTAATAATGAACCTAACATAAAGTTTTTCACCAGCGCCAGTTCTTCTTCGGGTACCAACTCTGTTTTCAGCAGGTTCACTTCTTTTTCAATTTCTGTCAGCGCGGCACGGCAAACATCAGCTCCAACTTCGGTAGCTATGAAGATAGAGCCCGACTGTTTTAACGATGTCATAGCCGAACCGATACCATAAGTATAACCCTTATCTTCACGAATATTAGCCATCAACCGCGACCCGAAATAACCACCTAATACGGTATTTAATACCTGCACAGCCGGAAAATCGGGGTGGGTACGGTTAATGGTAGGCCTGCCCATGCGTATAGCCGATTGAAGCGCGTCTGCCTTTTCCACAAAATAAAACTTTTCGGTAGCCGGTTGTAATGGCGGTTGTGTGGTATCGGCTTTTGACTGGTTGTTTTTCCAATTAGCCTCAAACGTATCGCCCATCAGGTTAAGCATAGCAGCATCAACCCTGCCGGCTACCATAATGGTACAATTTGATGGCTGATACATTTGCTTAAAGTGCGCCTGCATATTAAGCTGGTTCAGTTTTTTATAATCCGCCAGCTCTGCGCCATAGCCATAAATCGTATCGCCATATAAGGCTTTGTTAAACTTGCGGCGTGCCTGTACATCGTTTTTTTGCAAGCCTATTTGCAGCTTTTGCTGCTGCGTCATTTTAAAGGTCTCTATTTCCTTTTCAGGGAATACGGAGTTGTTTAAAATATCGTGCAGCACAGGCAAGGTTTTATCCAGGTGCTTGTTTAGGCTGTATAGCGTAACCGTACTATTATCATAACCATAATCCACCTGCAAAAAAGCGCCGTAATAATCAATCCTGTCGGCAATTTCGGCAGCTGATAACGTTTCGGTGCCTTCCGTCAGCATGGCGTTTACCGCTATATTCAGTAGCGGGTTCGCAGGATCGAACCGCAAGTTGCCAAATATCCATTCAATCCGCACCAGTTCCTGGTCGCCCGAGTTGAAATGGAATAAATTGCAGCCATTATTAAATTGGATATGACCGGGTTTTATCAAACTGATACCTTCAACCTGTTTGAAACCCGGCGCTATAGTTCTGTTTAGCATGTTTTGTATGTCTTATTTATGCTGTCATTTCGAACGAGGAACGAGGAGAAATCTTCTACGATAAGCTTATCGCTCATATAAGGTTTCTTCCTTTCGGTCAAGAGAATAGTTCTCCCTGCTTCGAAATGACATAATTTTTAGTGTTGTAATTCTGCAACTTCTTTCTCCGCCAAATAAACCATGGTCGATGAATTCTCTTTTCTGAACAGCTTGTTGGCTTGTTGCTGCACCTGTTCAACCGTAACCTGCAAATATTTGTCGGGTTCGTGGTTCATCATAGCCGCATCCCCCAGTAATTCAAAGTAAGCCAGGTTCATAGCTTTATCCAGCAAACTCATTTCGCTGAATAGCAGGGTCGACTCCGTTTTATTCTTCACCTTGGTTAGTTCGTCAACAGGCACGGGAACGGTTTTTATCAGTTCCAGTTGCTGCCATATCGCAGCTTCAGCCTGCTCAATGCTCACCCCCTCGTTAGGCTTCCCTTCTACCACAAACATAGCTTTATCAATACTGCCTGATGAATACGCGTTAATATCGCTGAACAGCTGCTGGTCTTTAATCAGCGTACGGTGCAGCCTTGATGAGTTGCCCCGCGACAGGATATCCGATAGCAGGTCGGTTACGTAATAACTATCTGATGTACGTTCATCTGCCTGGAAAGCAATGTAAACCGAATTTTGCGGCACCTTACCGCTTACGGTGGCGCGGCGCGCCTCGGTTTGTTCAGGTTCCTGGGGCAGGTTGCGGTGATATTTTTCGCCGGCGGGTATCGGGCCAAACCATTTTTCGGCCAGCTGCATAGCTTGTTCGGTTTTAATATTGCCACCAACTACCATAATGGCGTTTTGCGGGTTATAATGTTTTTTAAAGAAGGCTTTAACGGCATCGATCTGCGCATGCTCTATATGTTCCAGCTTTTCGCCAATAGTAGCCCAGCGATACGGATGGGTTTTGTATACCAGCGGGCGCAGCTTCAGCCAAACATCGCCGTAAGGCTGGTTCAGGTAGCGTTGCTTAAATTCTTCCATCACCACATTACGCTGCACCTCCAAACTTTTCTCGCTAAAGGCAAGGCTTAGCATGCGGTCACTTTCCAGCCAGAAGGCGGTCTCCAGGTTTTCGGCAGGTAGTGTAATATAATAATTGGTGATATCGTTGCTGGTAAAGGCATTGTTTTCGCCGCCTACACGCTGCAGCGGCTCATCGTAATTAGGGATATTTACCGACCCGCCAAACATCAGGTGCTCAAATAAATGCGCGAAACCGGTTTGTTCGGGGTTTTCATCACGGGCGCCTACATCATACAATATATTCAGCACAGCCATTGGGGTGGTATCATCTTCGTGTACCAATACACGCAGGCCGTTAGCCAAAGTAAAACGGTTGAATTTAACCATGTATATTTATTAATTTAATGAGCAAATGTATAAGAAAGTACGGAAGTCCGAAAGGTTATGTGGCCGAAAGATTTCTGTGGCTATTGACTATATCATCAAAAGAATAAGGCGCTTGTTAAATTACCTGAACCCCAATGGTTACATAGCTAATTAACAAACGCCTTACATGGGCCTGCCCCACCTATTTTATTTTATGCAGATGGCCGGTCTGACCCGTGCAGGTTTTTACTTACCTGAAAATGATGCAGCTTAGCGTGTATGGCTGAATCGCTATCGTCGGCATAGGTACCATAAGCGTTAACCAACGCGCCCTTCAAATTATATTTAGATGATGATATAGCGTATAATATCGACATATCAGAAGGGTTGCTTGGCCCTTCAAAACGGTAAAATTCATCTATCTCAAAATCATCGGGGCCCATATGTATATCAGCAGATTTATCGTCGATGGTATTTCCTTCAAGGCTTAAGTTGGCGGTATATCCTCTTTTATTAAGGTCGTTCAGCGCGTCGACCATTGTTTCGTAGTTTTTCATGGTTTTTAGGTTTGATATGTATGATCACTGTTTATTAAACCATATAAATGCCTATGTTGTTTTAATAATTAGTCATTAGTCGGAATTTCAATTCCGGGGATGTTGTTTTAATTATTTATAATACTAATGACCAATGACTACTCGGAACGCAAACTTTTAACCGGGTTAGCAATAGCCGCTTTTACCGATTGGAAGCTGATGGTTACAAAAGCAATTATCAACGCTATTACACCTGCCATGGCAAATATCCACCAGCTTAAACTGATGCGAAAGGCAAAATCCAGCAACCATTTATTCATTGAATACCAGGCTATTGGCAAAGCAATTACGGCAGCTATTAATACCAGCATCAAAAAGTCTTTAGATAATTCAATTACTATTCGCGGCACACTGGCGCCCAATACCTTGCGCACGCCTATCTCCTTAACCCGTTGCGAAATTGTGAATGCTGATAAGCCAAACAGGCCCAGGCAGGCTATAAATATGGCAATGCACGAGAAGATGGTCACCAACCGGCCCTGCAATTGTTCGCTGCTGTATAAGCGTTCGAACTTTTTATCCAGGAACGTATAAGCAAAAGGCGATTCGGGCAGGTAATGACGCCACACGCTCTCCATAGTAGTTATGGCCGATTGCGCGTTGCGGCCATCAACTTTTACCGAAATATAGTTGTACTGATTGTTTTTTACCGGGGGCATAGCAAACAGTAGCGGAATGATCTTTTGGTGCAGCGATTCAAAATGAAAATCGTTAACTACGCCTATTACCTTCCCTTTTACATTTCCGTACATCATGTCCTTTCCAATGGCGTTTTGCGCGTTTTTCCATTGCAGCATTTGTACCGCGGCTTCGTTAATTATAAAGTTGGTGGTGTCGTTTACATAAGCACGCGAAAAGTTACGCCCCGCATCCAGTTTAATACCATAGGTGGGAATGAAACCATAGTCGGTGGTCACATATTTCAGATCGAGCTTAATAGGCTTCAGCGAATCGCCCTGCATTACCGACGCGTTCTGATCATCCAGCAAGCGCCCTGATGGTACGCGTGACGAACGGCCTACCTCCTTAATAGCCGGGTTCTTCAAAAGCTCCTCGCGGAATGAATCGAAAGTATTGTTCAGGTTTCCGTTGTAGAACATGTTCACCACATAATCTTTATTAAAACCCAACGACTTATTCTGTATAAAGCTTAGTTGCCTGAAAACTACCGTAGTGGCTACTATCAGGATAATAGAAATAGAGAACTGCAAAACTACCAGCACCTTGCGGAACGATATGCCGCCCGCGCCCGATTTTACCAGCCCTTTTAAAACCCGCACCGGTTTAAACGACGACATAAAGATAGCCGGGTAAATACCGCTGATAAGGCCAACAATAAATGGCAGCAGTACAATTAAAATTATCACCTTCCAGCTAAGCAAACTGGAAAGCGACAGCGTTAGCCCCGATACACTGTTTACATAAGGCAGTACCAAAGCGCTTATACCGATAGCCAATACTAAGGCTACCCAGGTAATCAGCACCGATTCACTTAAAAACTGACGGATAATTTCCTGCCGCTGCGCCCCTATTACCTTGCGGATACCGATCTCCTTAGCCCGCAAAGCTGAGCGGGCGGTAGAAAGGTTCATATAGTTGATACAGGCAATTAGTAATATAAACAGTGCGATAATTGAAAATATGTACACCCGGGTAATATTGCCATTGTTCTCTATCTCATCATCCAGGTGCGAACGCAGGTGGATGTCGGTCAATTTTTGTAAGGTAAGTTTAGTTACCTTGGATGTTTTCAATCCCGCAGGCATGCCTTTAAATTGAACGTATTTATCAAGGAAGGGGCTTAACTGCCCATTTATCCTTTCCGCATTGTAGCCTTTGGGCAATAACAGGTAAGTGTAGAATGAGTTATTACCATAATTGGTACGCAGTTGCTTTTCGCCGTACACGGTACTGTCTTTAAGTGTATTAAACGACATCAGCAATTCTGCGTGCATGTGCGAATTGTTTGGCAGCGGTTTAAATATCCCGGTAACTTTAAACCCATGCTTAAGGTTATCCAGCAAAACCACCTGGTTAATGGGGTCCTGGTCGCCAAAGTATTTACGGGCCATGGCTTCCGTCATCATTACGTTATAAGGTTCAGTCAGGCCGGTTTTGGGGTCGCCCCTGGTAACATCTAACTTAAAAATGTCCTGGAAGTTCTCATCAGCAAAAAAGGAGTTGGTTTCATTGAACATCTTCTCGTTATACCGTACGGCAATTGTCCCGTTCGGCAGCAGCCTCGATACTTTTTCAATATCAGGGAACGCTGTTTTAAGCAAAGGCCCAAAAGGCGGAGCAACCGCGCTTAAATGCAGGCTTTCTGTACCATCTTGGGTATAAAATGTGCGTGTAACACGGTAGGTACGGTCGGCATTGGGGTTAAACTTATCATAGCTTAATTCATTAAAAACATAGGTTAGGATAAGCAGGCAGCAAGTAATGCCCACCGTTAAACCAAATATGTTAACGAACGATATAAACTTGTGCCTTGCAATATTGCGCCAGGCGCTGCGGAGATAGTTTTTTATCATGGCTTTTCTTTTTAAGTCCGGTAGTCCGGTAGTAATTTATTTAAAAGTCTTTAGTCTAAAGTCGTAAGTCGGTATACTTTGATCTTAAGACTTTAGACTAATCACTTATCATTCGCTCCTTAAACTTTTAACAGGGTTGGCTAACGCCGCTTTTACCGATTGGAAACTGATGGTTGCAAAAGCGATCAGCGCGGTTAACAGGCCTGCAAGTACAAATACCCATGCACCGATATCAACCTTGTAGGCAAAGTTTTGCAGCCATTTATTCATGCAGTAATAGCCCAGGGGCATGGCAATAAGTGTGGCTATTAATACCGGCTTTAACAGGTCTTTTGATAACAACAGCAGGATATTTTGCACCGACGACCCCAATACCTTGCGCACGCCAATTTCTTTAGTGCGTTTACTGGCCGTAAAGGATGCCAGGCCGAATAAGCCCAAACAGGCAATAAATATGGCCAGACTTGAAAATATGGTGATAATGGTTTGCTGCCTGATATCGTTTTTATAAGTGGTATCAAACTTTTTATCAAGGAAAGTATATTCAAACGGGTAAACGGGTGCTACGTTACGATAGATATTCCGTACCGCATCAACCGAAGCCGTAAGGTTGCCTGGTTTTAGTTTAATTACCACTACCCTGCGATCGTCGCTTGGTGATATTACCAACGCGTCCATCTTTTCTTTCAGCGACAGGAAATTGAAGTCCTCAACTACCCCCACTATCCGGCGGCGTACACTATCACGAAACGAGTTTTTTATCCATTTACCCAATGACCCGTTTGGTGTAAAACCCAATTTAGCGGCGGCCGTGCGGTTAATTAAAACTGCTTGTGCGGTATCGGTAGCGTACTGGCCCGAAAAATCGCGGCCGGCAATAACTTTTAAGCCCAGGGTTTTCACATAGTCAAAATCGGCAAACTCGCTACGCGGCTTAAACATTTCCCGTTGACCTTCAACTTCAAACCCCTGGATATCGAAGAACCCACCTGGTTCGCCCGACATTAAGGATACCGAAGCCACGTTGCTGTTTTGCAGCAGCTGGTTTTTAAAGGCTATACGATGATTGTAGATATCGTTATTATCGATAGGTATCACTAAGGTTTGGGCGTTATCATACCCCAGTTGTTTACTTTTCACATAATTCATCTGGTTCATAATAACTATGGTGCCAATAATCAGCAGCACCGAGATACTAAACTGCACTACCACTAGCACTTGCCTGAAAAACGAACCGCCCTTGCCCAATTTCAGTTTGCCTTTAAGCGCTTCGACAGGTGAGAATGTTGAAAGGAAGAACGCGGGATAACTGCCTGCCAAAAAGCCAACAACCAGTATCACGCCTAACAGGAAAAGATATATAGGCGGTGTATTCCACGATACGGTTAAGTTATAGCCAAGTATGTGGTTATAAGAAGGCATTAGGAGTAATAGCAGGCCAATGGAAAGCACACACGAGATGAGTGTGAGTAAAATTGATTCGCCGATAAATTGCAGCACCAAATGATCGCGCAGGGCGCCCATAACTTTACGTAGGCCCACTTCTTTGGAACGCTCTACCGCCCTGATGGTAGCCAGGTTAGTAAAGTTGATGCAGGCAATAAGCATAATAAGCACCGCAATAGATATAAAGATGTAGACTACCGTTTTATCGCCATGTTTCACATTATCAAACGCCGAAGCCGGTTTGAAGTAAATATCTTTCATTGGGGTAAGCGATAATCCAAATTTAAAGCCGTACTTTTTCATGGCATCCCCCATATACTTCTGCATAAAGCCGTCAAATTTACTTTCCAGGCGGGCTTTGTCTGTATGCTCGTTCAATAGCGCGTATACAAATAGGCTGTTATTTATCCAGTTTTTAAAGCCATCGCCATTTGTATAGTTGGTTATTGGCACTACCATGTCAAAATCCAGGTGCGAATTTGAGGGGATATTTTTAGCAACGCCCGTAACTTTTAGCCGCAGGTTTTTATCAATTTGTACTACTTTACCCATCGCCGCATTTGCACTGCCAAAATATTTTTTAGCTGTTTTTTCCGTCAACACTATACTGTTGGGGTTTTTCAATACGTCTGCCGCATTACCTTTTAGCAGCGGAAAAGAAAACAATGTAAAAAAGCCGGGGTCAACGTCGTAGACATTCCGCTCAGAAAAGGCTTTGTCATCAAACGATACAAGGTAATTGGTGGGGCGCACCCGCACCGCCATTTTAATATCGCTGGGGAAATCGTTCAGCAAAGCCGGTGCATACGGGCCCGACAGGTAAGGAACATCCTGTTTTGTTTTATCAAACTTGCGCATTACCCTGTAAATATTCGCTTCGTTTTTATGGAAACTATCCACACTAAACTCGTTCATAATAAACAGGAAGATCATCAGGCAAACGGTAATGCCTATAGTTAATCCTAAAATGTGGATCAGCGAAAACACTTTACGTTTGTAAATATTGCGCCAGGCTATCTTAATATAATTCCTTATCATATTTCTATTTTTTTAGTCCGGAAGTCGGAAAGACCGAAAGTCCGGAAGATGATTACTAAATATATTTTTTCGGACTCCCGACTTTCGGACTAATTCTATTCGCTCCGTAAACTTTTAACCGGGTTAGCCAATGCTGCTTTAACTGATTGAAAACTAATTGTAATAAGCGCTATAACCATAGCCGATAACCCAGCCAATAGAAACAGCCACCATTGTATTTTTGCGTGGTAAGCAAAATCCTGCAGCCACTTATTCATGCCATACCAGGCCAGAGGCACAGCTATACCCACTGATAGTAATACTAACAATAAAAAATCCCATGATAGCATGCGGGTAATGCTGCCTACGCTGGCGCCCAGCACTTTGCGTATGCCTATTTCCTTTGTTTTTACCTGTGCCGTGTAAGTTGCTAAACCAAACAAGCCCAGACACGATACAATAATGGCTACCGCGGCAAAAACATTGAACAACGCCCCGGTACGCTGCTCTATTTTATACAGGCGACCAAAACTCTCATCTAAAAAAATGGAATTGAACGGCGTTTCCCGGTCAAATTGTTTCCAGACGCGCTCGGTAGCCTCCAATGCTGCGTGTGTGTTGGCTGCGGTGGTTTTTATATAGATCCGTCCGGCGATATTGGGATTATAGGCCAGTATTGCGGGCTCTATTTTTTTGTGCAGACTGTTAAAATGAAAATCCTTCACTATGCCAATAATTGTCCCTTTTACCTGGCCCATCCTGAACTTTTTGCCTACCGGGTCTTTTATGCCCATTTGCTCAACAGCGGTTTCGTTCAGGATATAATGCGATGAATCTGCCACCGCACCGGTAAAATTCTGGCCCGATAACAATTTCATTTTAAAGAATGGGATAAATGTTTTATCTACAAATACAGGATGAAAATACAGGTTGCCGTTCACCGGCATGCCTTCCCAATCAGCATCGCCGGTAAAAGAACCCACATCAACAATGTTTGAACTGGAGCGGCTAACCGATGTGATAGATGGGTTTTTCATCAGCTCGGCCTTAAAAGCGTCGTATTGTTTTCCTACGCCGCCCATAAAAAATGTTAGTACATGTTCTTTATCATAACCAAGGTTTTTATTACGGATATAACTAAGCTGCCTGCCAATTATCAATGTACCTATGATCAGGATGATAGAAACTGTAAATTGTACCACAACCAACATTTTACGGAACGTGCCACTGCCCATACCGGCGGATATTTTTCCCTTAAGGGCTTTCAATGGATCGAAAGACGATAAAAGCAACGCAGGATAAATACTGGATGCGGCCAAAGTAACTATAAGCGCTATAACTATAACCGTCCAAACCTGTACGTCGCTTAAACTAAATATCAACTGCTTGCCCGAAAACTGATTGTAAACCGGCATTAATGCGAACATTAACCCAAAAGCCAGTATGGTGGCAATAAGGTACAGCACAACGGTCTCTACAATAAACTGCGCAAATAATTGCGCTTTTGCAGCCCCTATAATCTTACGCATGCTCACCTCCCTTGCACGCAGCATGGAAAGCGCGGTTGACAGGTTGACATAGTTAATACAGGCAATTATCAGTATCAGTATAGCAATAATGGCAAATATCCGTACGGTAGCCATGCCGCCATCTGTACCGTCAGATTTATACAGGTGCATTCGGGTTAATGGCTCCATCAGGTAAGCCACATCGGTATCATCGGCTTTGTTACGGATATGTATATTACGCAGTTTGGTTTGAATTTGCTTAATATTTACCTGTACACCCGGCTTGGTTAGCAGGTATGTTTCATAACCCAGGTTATGCCAATCGGCATCCATAGTAGCAAGCTGCGATGAACCATGGTAGGTAACATTATTTTTAATATAGGCTACCTGATTAAGATAACCCATTGGAAAAAACAAGCCGTAGTTGATACTTGAATTGTGCGGAAAATCTTTTATCACACCAGTTACCCTAAAACTAACTTTGTTGTTATCAACAATTACTTTTCCTATTGGGTCGCTGTTGCCAAAATATTTAAGGGCTGTTTTCTGGGTAATAACAACCGAATTAATATCCGGAAAAGGGTTATGCTGGTCGCCTTTTATCAAAGGGAAATCAAAGATTGAAAATAACGAAGGGTCGGTAAACACCGATATATCGTCGCTGAAAGTTTTTTCGCCATACTTAAATAAACCCGCCAGGTAGTTTGGGGCAATACGAACGGCGTTGGCAATCTCTGGTATTTCTTTTTTTGCAAATGTGGCTATAGGGGCCATGTCTTCGTTAAATATCCGGCGACTTTGCCCCAGCCCTCCTACGGTTTCCAGCCGGTATATATTTGGCGCTTTGGTATTAAAGCGGTCAAAACTCAACTCGTCCTGCACCCAAAGCAAAATAAGCAGCCCTACCGATAAGCCTATGGTTAATCCAATAATATTGATAAGGGTATAAAACTTATTCTTAAGCATACCCCGCCAGGCCGTTTTGATATAGTTTTTGATCATGATATCAATTTTTTGAATTAATTATTCATTATATTTCTATTCGCTTCTTAAACTTTTAACCGGGTTAGCCAATGCTGCTTTAACTGATTGAAAACTTATAGTTATTAATGTTATAGTGACCGTTAGCCCTGCCGCTAATGCAAATACCCACCAGCTTATATTGGTACGATAGGCGTAATCCTGCAGCCATTTATTCATGGCGTACCAGGCTATTGGGAAAGCGATTATCGAGGCTATTAATAGCAGCAAAAGAAAATCTTTTGATAGCATGGCCACTACATTTTGAACAGAAGCCCCCAAAACTTTGCGGATACCTATTTCCTTGGTGCGGCGTTCGGCGGTAAACATGGCCAAACCAAGCAAACCTAAACAAGCCACAATTATTGAAAGCACGGTAAAGGTTGTCAGCACCTTACTTATTGTTTGATCAGAACGGTATAGTAAGTTAAATTCTGCATCCATAAAGCTGTAATCAAACGGTAGTTCGGGCGCAAACTGTTTCCATTTGTTTTGAATGGCGTTAAGTGTTGCATTATAATCTCCGGGCTTGATTCGTACAGTCAGGTAAGAAGACCTGATATTATATGTTTTTGAGGTGGTGTAAAACAGCGCGTATGGCACAATACTGGACCGGAACGAATCGGTATTAAAGTCCTTCACCACCCCTATCACTGTAAATTTTTGATTGTTGTTACCAGGATAAGTAATGGTTTTACCGATGGGATTTTCCCAGCCTATTTGTTTGGCGGCAAGTTCGTTTAATATCACAGACGACGAATCGGCAAAGTTTTTTGAAAAGGCCCTGCCGCTTATCACTTTAAGCTTTAATGTTGGTACAAAAGCCTCATCAACCATAAAAGATGAAAGGTCGATACCTGTTAACTCGGTGATATTAGCCGGATTAGTTTCGGGTACGTAATTGTCGCCAAATGAACTTTCGGCCGGCAGGCCCGATGATATACTGGCATTAATTACCCCGGGCTTCTTCAGTAATTCCTGCCGGAAGGTCTCTTCGCTTGCTCCAAGGTTTGCCGGGTTTGATATAATAACCACATTGTCCTTGTCAAAACCAAGGTCTTTTGTTTGGTTATACATTAATTGCTTGTACACTACAATAGTGCATATCAAAAGGATAGTTGATACGGTAAATTGAAAAACCACCAGGGCGTTGCGGGTAAAAAATGCACCGCCCGAGGCTTTAAACAAACTATTGCCTTTTAATACGCTAACGGGTTTAAACGAGGTAAGGAAAAATGCCGGGTAGCTGCCGGCAAGCAAGCCGGTAATAAGCACTAATGCCACAACCCCTATAAATGTCTTATAGTTAAGAAATACATCGGCCGAAATACTTTTATCGGCCAGTTGGTTAAATGCGGGTAAAACCACTATAGTTAATAGCAGGGCTATTATACCGGCGCAAATACTATACAATAAAGCTTCGACAAGAAATTGCCTGATGAGCTGCTTACGCAAAGAGCCCAAAACTTTCCTGATCCCCACCTCCTTGCTCCTTTTAGCCGATTGCGCGGTAGATAAATTCATGAAATTTACACAAGCCAGCAGCATAATAAAAAAGGCAATGGTCAGGAATATGTAGACATACTTAATATCGCTTTGCTGGAAATAGCGTGTGCCGATGTTTGCCGAATACAGATGTACATCAATTAGTGGCTGCAGTTTAAAAATGCCATACGGCTTACCAAATTGCATATTGCTGGTTAGCTGCGCTATAGTTTTTGGAAATTTCGCTTCTAATTGCGCAACCCTGGCGGGGTTACCGGCTATTTGGGGTTTAAGTTTAACATAGGTGCCCATTTGCAGCCATATCCAGCTCCAATCAAAATTTTTAATTACCCGGGCGCTTGCCGCTGGTCGCAAAACGTCGAATTGTAGTGATGATTGCTTGGGGAGATCTTTTAATACCGCAGTAACTGTATATGGCGTTCCGTTTCCGTTCAATACCAGCGTTTTGCCAAGGGGCGATGCATCACCAAAGTATTTTTTTGCCGCTTGTTGGGTAATAACCAATGAATGTACCCCATTCAGGCATGTTGAGGCATCGCCGGCAACTAATGGGTAGTTAAAGAATTTTACAAAATTGGCATCAACAACAAGCGTTTTTTTCTCGGTCACCGAGTTCTTCCGGCCATTTATTTCGTAATGGATGATCTCATCGCCCGGCATAAATATGCGTGTGTAACTTTCTACCTCGGGAAAGTTCTTTACCAGCGCGTTACCAACCGGCGGCGGCGTATGGCCAACAACATACCGGTCGTTTCCCCGCTTTACATCAATGTTTACGCGGTATATCCGTTTCGCATCTGTAAAAGAACGGTCATAACTTAACTCGTCCTTTATATACATCCCTATCAGTAACAAGCAAGTTAAGCCAATGGCTAACCCGCTTATATTAATAAAACTACTAACCTTATTACGTACAAGGTTGCGCCAGGCTATTTTAATGTAGTTGCGTATCATTTTGCTATCTGTTAAACGCTGTCAATATTTGTTGATAACTGTCATTATTCGTTACGTAAACTTTTAACCGGATTAGCTATCGCCGCTTTAATTGATTGGAAACTAATAGTAACCAGGGCTATAATAATTGCCGCTAAACCGGCCATGCCAAACACCCACCATTGCATATCAATGCGGTAACGATAACTGCTAAGCCAGTTATGCATCATATAATAAGCTACAGGGAAGGCCAGCACACACGATACGATAACGAGCTGTAAAAAATCTTTTGATAATAAGCCGGTTATGCCCGAAACGCTGGCGCCTAATACCTTACGTATGCCTATTTCTTTTGTACGCCGTTCGGCAGTGTAGGCCGCTAAACCAAACAAGCCTAAACACGATATAATGATAGCCAGCGTTGCGAACACACGCGATAGCTTGCTCACCAGCATTTCGCCTGTAAATAATTTATTGAACTCGGTATCTAAAAACCTGTAGTTGAACGGGAATGCGGGATTATCTTTTTTCATAACCGATTGAATAGAGGCGACAACCTTTTCCACATCGCTTCCTGGCTTAAAATGAATGTACATGTAGTTGGCATGATCAAGCGGCAGGCTAAGAAACACTACCGGGTCTGATTTGCCATACATGTTTCCATACACATAATCGTTTACCACACCAACAACGGTTGATGCTGTTTTATTACCTTCATGTCGTATCACTTTGCCTATAGCACTGCCTTTACCCATCAGCTTTTCCAAAGATTGTGTAATTACTATACCCGATTCATTTGTGGTATCGGCTATGGTAAGGTTGCGGCCTTCCAGTAGTTTCATATGCAGTGTTGACATGAATTCGGGGGTAACATACCTGCGCGATATTAAAACTACCGAACCAGCAGGTTTAGCTTCCCACGTATAGCTCGAAGTATTGTTGCCATCATATAGCGTTGGGTGGTCGGCTAAAGCTACGTGATCAACATAGCCTGTATTGAGCATATCCTGCTGTATGCGGGCGAAATCATTGGAAATATTGCCCTGGGCATCCATCTCTATCAGGTTATTCCGGTTAAAGCCCAGCTGCCTGCTTTTAACGTGCTGTATTTGCTGATATACAATTATGGTGCAGATGATAAGGACAATAGAAATGGTAAACTGTGTTACCACTAATCCTTTACGCACAAATGCTGCACTGCCATCTTTCAATTTGATCCCTTTTAATACCGAAACCGGGTTAAATGATGATAAGTAAAGGGAGGGGTAGCTGCCTGCTATCAACCCGCAAACAACCGCAACAAGCAAAACTGCTGTAATATGTAACGGGTTGTTAAACCCTGCGGTCAGTTGTTTTTCAACCAACAGATTGAACGCCGGGAGCAGTAACAGGACAATAAGCACGGCAATAGCGGCAGATAATAGCGCCATAAATAATGCTTCGCCAATAAACTGGGCAATAAGCATTTTTTTGCCCGCGCCTAAAACCTTGCGTACGCCAACCTCACGGGCGCGTTTTTCGCTGCGGGCTGTAGCCAGGTTCATGAAGTTGATACAGGCAATAAGCAATATTATCCAGGCGATGACAGAGAACAGCCGCACGTTTTGGATACGCCCTTCGCCTGTTTGTTTGCCATCTTTAAAAACATCGCGCAAATGCCAGTCTTTCATCCCAAAAAGGAAAACATGACTGATGGCGCCTGGCAATTTTTTAGGTAGAAAATTATACAGCTGTTTATTTACAGTTTCGGGGCTTACACCTGGTTTTAGCTCAACATAAGTATGTAATGAATTATTGCCCCAACCTTGCAGCCACGGACTGGCATCAAAAAAAGGTTGAAATGGCATAACCCATTCAAATTGAAATGTTGAATTAGCCGGGTTATCTTTCACCACTCCTTCTATCACATAATCCTGTTTGTTATCTACTTTAATGGTTTGCCCAACCACGTTTGCCTGGCTACCAAAAAACTTTTTAGCGGCCGACTCGGTAATTACCATCGAATGAGGTTGTGTTAACACCCTGCTGGCATTGCCTTGCACAAAAGGCATGGTAAACATGCTGAATAAAGATGTTTCCGCGTAGATGCCCGTAGCGTAAAATGCTTTATCCCCCTTTGAAAATAAAAAGCTTTGATCTTCAGATGTCCGGCAAACATTAGCTATGCCGGGGACCTCAGCTTTTATAGCCGGACCAAACAAACCGGGGGTTGATGAATGCGTGAAAACATGATCAACATACTGCTGGTTTTCTTTAGCAATAAACAGTCTGTCTTTCTTTTGATGTACCGAATCGAAGCTGACCTCGTTCTCCACCCACAAAAAAATAAAGGCCGCGCAAGCTATGCCTATAGCCAATCCAAAAATGTTCAGAAAACTGTAGGTCTTGTTTTTTAACAAGCTCCTGAACGCGGTTTTGATATAGTTCCTTAACATAATTGTTGATTGGTTGAATTATTGATTCCTTCTAATAACATATCACTCAATGATTAATAACAGCGTAGCCAATACCTATTCGCTCCGTAAACTTTTAACCGGGTTAGCTATGGACGCTTTAATTGATTGAAAACTAATAGTGATCAAAGCAATTACAATTGCCGTTAAACCGGCCATGGCAAACATCCACCATTGTATTTGTATATGATAGGCAAAATTTTGCAGCCATTTATTCATGATCCATAACGATACCGGCGCCGCAATGGCGAAGGCCAATATTTCCATCCAAACAAAATCGACCGAGAGCATCAGCCATAACTGGGTAACTGATGCCCCCAGCACTTTTCTGATGCCTATTTCTTTAGTACGCTGTAACGCTATCAACGATACTAAACCCAACAAACCCAGCGAACTTATGGCAATAGCTATAGAGGCCGAAACACAAATGAGTTTTTGCTGGATACTTTCTTTTTTATACAACTGTGCTATTTGTTCATCAACAAACTGATACGTGAATACCTGATCAGGCAGTACTTTCTGGTATACTTTATGCAGATCGTCCATCGTTGTTTCAATATTGCCTCTCCCCAACTTTACAGCCATTCCCGTTTGCAGGGTACTGTCTTCCTGTATTAGTGACGGCTCGATACGCCCCTGTAAAGAGTTCACATTAAAATCCTTCACCACTCCTACTATAACCCCTTTATTATCGCCTGCCGAGAGTTTTTCGCCTATAACATCTTCCTTATGTTTCGCGCGCAGCATATCCGCCATTGTTTTATTGATCAGGAATTCGTGGATTGGCTGCTGGTTACGGATATTACGGCCAGCTATAATCTGCATACCAAAAGTACGGCAGTATGCCGAATCGCCATAGGCAAAGCGTGCAGCCCAAGGCTCCCAATTATATGTTTTGAGCATTACCGTGCCCCCACGTGCACTGGTGCTGGCTGGTGAATTAAGGCAAAAACTAACAGATTGAACATTGGGAATATGTTTCAGGTATTCGGTTAGCTGATATTTTTGTGAAGCGGTAGTTTGGCCCGTAGGAATAGTGATTACCATTTTACGATCAAAGCCTATGTCTGTGTTTCTAAGAAAATATACCTGGGCAATAATAATGATGGTACAAATTATAAGCCCCTGGGTAATCGTATTTTGAAATACTATCAGCATTTTGCGCCCAATACCTGCCTGCAGATTTAGGAGATTATTTTTAAGTACACGGGCTAAGCTTATCCTGCTTAATAACCATGCCGGATAAATGCTGGTACTAATCCCTATTATTATTAGTAAAATGATAGCATATAGGCCAAGGCCGGTGTATGAAACAATATGGATAGGGGCGTCGGTGAACAACCATAAATTAGCTGTTGGTAAAAGCAATATCACCATTAAGATAGAAGCTATTACGGCTAACACCGATGTTACCAATGATTCGGTAACGAACTGCATAAAAATTTGGCTGACCGAGCCACCAAGCACTTTCCGTGTAGCTATCTCAACCGCACGCCTGGTTTGCTGGGCTAATACAATATTAATATAATTAATAACCGCTATGCTAATGATAAGTAATCCGATAGCTATCAGGTTCCATAGCAGGGCTTTTTGCACAGTACCGCCGTAGCGGGTATCAAAATGGGCTTCTTTCAGGGGTAGTAACTTAAAGTGAAAATACTTATACATATCTGCCCACTTCTGCGTTTTTTCCAACGCTAATAATTGCTTTTCTACCGCATCCTTTTGATTAGGATCATTCAATTTAACAAATGCGGTAAACGGGCTGCTTAAATATCCCCAATCGGTAAAAAAAGCCTTTTCAAATTTGGGCTGCGAAAAAAAAGTACTGAAGGAAAGATAGATATCCGCACGGTAATCCGTAGTGAAAGGGCCATCGGCTATAATACCAGAAACCTTTATTAAATGATCGTTTATAATTAAGGTCTTTCCTATCGGATCCGTATTACCAAAATATTTATTAGCAGTTTTTTGTCGAAGCACAGCATTAAACGGAGCATCAAGGCTGGTAACACTCCCACGCAGCCATTGATGGCTAAATAATTTAAACCAATCTGAGCCGGCAAAAGTGACTGTTTTATCTTCTTTAAAACGCTTGCCCCCCTCAACATTAACAATCATATCCTGGTTTACTATCGCAAATGCCCCCTGATTTACCTGTGGTATGTTTTTTAATGCTGCCTGGTATTCGGCATACGAGGCTCCCTTATCATATTCTATCTTATCAAGATGTAGTTCATAAACCAGCTTGAATATATTATCCGAATTATGATGATACCTGTCAAAGCTTAAATTATAGCTGGTATACAGGTAAATAAAAATGCAGCAGCTACCCGCCAGCGCCAGGCCGCCAATATTAAGCAAGGTATAAAACTTCCGTGCTACGATATTTCTCCAGGCTATTTTGATATAATTTCTAAGCATAGGTATTGCATTTATTCCATCATTTGGCCCCTTCCCACTAAAGAAGGGGCCGCAGAGGGCACATTGATTAACTGATATAAATTTTAGTTGGCAGCAGGTTATATCATAATATTTTCCATTACAGTTTGCCCATCCAGCAAGCGGATAATGCGGTGACTGTAGCGGGCATCATGTTCAGAGTGTGTTACCATAATTATGGTAGTACCCTGTTCGTTCAAATCGGTTAATAGTTCCATTACATCGTTACCGTTGCTGCTGTCCAGGTTACCGGTAGGCTCATCCGCAAGTATTAGTTTTGGGTTGTTCACAACCGCACGGGCTATGGCCACACGCTGCTGCTGACCGCCCGATAACTGCTGCGGGTAGTGGTTGCGGCGGTGCATTATCTGCATTTTATCCAGCACAGCCTCTACCTTGCCTACGCGTTCTGAGGCAGGTACGCCGGTATAGATCAGCGGCAGTTCAACGTTCTCAAAAACGGTCAGCTCATCAATAAGGTTAAAGCTTTGGAACACAAAACCTATGTTATGCTTACGCAGATCGGCACGCTTACGTTCATTAAAATTGGCTACCTCAATATCGTTGAACAGGTAACTGCCGGCATCGGGATCATCCAACAGGCCAAGTATATTCAACAAGGTTGATTTACCGCAGCCCGATGGGCCCATAATGGCCACAAACTCGCCCTTTTTAACTTCCATGGATAGTTTGTTCAAAGCAATTGTTTCTACTTCCTCAGTCCGGTAGAATTTTTCAAGATTTGTAATTTTTATCATTTAGCCTCCCAAAGCCTTAGCGGCTTGTTTATTTTAATTGTGATTATTTATTCGCTTTTATATGCTGCTTAACAATGTTTATTTCTTTATTACCAATTCCTGTATATCCCCGTAATTATCATAACTGCTGGTAATTACTTTATCGCCCGGTTTCAAGCCTTGCAGCACTTCGTAATAGTCGGGGTTTTGGCGGCCCAGTTGTATATCGGTACGATAAGCCGTTTTGCCATCAGGACTTAATTTAAATATCCAGTTACCCCCTGTTTGGTTGAAGAAGCCGCCGCGCGGCACCAGTACCGCCTGGGTTTCATCGCTCAATGCCAGCGTGATCTGCAAGGTTTGTCCGCGGCGGATGCCCTCGGGAACTTTGCCTACAAATTGCATATCAACCTGGAACTTGCCGGCGGTTATCTGCGCGTATACCTTTTTAACGGTTAGCTTATAAGTTTTGTCGCCAAGGATAAATGTTCCGGGGATACCCACGTATACCTGCTGCAGGTAGTGTTCATCAATATCAACCCGCACTTTGTAGCCGCTTATCACATCTATCTGGCCCAGGTTACCGCCTTTAGCCTTGTTTTGACCAATTTCCGCGTCAAGCGAAGTTAGCTGCCCATCCACAGGTGCACGGATAGTTAAATCTTCTACCTTTTTACGCATCAGTTGCAGCGTGTTTTTCATGTGGGCATATTGTTCTTTAGCCTGCTGTTCCTGCTGCCTGTTCATAGTAGTATCCTGCGATAGTATTTGGGTGGTCAGTTTTTTACGGCGCAGCTGATAGTTGTATTCATTCTCGGCTTTTTTAAACTCCTGCAAGCCTATCGCTTTTTGATCGTACATATGTTTATCAACCTTGTATATCCGCTCGGCTTCCTTAAAGGCATTATCCACATCGGCCATCTGGTTAAGTTTGCCAATACTGCTTTGCATAGCCGCGGTGTGCGATATCTGCATTTGGGTCAGTTCGGCAAACACGGCGGTTTCCTGGTTGGCCAGGCTTAGCTCCAGATCGGTGTTTGAAAGTTTTAATATCGGGTCGCCTTTTTTCATCATGGCGCCGTCTTCAACAAATTTCTTTTCTACGCGGCCACCTTCGGCAGCATCAATATAAATGGTAGTTAATGGCTGCACGGTACCATTTTCGGGTATAGTAACCTGGAACGGGCCTTTATGTACATCGCTAATGGTTATACGTTCGGCATCTTCATTCAATTTGCTTTTACCGGTGCCCGACCGTACCGCAAAAATTATTACTATCAATAGCACAACAACCCCGCAAATGGTAAGTATCCGTTTGCTGTTCCATGTCTTTTTTTCAATTTTTCTGTCCACGTATTTATAGATATTTTGGTATAGGCTAATACAAACGCATGCCACAAATTAAAACCTTGTTTTTCAGTATATTATCCAACATACGCCGCGATATGCCGTACGCTTATGTTACATCAGGTGTACGGTTATGATACAGTATATTTTACGCCTGATAAATAAAAATACTGTTTATCAGCACGTTGGCAATATGGGTATTAAATTGGTATGTAAAAGTACCTTAGTCTGCCTCTCGGGGAGAACGGTTATAAAAACCTTCTCTTTAAAGAGGCTTGGATGAGGCTCAGATTTTTTAATTACTTTAACCGTTCCAATCTATCGCATAAAAATGATACTAAAAAAAGCAACCGTTTTAATTGTTGATGATGATACCGATGTGCTTACCGCGGTGAAGCTTTTGCTGAAAACCGAAGCGCAGGAAGTGATCACCGAGAAAAACCCTGAGAACCTGAACTGGCTGATACAACGCAACCAGATTGACCTGATATTGCTGGATATGAACTTTAACAGCGCTATTAACACAGGCAACGAAGGTATTTACTGGCTGCGTAAAATTAAAGAATGGAAACCAAACGTATGCATTATTATGATTACGGCTTATGGCGATATCGATTTGGCCGTACGGTCGTTAAAAGAGGGCGCTAACGATTTTATTGTTAAACCCTGGCATAACGAAAAGCTTATTGAGACCATAAAAGATCTGCTGGACAAACAGGAAGGTACGAAAACCGTAAAGGCGCCGCAAAAAAGCACGGCTGGTTCTACTTCCATCCTGGGCGAATCGGAAGCGATGCAGGATATTTTCCATAAAGTGAATAAGATTGCCCCTACCGATGCTAATATTTTAATTCTTGGCGAAAACGGTACCGGTAAAGATTTGATGGCCAAGGCCATTCACGAACGGTCTATGCGGGCCAATAAGCCGTTTGTAAAAGTGGATGTGGGCGCACTTACCGATACTTTATTTGAAAGTGAATTATTTGGCCATAAAAAAGGGGCATTTACAGATGCCCGCGAAGACCGCCCCGGCCGCTTTGAGGATGCGCATGGCGGCACTTTGTTTTTAGATGAGATTGGCAACATCAGCCTGCAGCAGCAAGCTAAGTTATTAACCGTGCTGCAAAACAGACAGGTTACCCGCCTGGGCACTAATAAACCTATAGATATTGATATCCGGTTGATATGCGCCACCAATATGCCGCTGCAGGAACTGGCCAACGAGAATAAATTCCGTAAAGATTTGATTTACCGCATTAATACGGTTGAGATAACGATGCCGCCGCTGCGTAAGCGCAATAACGATATTGTGCTGCTGGCGCGCCATTTTGCCAAGCTGTATACCGGTAAATATGCCAAGCCTGCCATGGATTTTGAACCCGCAGCCTTAACCAAGCTAAAACAGTATAATTACCCGGGGAACGTACGTGAGTTGCAGTATTCTATAGAACGTGCCGTAATTATGGCCGACGACCATATCCTGAAGACCGACGACCTGATCTTCTCATCGCTGGAAACAGCTATTGAAACGGTGGAAGACGACAGCAATATCCCGCTGAGCGCCATGGAAAAAAACGCCATTTTACGCGTAATTGAAAAACACAACGGTAATATTACCCGCGCCGCAAAAGAATTGGGCCTTACCCGTACCGCACTATACCGCAGATTAAGCAAGTATGATATATAAAAAATATGAGTGGCGTTTTTTAGGCCGGGTGCTGGCGCTGTTTGTTACGCTTACTATAGCCGCGTTTATTGTTGTGCAAAGCGCGTTTATTTACCTGGTGTTTGTTGTGCCGGTAATTGCTTACCAGATGTACGAGTTGATCCGCTTTCAGAAAAAGGCGCAGGATGAAGTGAACCAGTTTGTTGAGTCTATCCACTACCGCGATTTTTCACGCCATTTTGATGAGCGCCGGGCACCTACCGAGCTTAAACCGCTGCGCAAGGGTTTTAACGAGATCAACACCACCTTCAAACTCATCAGCCGCGAACGGGAAACCCAATACCATTACCTGCAAAAAATACTGGAACTGGTGGATACCGGCATTGTATCATTCGATGCCGAAACCGGCGAAACCGGCTGGATAAACGAGGCCTTTAAAAACCTGCTCAGCATTCCTTATCTTAAAACCATCCACTCGCTTGAAAAACGGGAGCCTTCGCTTTACCAGGAGGTGATTGGCCTTAAACCCGGCGATAGCAAAGTAGTATCGCTTACCCGTAACCAGCAATTAATAAAAGTATTGGTTACCGCCAGTGTGTTGCGCAGCGATGACCGCCTTTATAAACTACTGGCGTTTCAGAATGTGAGCGAGGCATTGGATGAAACGGAATCAAAGGCGTGGCAAAAGCTGTTGAACGTTATGACGCACGAGATCATGAACTCGGTAGCGCCTATCTCATCGTTAGCGGATACTTTGAAAAACCGTTTGCAAAGCCCGGAGATTGCTAATAGCCCCGTAAGCAGCCAACTGGAAGATCTGGAACTGGGTATTGATACGATTAAACGACGTAGCGAGGGTTTGCTGAAATTCACGGAGAGCTACCGCAACCTGAACAAAATCACCAAGCTTGACCTTAAAAAGGTACTGGTACGCGACCTGTTCGAGAACCTGAGCAACCTGATGCAGCCCACGCTGGAGAAAAAGCATATTGAGCTGGAGATTATCCTGCGCGACCCTACCCTGGCGATTGAGGCGGACATTAACCTGGTTGAACAAGTGATCATCAATCTGCTGGTAAATGCTATAGAAGCTGTTAAAGACCGTGACGAACCACGCATTATATTATCCGGCGAATTGCAGCCCAATAATAAAACCATTGTAAAAATTGCAGATAATGGCGTTGGCATGCCCCCCGAATTATTGGATAAGATATTTATTCCGTTTTTTAGTACCCGTAAAACCGGTAGCGGTATTGGCTTAAGCCTGTGCAAGCAAATTATGCTGCTGCATAAAGGCAATATCCAGGTACAATCGGCAGAAGGTAAAGGTTCGGCGTTTTTGCTGCAATTTGTGCCTTAAGTTTAACCACTACTGTCATTTCGAACGAGGTACGAGGAGAAATCTTATAAAAGCGGTAAGCGGGTATAGGATTCCTCCTTGGGTTCAGCATGACGCATGATAATTACTATGAACAAAACCATCTTAGCCATATCCGGCAGCTTGCGCGAAGGCTCGTCAAACACGCAGCTACTGACTTTATTAGGTACCTGGGCGCCCGCCGCTATTAATTACCAAATTTATACCGGCATGGGCGGGTTGCCGCATTTTATTCCAATGGCCGAGGGTAAAGCCTACCCTGCTGCTGTGCAAAACCTGCACCAGCAATTAAACGCGGCCGATGCGGTGATCATTTGCACACCCGAATACGCTTTTGGGGTACCCGGCTCGCTCAAAAACCTGCTAGACTGGACGGTGGCTGCCGGGAACTTTGTAGATAAGCCTGTGGCCGTTATTACCGCATCGTCGCAAGGCAACTATGCGCATCCATCCTTATTGACTACGCTTGGGGCTATAAACGCCCATATTATTGAAGGTGCCACGCTGCTTATCCCATTTATCCGCGCCAAAATGGATACAGGCGGCCATGTTATTGATGCCGCTACCGAAAAGGAATTACGTTTGGTGTTTGATAACCTGTTAAAAGCAATTAAAGGTTGATTTCGGAATTAAAATAGCTTTGTGCCTTAGCTTTATTAAATTTACCACATGCCCGAACAACCCAATAACCCGCTGCATGGCAAAACGCTGGAGGCTATCCTCACCCACCTGGTAGCGCATTATGGCTGGCCTGAGTTAGGCTATCGTATCCGCATCAACTGTTTTTTGGATAACCCCAGCATTAAATCCAGTCTGAAGTTTTTAAGAAAGACGGATTGGGCCAGGAAGAAGGTGGAAGAATTGTATTTGGAAAGTATTAAACCAAGGGTTTAGCCAGCTTTTTTTTAATAGTAGATCGTCTGACGATCAGTTCAGTTTTAAGTATCTTTTTTATGTACTTACTACCCGGCCTGGCTATTTGCTTCAAACAAATCTCTGCTGCTGCCGCGCCAATTTCAAAAGCGGGCTGTATAACCGTTGTTAACGGCGGATCGATAACCGTAGCCGTTGGGTCATCATTAAAACCTGCAACCGCGATATCATCAGGTATGTTTATTCCCTTTTGCTTTAAAGTAAGCATTATACCTATAGCAACCGGGTCACAAACCGCAAATATCGCGTCGGGAGAAATACCGTCGGCCAGCATCTTTTCTGTCGATGCTATCGCCTGCGATCTTTCAAAGCCGCATTCATAGATCAGTGCGTCGTCTATCGCAATATCATACTTGCTTAGGGCATCTTTATACCCCTGCAACCTGTTTTGCGATAAAGCGATATTTAATGGACCGGTAAAATGCGCTATTTTTTTACACCCTTGCCGAATAAGGTGTTCAACCATTTTAAAAGCGCCATCATAATCATCTACCGATACCATATTGGTTTTAATGCCCGCAGGTAAACGGTCAAAAAACACCAGGGGGATATTCTTGCTTATAAAAGTGCTAAAATGATCCATATTGATAGTTTCTTTCGAAACCGACACGATCAATCCGTCTACCTTGGCCGATAGCAGTGTTTTTGATACGATCACCTCCCGCTCGTACGATTCATTTGATTGGCATATAATCACCTTATAACCTGCGTTGTAGGCAACTTCTTCTATTCCCGCAATTGCGGTCGAGAAAAAGTAATGAGACAATATCGGAACAATGACACCAATGGTTTTAGTGGATTTTTTAAACAAGCTGGCAGCAATAGCATTTGGCTGGTAATGATATTTTTCGGCAAGCTTACGCACAGCGTCTTTAGTAGCGCCACTAATAGAATGATGATCCTGAAGCGCGCGGGATACTGTGCTTTTGGATACATTCAATTCCTTTGCTATATCAATAAGTGTGATCTCTTTATTTTTATTATAGCTGTCTTCTATGCTCATTGTTTGTTAAGCTTTATTCAAGCATCATAAACATGTTTGAACTGTAATTGCAATATTAAGGCTTTATGATAATAAGCTACTGAATGTCATCTTATTATTACCATACACAATTGTAACCCTTAAAACTGATAATTAAATAAAAAATTTTGTTTTAAATAAAAGTTTAATACATTTACGCAACCGGTTGCGCAACCAATTATTAACCATTTAAAAACTAACTAATGAAAAAGATCAATCTTATTGTGACTATGCTTGCTATGGGCTGCGGGCTTATGTTATCCCAATGCAAAAAAGACGTAAAGAACGTTGATGCAAATGAACCTGTTGAAAGTGCCCCAACACTCAAAACACTATCTGTATTGTTTAATGGCGATGCTTCCCGGGGGTCGGCCAACGTGTGGAAGGATGTAAACATTGAAGGGACGGGCACTTTAACCACCGTAAATGATGAAACAGGGACATTATGCTGGAAATTTTTAAAACCTGTTGACAGCCATCGTACCGAAGGGCATGGGGCTAAAAACTACCAGGCGCTGAACGGCGACGAAATTTATATTGGCTGGACCAGCAAGTTGTATATGCCAACTTCATTAAAAACCGAGGCCGTATTTCAATGGAAATCATACCCAACCGATACAATGGCCAACCATCCTTTAATGCTGCATACCGTAAACGGAAACTTAGAATTGCAAAATTTTGATATTAATCATGTCGCTACGGTTCCGTGGTCTATCCCCCTATCCGTTAGCACGTGGCAATCGTTTGTTTTAAGAATTAAATTATCAACAAGCGCTACCACCGGGTATATCGAATTATGGTATAATGGCACAAAGCAAACATTTACCAACGGCAGCCAAAGGTACTATTGCCGTACTTTCGATAGCTTATCCTGCGATCCGAAATGGGGCGTATATGGCGGTGATGCATCACAAGTTACCAATATTGTGAAAAAGATACGCATTGGCACCAGCTATGCAGATGTAGCACAATAAACCTTTCCAGACAGTTATTGCTGTCATTTAGTAAACAGATATATAAAAAAACCCGGCTAATTAATTAGCCGGGTTTTTTATTACCTTATACCTTTATCTTTTTTCGTCCATCGGTATAAACCTGAATTTACTTTTCTTAAAGTTGATAGGTGTTGCAGGGTCAAAGTAAGTGCGGCCCAGGTAAGTCATCATTCTGCCCGAGCCCATGATCAATGTATCCCCTTTGTGCAGCAGTGCAATGGGGTTGCTGTAAATGGTTTTATACTTACCGCTGGTGAAATTATAATCGGCAAATAGCGTATCGCCCCTAAATTCGCCGGTAATATCCCCTTTGTTAATTTCAACGGTATCGCCGCCCTTCGTAAATCTGATCGTCAAATCGCCGGTGACCCTGCCGCCCGTAGCTATGTTAAGAGTGAGCGCGGCACTATCTTTTTGAAACATGGCGCGGTATAAATGTTTGCCCGGTTTTAACCCGCTTAAATTTACTATGCCATTATTTTTCTTTTGGCTGCAACCGATAAGCAATGCCAAACCGGTAATAACAGAAAGATATTTCAAAGCGCTCATTTCATAAAACTAATATTTTAGTTTGACAATCCAAAATGTTTGTTTTAAAATTTCGGGTAGCGATTAATCCAAACAAGCCGGCCCATTACTCCCACCATTCCTTGTTTTCTTCTTTTTGCGCCCGGGCAGAATTTCTTCCGTTTTGATAAGCATCGTGCACGGTTTGCCAGCCCATGGGCAAATATTTATCTGCCGGAGAAAACTCCCCTGCGCCGGTGTCCAGGTCGCCCGAATTGGGTGCGCGATAATCGCCCCAGTTACAGGTCTTAGTTATTTTACCATCATAACTGGTCCAGGTGCCTACAAAGTTGTTGTTGGTATAACTATCAGAAACCTGTTCTATATCATCGTAATGAATTTTGTTGTCCCTGGTTAAATAAAAGTCGGTTTTAAATGTACCGCGGAAGGTGCCTATCGGTAATTGCGTAAGCTGTTCCACAAAAGTGTAATCGCCCAGCATAGTGTACTCGCCGGTGATACCTTTCCTTTTATACTCTTTATCAAGCCCTTCGCTAATATGTTTATACTTGCGGATATGGGTAATTTTTAGTGTCCCTTTAAAATCGAATAGTTTGTTTTTAACCATCGATTTGCCATATACCCTATAATTGCCCGCGCTATCTTTTGTCACCTTTAAAAATTTTATGCGGATACGCTGGTAATTATCGCCAATAAACCCGTACACAAACTTATTTTCGGTCTTTATCCATAATGGCGAGAAATCGTACCGGGTGAAATTCTTTTTCGCTTCAACGGTGGTAAGCTGCGGGTTCTTTAATTCAGTTGCTTTAAAAACTTTAGCATTAGTTTGGCTAAATACGGTTTGGGAACATAAAATGCAGCATAATAATTGCAATACCCTGTTCATAAGTAATCAATTAATAGAAGTAAACAATACCCGTTAAACATAAAACCAATGTTTAGGTTTGGAAATTGTCCGCTACTCCGTTTTCATCGCCTTCTCGGCCGATTTTTTATACTCATATTCGCCGCCCAGCAGGAAGCCCCAGGGTTTCAGGCTTTCAATCCTGTCGAATACAATTTTAAGGATAGCGATGGTTGGGATGGAAAGGAACATACCGGATAACCCCCAAAGCATTTCGCCCAGGATAATGCCTAAAAAGGTGATCAGGGCGTTTAGCCTCACCTTTGAACCTACCACCATAGGCAGCAGGAAGTTGGAATCGATAATATGGATACCTAATACAGATACCGCCACTATTATGGTATTACCTACATCGCCGGTGGCAAAGGTGATTAAGCTGCTAAGTAACAGCGCGGTAAAGATGCCGATATAAGGGATAATATTGAACAAACCTGTTATAATCCCTAACAAAGCAAAGTATTTAACCCCTAAAAAGTAAAATATAGTGCAGGCAGCAACAGAAACTATCAGCATTTCGAGCAGCAGGCCAATAATATATTTCCTGATAATGCTTTGTACGTTCTCCACAATATCAAACACCACATCCGAATTTTTTTCGCCAAAAACCGATAGCAGAAACCGGAACAATAAACGCCGGTAAAATAAAATGAAAAAGGTAAATATGTTTATAAAAGCATAAAACAGCAGCAACGATGAAACGGCCCCGAAAGTAGTACCAAGTACCGAAGTACCATCGGCTACTATTTTATTAGCGGTATTGTTAACGTAAGCAATTTGTTTATTTGATGATACGTGAAATTTAGCCCTTATCCAATGCCTGATGTCTGTACATGTTTCAATTACCTGTTGTTTTAATTTGGGGTAATCTTCGCTCAATACCGCAATTTGCGAACCTATAAGGTACACAATACTTGTAATAAATAATATCAGCAGCACAATGGACAGGAACGATGCCATGCTGCGCGGCAAACGTAACCTGCGTTCAAAAAAATTGCATACCGGCAGTAATAGTATGGCAAACAAAAACCCAAACATCATAGGGTCAAGCACCTCTTTACCGGCGTTTATAAGGAACCCGAGTGACAGGATACCGATAAGTACCAGCGAAAGGCGTTCGTAAAATGGAGCAAGTAGTTTTCTTGTCATACTTAATTATTTAGGGGTTAACGCTAAGTTAGGCTATTAGTTTTTACATCTTAACTATCCGCTGCAGTATCTGCCCGATAAATTTATCCATCACACCGGATGGGTCTGTACTGAATACATGGTTGGCCCTGTTGGCCAGTATTACATTAAAAGAAAGGGCCTGGTGCCCAAGGCTGTTAGCCAGTCCGTATATGCCTGCTGTCTCCATTTCCAGGTTGGTAATGCGTTGCCCGTTATGGCCAAACTGCTGTATACTATCCATTAAGCTGGGCGTTAACGATTTGGCCCTCACCTGCCTGCCCTGGGGGGCATAGAAACCGGGCGCGGTAATGGTAATGCCCTGTGGCAAATCATGTGCTAAGCTTTGCAATAAGTTCTTACCCGCAGGGGCAAAATACGGGTTAAGTTTGTATCCGGCAGGGAGCGCTTTTTCAAATGCGGAAAGCAGTTGCTGTTCCTCGTTGTTCAATTCCTGGTGGTAGTAATGCATTAAGGCATCCAGCCCAAAAGCCGAAGCTGATACCAACAATTCATCAACCGGGATATCGGCTTGTATCCCACCCGAAGTACCAATGCGGATAATATTAAGACTGCGCAGCTTATCGTTCACCAGGCGGGTTTTAAAATCAATGTTCACCAGGGCATCCAGCTCGTTAAATACAATATCAATATTATCGGTACCTATGCCCGTAGATAGTACCGTGATGCGTTTACCACCCAGGCTGCCGGTATGGGTAATAAACTCGCGTTTGCCTTTTTTAAGTTCAATGGTATCAAAATGTTTGCTTACCTCGCCTACCCGGTCGGGGTCGCCAACGGTGATAACGGTATCAGCTACGTCTTCGGGTAACAGGTTAAGGTGATAGATGCTGCCGTCGGCGTTTAATATCAGGTCGGTTTCAGAAATTCTTTGCATAGTTTTTAATACCAATAAAATCAAATATAGGTTTTTTAAAATCCGTACATTTATTAAAATAAAACTGTTGATGATGCCCTACGGCCCCGATCCGAAAGCGCTGTACCCTATGAAGGATTACCGCAAGCTTATCTTCCTGAAAAACATTATTACCCGTAAAAACATTGAGGTGGGCGATTATACTTATTACGATGATGTGGACGACCCGTTGGCGTTTGAGAATAACGTGCTGTACCACTTTGATATGCTGGGCGATAAGCTGATCATCGGTAAGTTTTGCGCGCTGGCATCGGGGGTCAAGTTTATTATGAATGGCGCTAACCACCAGATAGACCCCATTTCCACCTTCCCCTTTGCCATATTTGAGAACGGGTGGGAAAAGATAAATGAGGGCGTTAACCTGGCGAAGAAGTACCCCCACAAAGGTGACACGATAATTGGCAATGACGTATGGATAGGCTTTGAATCGACCCTGATGCCGGGCATTAAAGTAGGTAATGGCGCGGTAATAGCCAGCAAATCGGTAGTGACTAAGGATGTGCCCGATTATGCTATTGTTGGCGGCAACCCGGCAAAGGTTATCCGCATGCGGTTTGATGAAGCCACCATTGCCCGCCTGCTCCACATTGCCTGGTGGGACTGGCCTGCTGATAAAATAACCGAGCATCTCAGCATTATTAATTCCGTTGATGTGGATGCGCTGGAGAGAGTGGTATAAAGCAAAAAGTCTTCGAGGAGCGTAGCGACGCGGCAATCTCGTAGTATGATTTGCGTACTACGAGATTGCCACGCTATCGCTCGCAATGACAAAATCCCCCAAACAAGAAAGCCGCTTTAAGCGGCTTTCTTGTTTATCTTTTCATTATTATGTTCCTTACTTCACATCAAACGCTACCATAGCATCGCCCCATACAAATGAAACTTTGCCCGATTTAGCTATCGAGAATTTCATCCTTTCGGCAAACTTTGGTGCTTTTTGTGTTTTAACGGTAAAACGGCACAAGTCGGCAGCCACATCATGGTCTGTACCCCAATTGGTGGTGTTTTTGTTGATGATGATCACCCACTCCTTTTCGCCCGGGATCGACCAGATGCTGTATTTACCTGCGGGTACTTTGTTGCCTTCGATAGTAACATCTTTACTGAATGTAATAGCCGTTTGTTCGTTAGCACCGGTACGCCATTCTTTACCATAAGTGGCAATTTCTTTACCCAGGGTACGGCCCTTTATGCCCGGTTGACTGTAGGCAATGGTAATATCCACACCTTTTGAAGTAGTAGCCCTAACAGTATCAGGCGGGCTTGGCCTTTCTTTCTTTTGTGCTGATACATTAAAAGCCGTTAGCATAAAGCCGGTAATTAATGTAAGAAAAAATAGTTTTTTCATTGTTTGTAGTTTTTAATTTTCCACTAAGATATTAAGAATTCTATTTAATTGTGTGTGCAAAAAGCGTCCATTATGTCCATCAGCACAATCGCTTCTTCAATAGAACAGGGATTAGACTGCCCACCATTAAAATATGACACAATATTGGTAATATGCGGCTGTTGTATATGCTGCGGGTGTTCAAATGTAATGGTCTGATTATCGGTATTGTTATACCAGCTAACTGTTTTCCCAAAAAACGGGAAGGTAATTTTTCCTTTGCTGCCTACTATTTCGCAGCTGTCTACAATTTCTTTTTCGGTCACATTAAAACACCACGAGCCATTTACCACAACCTTGTTTTTGAATACAATTTGCCCGCAAACATGGTCGTCGGCTTTGTTCTGCTGAGATTGGTTTAACGCATAGCCATGGTAGGCCTGCGGCTCGCCAAAGTAGTATAGCATCAAATCTAACTGGTGCGGTGCCAGGTCATGAAAGTAACCACCACCCGATAGGTCGGGATCTAAACGCCATTGATGCCTTACATCCGCAATTAACTCAGGCCTGCTGCTTTGCCACATCCTTATCTGCACAGTGCGGATATCCCCTATCACCTGCCTGTTCAGCAAATCTTTCACATATAAAAACATAGGTACCGCCCGGCGATAGTGGGCCACTGTTAATTTGGCCCCGCTTTGTTTTACGGCGTCGGCAATTGCACGCGCTTCGGCGGCAGTACGGGTTACGGGTTTTTCTACATACACATTCAAACCTCGCCGAAGGGCATCAATAGCATATGGGGCATGGCTGGCCGGTGGTGTGGCAATATACACCGCGTTAATCTCCTCATCGTCCATTAATTTACCGGCATCGTTATACCATTTGCCTACTTTGTGGCGTACGGCATAGTCGGCGGCTTTTTCAGCATCACGACGCATTACTGCCACCAGTTTACTGCTCGCTATTTTGTTAAAGGCGGGGCCGCTTTTCAGTTCGGTCACATCGCCGCAGCCTATTATTCCCCAATTAATACCGGCCATTATTATTTCAGTATAGTTTCAATTTCAGTCAATTCATCTGCCCCGAACGCGATATTGTCCAGGCATTTCAGCGAGTCGGCCAGTTGTTCTGGTTTGCTGGCGCCGATCAGCACCGATGTTACCCGTTCATCCTTCAGCAGCCAGGCCAGCGCCATTTGCGCTAAACTTTGACCGCGCTTTTGGGCTATAGCGTTTAGCTTTTTTATCTGGTCTAAACGCTGGTCGGTTAATTGCGATTTTTGCAGGAACCCGGTCGATTTTGCCGCGCGGGAATCATCAGGGATACCATGCAGGTATTTGTCCGTCAGCATGCCCTGGGCCAATGGCGAGAACGGTATACAGCCTACCCCTTCCTGCCCTAACACATCCAGCAAGCCGCCTTCCACCCAACGCTCGAACATGGAATATTTGGGCTGATGAATTAAACATGGCGTACCCAATTCTTTTAAAATGGCAATTGCCTGCGCGGCTTTGTCGGCCGGGTAGTTGGATATGCCCACATATAAAGCCTTCCCCTGGCGAACGATCAGGTCGAGCGCCGACATGGTTTCTTCCAGCGGGGTTTCCGGGTCGGGACGGTGATGGTAAAAGATATCCACGTAATCCAGGCCCATACGCTTCAAGCTTTGGTCGAGACTGGCTACCAGGTATTTTTTAGAACCCCAGTCGCCATAAGGGCCGTCCCACATGGTATAGCCTGCCTTGCTGCTAATGATCAGCTCATCGCGGTAAGCGCTAAGATCTTCTTTAAGTATCTTACCAAAATTAGTTTCGGCCGATCCGGGGGGCGGACCATAATTGTTAGCCAAATCAAAATGGGTAATGCCGCTGTCAAAAGCCAGGTGCAGTATACTGCGGAAGTTCTCTTCCACATCTACGCCCCCAAAGTTGTGCCACAGGCCCAGGGATATAGCCGGAAGCCTAATGCCACTGCGACCGCACCGGCGGTATTGCATGGTTTTGTATCGATCTTTAGAAGGCAGGTAAATCATATATATTTTGTAAGGTTGTGCTATTCAATGGCTAAAATAGGTTTTTAATTTACACTGTCACAAAAACATTAATGATTGATGGGATTGAAATTTTTAGTTATAAATTTACTGGGGCTAAACCTTAGCGCAATATTGATGAGGAAAATACTTACGCTGTTTTTATTTTGCTTTATGGCTACCGGCCTGTTTGGGCAAAGCTTTTATGTAGTCACCTCAAACAGCCAGTTGTATAAAGTTACTGTTAATGGTTCTGTAATTTCTCAGCAAAATATTAGCAGTTGTAGTAGTGCTATAGGGTCAATAGCAGTATATAAAAGTACCCTGTACTATTGCATTGGTTCAAGTGTTTATAAGGCCACCATCAGCGGCAATAGCATTATTAACTGCACATTAGTTGGTACAGCAGTCGGCAGCAGCGCGCTCACTGTTGATGCTAACGGTTTACTTTATTTAGTAAGTGGTTTTGATCTTTACCGCTTAGACCCCAATACAGGAATAGTTACAGATTTAGGCACCATGCCCTATACGTCCAGCGGCGACCTTGTTTTTTATAAAGGCGAGCTATATATGGCTTCGCTGCAAGGCATTGTAAAAATACAGATGAATAACCCATCAGCAAGCACATTGGTAATATCAAGCAGCAGCACCATTTATGGATTAACATCCATTAGTTTAAATAGCACTACCAATAAAGTTTACGCTTTATCCCTTAACGGTAACACCACAAATATTATCGAACTTGACCTGGACAACAACGTAATGGGGCAATCAATAGGCAACCTGCCATACCTGGTTTTTGATGCGGGAAGCCCGGTTGAGGACGGTTCTTTACAGGATGTGAAGATAGATGATGTAAAGATTATTACCGATTGCCCCTTTAACGGAAAAGGGACTATCCAAATCATCAGTAATGATGCTACCAGCGATTTTAAGTATACCCTAAACAATACTACGAACAGCACCGGCATATTTTCAGGGCTATCTCCCGGAACGTATAACCTCTCTGTTACTTTGGGCAACCAAACGGTTCAGTATGCCAATAACCCGGTGGTGATAGCGGCATTTGGTTTAACCAAGCCAACCGTCACCATCACTAAACAAAACCCGGCGTGTTTGGATAAGGGTATAATTACGCTTGGTGCAGGTACCGAGGGCAGTTTATATGATATTAAATACAACAACGTGCTGTATAGCTTCGATCATTCGTTCACCAACCTGGCTGCCGGTACTTACCATTTTGATATTATGAATAAAAATGGCTGCGTGGTAGATAATATGGATATTGTATTACCGCAGGATGCCTGCAACATCAACGTTAACGGTATACAGGTCACTGAAAAATGCACCGACCCCAACAAAGGCTCAATTGCTGTAATTACAAGCCCCGGCACAGATGTTTATACGTATCATTTAGGCAATGCAACCAACACCACCGGCGTATTTAACGATCTCGATCCCGGCAATTACACCATCAATATCACATCGGCAGGCGGCGGGAATATGGATGTACCCGCTACCGTGCCCGATTACAAGGTGATAAACCCTACAGTTACTTATGCCAAACACGATGCCGTTTGTACGGTTAAAGGAAATATTGCATTTGCCTTACCTGTTAACAGCGCTCAGTATACCATAACCTATAATTCAGTTAACTACCCTTTCAGCCATCACTTTACCGAACTGGATGAAGGCACATATGCTTTTACCATTTTAAAACCCGATGGCTGCGTGCTGGATAATATTAGTGTTAACATTGGCAAAGAAGGCTGCGAAATAGTGGCATTCCCCAATACCTTTTCGCCTAATAATGATGGGGTGAACGATATCTTCCGCCCTACCCAAACCAGTAAAGCCGACGATTTTAAATTTAAGATATATAGCCGTTTTGGCGTATTAGTGTTCACTTCCGATAATTCGCACAACGGTTGGGATGGAAATCACAACGGTATGCCTGTGCCTGTCGGCGTTTACTATTGGATGGCAAGTTACATTAATAACGAAGGCAAGCCGTTTACCAAAAGCGGGTATATTACTTTGATAAGGTAATACTGTTCTTCAACGGTCATTATGAATTTGTCTCCGGATCAGGCGTTTTTCAGCTCCTTATCCTTTTTCATTGAGAACAACAGGACTAATACCAGTAGCCCGGCCGTAATTAAAGCAGCAATGCCCCTGCTAAAGTTTAAACCTCCATCGGCTACAGGCTTTGTTAAAAAGTCGCCGAAGGTGGCCCCAAACGGCCGTGTAAACACAAAGGCTATCCAGAAAAGCAGGATATCGTTTAATTTGGTGAAATAATGTAGCAGCATAACAATACCAATAATGCCCGCGGTTATGGCGGCGCCTGCTAAATAACTCAGTCCTATATTATCACTTAAGTAATCGCCGAAAGCGGTACCTAAGCTATTGGAGATCAGTATGGCCGTCCAATAAAAGGCTTCTGTACTTCGCTTGGTCACCGGGTAAACCCTGATACCTTTTTCTTGTTTATGCCATAAAAATAAAGTCAGCATCAAACAGACGAATAACAACAACGAGCCCGCTATATAGCCCAGTCCAAGGGTCCTGTCCATTAGATCGGAAATCTCCATGCCCAGCGTGGTTGTACTTACAATAACCAGCCAAAAAAGCGGCGGATAATACTTAGCGGCTTTTAATTGAAATGCTAGCACAACTAAAAACAACACGACAGTAATTACCAGGCCAATCACATATCCCAGGTTTAAACTCATGGACAAAAAATCGCCTAAAATTTCACCTAATGTGGTAGATAGCACCTTCATTATCCAGAAATACAAGGTGATCCTGGCCACTTTGTTTAACACCGTTGCTTTACTTTCCATTCTGATGCTACAATTTGCGCGTTATTTTGTTCTCAGGCTGTGGTTGGTTTGTCTCCCACAACCCGGGCGGAGCTATTAGGAATTGTTGGTGACAATACATTATCCGGAGATTAAACTAAACGTTCCGATGGAACGTAATAAATACTGGCTTACATTTCTACCAACCAATCGTTCCTAATGGCACGGTTCTTATTTTTCATCCCCTTAGGGATGTTTGGTGGGTAGAAAAAAGAAGAAATTGTAACGTTCCATCGGAACGATTGGTAAATTGACCAATATGCCTTTTTGTGAGCTTACCACCCAGAGGGAATCACACAATCTCACGCCTTCTAATCTTCCGAATGTTTGTTGGTGCCGTTGTTGGAGTTGTCTCCAACAACCTGCGCGGGGGGCTTTAGAAATTGTTGGTGACAACACCAACAATGGCAATAATCTTCCCGTCATCCTGAACTTGTTTCAGGATCTCACTTGCTGAGTGGACATTTGCATTAACAAGCATATGGGATGCCGAAACAAGTTCGGCATGACGTATAATAGATTAAATATTACGCTTTCACCAGTCGTGCTTCATGCCGTTGTTGGAGTTGTCTCCAACAACCTGCGTGACTGCTCTTCCTATCGGGGATAGTTCGCTACCGCTCACTATGACGTGCCGATAGTTATTTCAACAGCCGCGCGGCAAACATGGTATCGGCTTTACGGCCGTAGCCTTTAAGTACGGTTTGCTCTTCTACTTTAAGGCCAAGTTCATTAACTATGTAATCTACCACATCTTCGTTCTCGGCTTTAAAAACCGAGCAGGTAATGTAAATGAGCGGTTTGCCTGGCTTCAGATATTTTACCACGTTGCTTACAATGGCTTTTTGCAGGCCGTTAAAAAAATCGATACGCGGGTGGCTAAACTGACTGATCATTTCGGGGGTACGCCCCCAGGTGCCCGAGCCACTGCAGGGCGCATCCAGGATAATACCGTCAAAGGCATAATCGTGCAGTTCGGGGTCGACGTTTTGGGTAAGGTCAATAATTTTTTTCTGGTACTTATGCAGGCCCGAGCGCTGAAAGCGCTCGTCCAGGTTGGCCAGTACTGATTCACGGATATCGGATACCACCAGCTTCAGGTTAGGTTCCTGTTCGTGCAGCAGCAGTGATTTACCGCCCGATGCCGCGCAGGCATCCCACCAGCTTTCCCACTTAGCAGGCTTAAAAAAATTAGCCGTTTGCTGCGATGAATAGTCCTGCACCTCAAACCAGTGCTGGGCCGGGAAAATGGTTTCCAGGCGTATGCCGTTGGGCATACTGATGCAGTTATTGCCTTCATCTTTAAAATTCACCCCCGCCCTGTTCAACTCGGCTTTTACCTGCGTTTCAAAACCCTTGCGTACGCGGATAAACAGATCAGGCTGGGTAAAATACGATTTCAGGAAAGCTTGCTTATCTATTCCCGGCGATAACCGGTCGGCCCAGGGAAAAACATCTTCCAGTTTAAAGCCGGGGTAAACATCCTTCACCATTTGCAGCTTCTTATCTATCGGCATTTCCGCGCATAAAGCCCATTCGGGCCTAAAATGCTGCAGGAACGAGTTTACCTGCGCATTGCATAAAAACTCGGCAACAACCAAACGCTCATCGGCAGGCAGATCGGCCAGGGCCTTACCCAAACGGAAATAGTTATAAACCAACCTGCCGGCAACCCGCCTGTCGGTTGAACCCATTTGCTTATTTTGCCTGTAGAAGCCCGGCAGGAACTTACCCAGCGGCGTATCGGCCGGATATTCATCCAATATACGCTGAAAAGTTTTAAGCTGGTTCAGAGCTTTCATTCCACAGGTTTTAAATCGAAGTTGGTGTATTTATACAGCGTTACATGGGTGTTTACATAGCCAACGCCCGGCAAAGCCACAAAGTGAAAAGTATTATGTAAGCCTTCAAAATCCTGGTAACCCAAAACCGTATTGGCCGTCATAAAATTAAGGGCCACATCCAGATTATTGCTAAAATATCGTCCCTTAGATAACTTGCTGGCTATATCGCCAAAATACATGGCCTCATCAAAACCCTTTATCGCATATTCTCCCGGTTCGGCGCGGTAGGCTTTGCGGTAGGCCTTTAAAAATTTCATCACCCGCGGCGATTTATAATTCACCTTATCGGCGGCTGTAATGTAGGTATGCAGGCGTTCCAGCAGTTCGAGTTTCAGGTAATCGGCATCTTCCCAGTTAGGGTGCCCAAATATGGTTACCGGGTAATGTTGTTTCTGCAGCAGATCAAGCGAGTGCAGCGTTACCTGTAAAAACTGCTGGTTGGTAGCAGGGATAACGAATACATTATCCCCCGTGGTAGATAACTGGGGCAACAGGGCGCTTAAATTTCCACGCACCACGGTTAGTTCCACCACCTTTATCCGTTTTTTACCAAGACTGTCTATCGCCTTTTTAAACGGGATAATGTATTTATTATCTTCGGTGTACCCGGATTTAAGGATGAACACCTTTTTCGCCTTCAGCTGGTTGTTTATATAAGCCGCCACGTGCCAGCAATGATATTGCAATGGCGGCACCATGGTAACCAAATTGGGGTTTTTATAATCTGTTGGGGTGGATGGCGATAGCGGCGATACGATGATACGCTTTAAACTTGGCGAAGCCAGCGTAAAGCTTTTTACCTCTTCGGGGTAAACCGGGCCTACTATTACATTACTGGTGCGCACTTTGGTATTAAGCGCCAGGTTATGGGCTTGCGCGGCAGCATCGTTAGTATCAAAAACCTGCAGTTTAAAACTTTCGCCCGCGACGGTCAACGAATCGAGCCCGAGTTTAAAACCCTGGTAATATTCCATGGCCAGATTAGCTTTTGCCAGCCCATCACGCGAAGCGCCGCGACTCAAATCAAGTTCGTTTAAGTGGAACGGCAGCAATAACGAAATGACCGGCACAGGCGGCGGTAAGCGTTTAGCTTCCACCGGTTTTTTAACAACAACTGCGGGTGTATCAGCGGGCTTTACAGGTGTAGCCACCGGGCGCACTTTTGGCGAACACGCTGCCAGCAGCACGGTTATGGCTACAAATATTAACCGCTTATTCCCACTCAATGGTTGCAGGCGGTTTTGAACTAATGTCATATACTACCCTGTTTATTCCCTTAACGTTGTTAATGATCTCGTTACTGATCTTGGCCAGCAAATCGTACGGCAGGTGGCACCAGTCGGCGGTCATTCCGTCTAACGATTCCACTGCACGCAGGCAAACTACATTCTCGTAAGTGCGCTCATCGCCCATTACGCCTACGCTTTGTACAGGCAAATAGATAGCGCCTGCCTGCCAAACTTTATCATAAACACCGGCACTACGCAAATTGTTGATATAAATTGCATCTGCCTCCTGTAATATCGCTACTTTCTCGGGGGTGATCTCGCCTAATATCCTGATAGCCAGTCCGGGGCCCGGGAATGGGTGACGGCCTAAAATATTATCATCTATTTGCAGGGCTTTACCTACGCGGCGTACTTCGTCTTTAAACAGGGTGTTCAGCGGCTCAACCACTTTCAGTTTCATAAAATCGGGCAAGCCACCCACGTTATGGTGCGATTTAATGGTAGCCGATGGCCCTTTCACCGAAACAGACTCGATCACATCCGGGTAAATAGTGCCCTGGCCCAGCCATTTCACATCCTGTACCTGGTGCGCCTCGTCATCAAACACCTCAATAAACACGCGACCGATGGCCTTACGTTTTTTCTCAGGATCAGATAGTCCGCTTAAGGCATCGTAAAACCGTTGTTTGGCATCAACCCCTTTAACGTTCAGGCCCATGTGTTTGTACGATTCCAAGACCGACTCGAACTCGTTTTTACGCAGCAGGCCATTATCAACAAAAATGCAATATAGATTTTTGCCGATAGCGTGGTGCAGCAATACCGCCGCTACCGATGAATCGACCCCGCCTGAGAGGCCTAATACTACTTTATCATCGCCCAGTTTTTCTTTCAGGGCGGCAATGGTGGTTTCTACAAAGCTGTCGGGCGTCCAGTCCTGGTGGCAGCCGCAAATATCAACCAAAAAGTTTTGCAGCAATTGCTTGCCGTCAATACTGTGTGTAACCTCGGGGTGGAACTGTATGCCGTAGGTTTGCGTTCCTTTAATTTGATAGGCCGCTACTTTTACCGTCTCGGTACTGGCAATCACTTCATAATCATCCGCTATCCGGGCTATGGTATCCGCATGCGACATCCATACCTGCGAATTTTCAGGGATGAGTTTGAACAGCGGGTTATCTTTTTTAATATAATCTAAATTGGCACGACCGTATTCGCGTGTGCTTGAGGCCATTACCTCGCCGCCGCCAAAATGAGCCATGTATTGCGCGCCATAACAAACGCCCAATAAAGGCAGCTTGCCATGTACATTCTTATAATCGTAATGCAGTGCATCTTCCTGCCTAACCGAATATGGGCTACCCGAAAGGATAACGCCTTTTACGCTATCATCAATGGCAGGCGGATTGTTAAATGGATGTATTTCGCAGTAGATGTTTAGTTCCCTGACACGGCGTGCGATAAGCTGGGTGAACTGAGAGCCGAAGTCAAGAATGAGGATTTTTTCTTGCATGGGCGAAGATAGGCATTAGCTTTGAATTTCGGAATGCGGAATTTCAATTTCAGATTCCGCTGTCTCGTCATTGCCAGAAACGAAGCAATGTCTACGTTAGCATTTCATTAGGCCTGGTAAATCAGTTAATGAGCGTCAGTGGATGTTCTTTTTCTTTTTCCGCAAAAGAAAAAGAACCAAAAAGAAAACTCCCGGCTGGCGCAATCACCTGTTCGTGGGTCTGTGCTTGCGCAGGTGCAGTAGCAACCGGCGATTCCGATGCCGGGTTTAGGACGGTTATTAAGGGTTTATCACGTCAGCGCCTCACCTAAATCCTCTCCTATGGAGAGGGCAGGGTGAGGCTCAAAAGAGCGTTGGCCTGGCGAAAAAAGCGGGCCGGCGCTGGCGGGAATGCCGTTTCAAATCCACTCCGTGGATAAATTTGAAACGCAGGGCGGGCTGAAGCTTTTTTTTCGCCTTGGTTTTTGGATACTTTTGGGCTTAAGCCAAAAGTATCTAGGCCCCTGCGGCTATGAGCAGACTATCCTAAAAAAAGCAATGACTTTTCCCAACAGAGAAACCCGTAGCATTATCAGAAAAATTCCTATTTTACACCCACTATGCACTTCCGCCTGGCTACATTTGAAGATATTCCCGAACTACAAGACCTGATCGCTTTATCCGTTCGCGGGTTAAGCGCGGGGTATTACACGCCCCGGCAAATTGAAAGCGCGATTGAATATGTTTTTGGGGTGGATAGTCAGCTTATAGCCGATGGCACTTATTACCTGCTGGAGCTTGACGATACCATTGCAGCCTGCGGCGGCTGGAGTAAACGCAATACGCTTTACGGCGGTAATCAATATAAAGAGCAGGAAGACCCGCTGCTTAACCCGGCTATAGACGCCGCCCGCATCCGCGCTTTTTTTGTACATCCTGATTATGCGCGCCGTGGTATAGGCCGGCAGTTAATAAACCATTGCGAACAGGCCGCCCAAAACGCAGGCTTTAAAACTTTTGAATTAGGCGCTACCCTGCCGGGCGTACCGTTATATGAAGCGATGGGCTATAACGTTGTCGAACGTGTCGACGTTCCCATGCCTGACGGCGAAACGCTGGGGATTGTGAAGATGCGGAAGGCGGTGTAAGCTTCGTAAATTATTGTAGAATCTGTCCAAAAGTACCTTTTCTAAAAATCGCTAAAAAAGCATAAGTCGGGCTAACCCGATATCAATAAAAGCTAAAAAAGCGCAAAAATCGCTAAAAACAGGTCTTGGTTTTCACCGGTAGATTTCGTATATTATGGTAAAGTTCTTTGATGCTGGGGCGATGTTAAAAACGCTCCTCAATGCCCAATCCGAACAGGGCGAAGTCATATTTCACCGGATCGGCAGGATCGAACTCGCGCAAACGCCCGGTTAATTCTACCGCAGTTTGCCAGTCTGTTTGCTTTCTTTGGATAAGATTTAATTTGCGGGCCACACGGTCGACATGTAGATCGCAGGGGATGATAAGATCGTACATTTTTATCTGGTCCCAAATACCAAAATCGACACCATTACCATCCTTGCGCACCATCCACCGAAGGAACATATTCAGCCGCTTACAGGTTGATTTTTGCGAAGGCGAGGAAACATGCTTTTTAGTACGGTGCGGATAATCGGGTAAGGAGAAGAAGTAGTTGCGAAAGTGATTTAAGCAATCTTCTACCCCCCGGCCCCCTAAAGGGGGAGTTTGATTTGCTTGCTCCCGCTTTAGGGGGCCGGGGGGCTTTGGTACAAACGCATCTTGCAGCGATTGATGGTTTTCATAATGATACCTGAAGAACGCGATAAAGTACAGCGTATCGATATCGTTAAAAGTGCGGTGTTTGAATTTTAGCAGCTTTTTAAGATCGGGCTCCTGGTGGTTCATGATGAAATCATACGGCGCACCATCCATCAGGGCAATCAGTTCTTTACACTTATTGATGATAGTTACCCGCTGCCCCCAGGCCAGTGTAGCCGCCCAAAATCCCATGATCTCGATATCCTGCTTTTTAGTAAACATATGCGGGATAGAGATGGGATCGTTAGCGATAAACCCGGGCTGGTTGTATTGGGCTACTTTGGCGTCGAGGAAGGCTTTGAGGTTTTCTATCATGATATATCAAAAACGTCATTGCGAGGAACGAAGCAATCTCCCAATAAGCATATCTGCTTAGCAAAGCTTTGAGATTGCTTCGTTCCTCGCAATGACGCGTGTGTATGTTTAAGCCAGCGCTTGTTTCAAATCAGCCAGCAGGTCTTCCACATCCTCTACCCCAACGCTCAGGCGCAGCAGGTTATCAGTTACACCAACGGCTTCGCGTACCTCTTTGGGGATAGAACCGTGGGTCATGCTAACCGGGTGGTTCATCAGCGATTCAACCCCGCCTAATGATTCGGCCAGGGTAAATACTTTGAATGAACCGGCTATGCGGAAGGTTTCAGCAAGGTCGGCGCCTTTCAGGGTAATAGAGATCATACCGCCGAAATCGCGCATTTGCTTTTTGGCGATCTCGTGGTTAGGATGATCCGTAAAACCGGGCCAGTATATTTTATCTACTTTGGGGTGGTTACGCAGGTATTCGGCTATAACGCGCCCGTTTTCGCAATGGGCCTTCATACGCAGGTGCAGGGTTTTAATACCCCGCAGCACCAGAAAGCTATCCATCGGGCCGGGTGTAGCACCGCAGGCATTATAAATGAACCACAGGCGTTTGTATAGTTCCTCGTCGTTCAGCATCAGCGCGCCCATTACCACATCGCTATGGCCGCCAATATATTTGGTAACCGAATGCATTACAATGGTAGCGCCCAAGTCCATCGGGTTTTGCAGGTATGGTGAAGCAAAGGTGTTATCAACCACCAGCATCAGGTTTTTCTCTTTAGTGATCTTCCCGATGGCTTCAATATCTACTATCTGCATAGTAGGATTGGTAGGCGTTTCTATCCAAACCAGTTTCGTCTTTTCGTTAGTATACTGGCGGATGATCTCCGGATCGGAAAGATCCAAAAAATGGAACTTGATACCGTAGTTAGCAAAGATCTTGGTGAAGATACGGTACGAGCCGCCATACAAATCGTTACCGGTAATTACTTCATCACCCGGGGCCAACAGTTTCATCACCGCATCGGTAGCGCCCATACCGCTTGAAAAAGCCAGTCCGTATTTAGCGTTCTCTAAAGCGGCCAAGCAATCTTCAAGCGCCTTGCGGGTGGGGTTGGTACCGCGCGAATATTCAAAACCCTTATTATCCCCCGGCGATTTTTGCCAATAGGTTGATGTTTGGTATATCGGTGTCATCACCGCCCCGGTTGAGGGGTCGGGCTCCTGCCCTGCGTGGATTGCTTTAGTTGCGAATTTCATAGTTAGTTGATTGGGTTAAAAAAACAAGCCGTCATTGCGAGGAGCTTCTATCAGCGACAAAGCAATCTCTACACCCAAAGATTTGATCTGTATAGCTTAGAGATTGCTTCGTTACTCGCAATGACGTAATGGTATAATATCAATACGCCCGTGCAAACAACACCCGCTGCGTTGAAGGTTTCCCCGTAAGGATACATTTGCCTGCTTCCTGTTTATTGTTCAAAGGTATACAACGAATTGTCGCCTTAGTTTCATCTTTTATTTTTTGCTCGGTTTCAGGCGTGCCATCCCAGTGGGCGGCAATAAAGCCCGGTTTTTCATCAAGCAGACGTTTAAATTCCTCGTAAGTATCAACCGATGTAGTATTTTCTTCACGGAAGCCTAAAGCTTTTTTATAGATGCTCTGTTGAATTTCTTCCAACAGGCTTTCAATTGTACCGGCAAGGCCATCCTGGTTAACTGTTTCTTTTGTCTTAGTATCGCGGCGCGCCAGTTCCACAGTTCCGTTTTGCATGTCGCGACTGCCAATGGCTACACGTAAAGGCACGCCCTTCAATTCATATTCGGCAAATTTAGCACCAGGGCGGTGGGTGTCGCGGTTATCAAACTTAACCGAAATGCCTTTCGCCTTCAGTTCTTTAATTAAACCTTTTACGTATTCGCTGATGCTGTCCAGTTCTTCCTGGTGTTTGTAGATCGGCACGATCACTACCTGTATAGGCGCCAGTTTTGGAGGCAATACCAAACCCGCATCATCAGAGTGGGCCATAATCAGCGCGCCAATTAAACGGGTTGATACCCCCCATGATGTTGCCCAAACAAAATCCTGCACATTATCTTTTGTAGTGAATTTCACATCAAAAGCTTTAGCAAAATTTTGCCCTAAAAAGTGCGATGTACCGGCCTGCAGGGCCTTACCATCCTGCATTAACGCCTCAATACAATAAGTATCCAGTGCACCCGCAAAACGCTCGTTTGGTGTTTTACGGCCTTTTACAACCGGTAGGGCAAGAAAGTTTTCAGCAAAGTCGGCATATACACCCAGCATTTGCTCGGTTTCGGCAATAGCTTCTTCGGCGGTAGCGTGGGCGGTATGGCCTTCCTGCCACAAAAACTCGGTGGTGCGCAAAAACATACGGGTACGCATTTCCCAGCGCACAACGTTGGCCCATTGGTTACACAGGATAGGCAAATCGCGGTAGGATTGTATCCAGCCGCGGTAAGTGTTCCAGATAATGGTTTCAGATGTTGGACGAACGATCAGTTCTTCTTCCAGTTTCGCGTCCTCATCTACAATAATATTTCCATTGCCATCGTTCTTTAGGCGATAATGCGTAACAACAGCACATTCTTTAGCGAAACCATCCACATGGCTGGCTTCTTTACTAAAAAATGATTTGGGTATAAATAAGGGAAAATAAGCATTTACGTGCCCGGTTTCTTTAAACATTCCGTCAAGGACGGCCTGCATTTTTTCCCAGATGGAATAACCATAGGGCTTAATGATCATACAACCTTTTACGGGTGCGTATTCGGCCAAATCGGCCTTTACTACCAGGTCATTATACCATTGTGAATAGTCTTCGTCTTTACTTACAATACCTTTGCTCATTTCGCCTAATTATATATTTAACTTTTTTATAATGATATTAAACCTTTGTAAATATTATGTGTCTTTACGATAATACCCCACCAATTCAACCTAACTAATTTTTACTTTTGTATTACGTATTATTGCGGCCAAATTTATAAATTTAAAGATTATTTACCTTACAATTTCAAACAACTCCAAATGAAACGGAACATTATAGGTGGAATTATTCTGATCGGCGCATTGGCGCTGGGTTCCTGCTCTACTACCAAACTCGCATCAAATCAGTCAAACGATGGCGACGATGTTTATTATTCAAATGCTAAAGCCGGCGACCAGATAGAGTATGTTGCATCAACGCAACCATCTAATCAGCAAAGCCGCTATAATAATTATAATGATGATGATTATTATTTTTATAATAGCTATGCATCGCGTATAAACCGTTTTGGCTACTTCTCGCCATTTGGTTACTACGATGATATTTATAATGGATATTATCCTTATTATGGCCGATATAGTGCAGGCATAGGCTTTGGGTTAGGGTTTGGCTATGGCTATGGGGGTTATTATGGGTATTCTCCATTTTATGATCCATTTTATTCTGGCTATTACGGTTATGGTTATCCAGGCTACTATGGTTACAACTACTTCGGTACCGGCTATGGGTATGGCCCAGGTGGCGGTTATTGGGGTGGTTATTCTGCCTATCGTAATTCCGGCACACCAAGGCCATATCGCGGCTCAGGTGCGCCAAGCAATGCTATAGTAAGCCGCTCAACCCGTCCTATTGGCTATAATGGTAACTATCCGGTAAACAGTGCGTATCCGGGCCGTCCTACTGTTAACAGCAATGGCCGTCAGGCTACAAACAGCACAGGAAACACTTATAACAATGGTGTAAGGCCTGTTCGTGGCGATAATAGCGGCCAGGCAGCACGTCCGGTTTATCAGCCGCAACAAACACAGTCTTATAGCCCTCCGCCTTCTTCAAATTCCGGTAGCTCTTCATCAAGCAGCGGTAGTTCATCAAGTGGCGGCAGTCGCCCGGTTAGACCTTAATTTTAATTTTCTAAAACATCTAACATTTCAATCCTATGAAACCTAAATATTTACTAACTGTAGCTGCTATAGTAGCAGTTACCCAAGCTTCCTTTGCTCAATACTCGCAGGATGCTTTAAGGTTTTCAACCTTTCAAAGCGGCTCTACTGCACGCATTAAAGGTGTTGGCAACGCCCAAACCGCATTAGGGGGCGATTTAAGTTCTATTAGCGGCAACCCGGCAGGTATCGGCTTTTTTACTCATTCAGAAATGAGCATTACACCCGAATTTGACGGTTCAAAGGTTAAATCGACCTACTATGGTCAGGGCAATAATACTTCTAAAAGTAACCTTAACTTAAATAACATTGCGGCAGTGTTCTATTCGCAATTGAATACGCCAAAAGGTGCCGATAAAACTAAGGGCTGGCTGAGCCTTAACTTTGGCGTAGCGTATGACCGTACCAACAACTACTACGAAGACATCCGCTATAGCGGTACAAACAAATCGAACAGTATTACAGATTATTATGCTAATGATGCCAACGCTAATCAATTAGCTAATGGCAGTTTGGGTGCATGGGCATACGATCAAAACTTGATAGATCAATATGGCAGCGCTGGTAATCAATACCGGTCAAACGCAACCTACCCCCCTCCAGGCGTCAATCCTAATGGAGTAACCCAGTTAAGTAATGCTATTCGTACAGGCGGGCAATCTGAATTAAGTTTATCAATGGGGGCCAATTATAGTAACCAATTTTATTTGGGCTTTAGCGTTGGTATTACCAACTTACGTTATAATACCACCAATACCTTTACTGAAAGTGGCTTAGCATCAGTTATTACAGCCATTGGACCTCCAATTGTTACGGCCAATCAAAATTACACTAACGTTTACACACAGGATCAGGAAACAAAAGGTACAGGTTTTAATTTGAAAGCCGGCTTTATATATAAGCCTACCGAAGCTGTTCGCCTGGGTGCTACCATAACCACCCCAACATGGTATAACATTGATGACAATTACAATGAAGGCATGACTACGAAACTTAACGGTAGCAATCTTGTGGGTGGCCCTGCTAATTATCCATTCAGCTATAAATTGCAAACCCCTACCCGTGTATCTGGTGGTATAGCCGTATTCTTTAAACAGTTTGGCTTTATTAGCGGCGATGTAGAATATCTTGACTACTCAGCTTCGCACTTAAGTGGTGATTATAATTCAAATGCAGATAATAACGATATTAAAACGCTATACCAATCGGCAGTTAACGCGCATGTTGGCGCTGAAGCCCGTTTAGCCAGTTCGTTATTTTTACGTGGTGGTTATGGGGTGCAAGGCAACGCGCTAAAAGAAAATGGCAGCAATATCAACACTGTTAGCGGCGGCTTAGGCTTCCGTTCGGGTACTTACTATATAGATGCTACTTATAGCCATATTACCGGCTCGCAAACTGTATTTCCTTACGAAATTGGCACTAACAGCCCTGCGGCATTACTAAACAGAACCAACGATAATGTTTATTTAACCGTTGGATTTAGATTTTAATAAACACGATTTTAGAGGTTATAAACCTTAAAAACAACAAAGGCGTTGGTACTCCAACGCCTTTGTTAATATCACCGTGCTGGGCTACTAATTTCAGTTTCTAGCTTCAATCCTCATCAATAAAAGAGCGCAGCATCCAGGTATTTTTCTCTTTAAACTGCATAAACCGGTTTATCATATCGTTGGTACCATCATCCCCGGCTTCAGCTGTTATTTCAAGTATCTCGCGTTCCATCCCAATCAGGGTGGCCATGTCAGTAATCAGTGCTTTTACCATATCAGTATCTTTCATACCAATGGTATTTACTTCTTTAATATCAGCGGTTTTAATATAATCGTCAAACGTACTATAAGGTGGTTTTCCTAAAGTAAGGATGCGTTCAGCCAGCTCATCAATGGTAGTTAGTGCTTCGGTATACAGCTCTTCGAATTTAACATGCAGTGTAAAAAAGCTTTTGCCTTTTACATTCCAATGGCAGCCCCGTAGTTTTTGATAATGAATGTGATAGTTAGCTAACAGATCGTTTAGGTGATCTACTACAGGTTTTACCTGTTTTTCCTCGAGGCTTATTTCTTTTGCGTCCATATAAAATTTAGTTGATTTACTTGTTAACCAGTATAACTATGCAATGTTTTAAACCGAAGCATCATATTTCCGTCTAAATAAATGATATTTACCCCCTGATTATATGGCGTTATCATCCTACATCAAACACCAGTTCAACGGCATTGTATGGCGTATGGAGATAGATCCCGTAAACGCCATGCTGTTTGTGGAAATACGCAATGAACAGGAAAAGCAGGTAAGTTTTGCATCTATAAGCCTCCCAGATGGGCAGATTAATTTTAATCAATTATATACAGACGAACGCTGGCTTACCGGTATTGAGGCGGCTTATAATAATGTTTTATTATTACATAATTATGAATCGCCGGGTAGCCCAACACACAAAGGGATTATTGCCATTGATGGTTTATCCGGCAAAATATTATGGAGTGATTATAACCGTACATTTAACCATTTAAGTAAAAATGGCCCGGTGATATTCGATAACCGGATACAGCCACGAAAGCTATTTACAGTTAGCATTAAAAGAGGTGAAACTATCGGGCCATATAACCCGATAATTGATGAAGATATTGAGACTGCGATTATATTACCCGATGTTGTAAATGCCGATAATTTAGAACTTCATAACCTGCCAGAGCAACCTTTTGGAAATATAGTACATAACCTTTACCACAACGATTTTAGAATTGTATCTTTGCACGCGCTAAAAAGCGACCAGCTAAACCAGGTTTTGTATATTTTTAAAAATGACCGGCTGGTATTTAATGATTTGTTAAATACCGGCATACAAAAATTACAACCCGAGGCGTTTGTATTGCATCATCATTATTTAATTTACCTTAAAAACAAGGTTGAATTAAATGTAATTAACTTGAAAACTGAATAAGTAAACGATATGAGGTTTAAGATTTTATTGACCATTTGTCCCCTGTTGCTGTTGACCAGCACCCTTTTTGCAAAAACTGGTTTCGATTCGGTTGGCGTAGAAAACCAGAACGGAAAGAAAGTTATACTGCATAAAGTTGAGCCTAAAGAGACTTACTTCGCGCTTAGCCGCAGGTACAATGTAAAGCCCAATTTAATTATACAATTTAATAACAATATTATATTGCAGCCCGGCGCTATAGTAAAAGTACCTACCGAGCTGCCTTTTGCCGAATCTGCCAAAACCGTTGTTAAACATACCGAAGCATCTAAACCTGAAGTAAAGCAAACGGTACAGGAGTTTAAGGTATCGCCTCATGAAACGCTATATTCTATAGCCAAAAGGTTTGGCACTACGGTTGATGATATTAAGGAATCTAACGGACTTAAATCGGACGTGGTTACCCCTGGGCAAATATTGCAGATCCGCACTGCGGGGGGTAGTCAGTCAAAACCCGCCGAAAAAGAAGCCGTTGTTGAGAACAAACCTGTACCACAGCAGGTAGTGCAACAACCTAAGCAACAGGCGCAAGCCCCGGTTACCCAGCCGCAAAGCCAACCTGCGCAAAACACCCCGGTAAATACGCAAAATACACAGCAATATAAAGTATCCAATGGTGAAACGTTGTTTACCATTGCTAAAAGGTTCAACACATCGGTTGACGATATCATAGCACTAAATAAGTTACCTGGTAATACTATTACTCCAGGGCAAATATTAGTGGTACGTGCGGGCATGCCACCTGCACCGGTTGTTCCTAAATCGCAGCAAATTATTGCTAAACGCGATACTACAAGCGTAGCCGACAGTCTTGACCGCCATATCCCAGCCAACCGTTACGGTTTATTCCTGAAGGATGAAAAAGGCCCGGCTATTTGGATGGACGACCCAAGCTTTGATCCGAAAAAACAATTGGTACTGCACCGTACTGCCCCTATTGGCACCGTAATGAAAATTACCAATCCCATGACCAATCGAAGTGTTTTTGCTAAAGTTGTAGGTCGTTTTGCCGATAATGAAGCTAATAAAGATGTAATTGTAGTGGTTACAAAAAATGTAGCCGATATGATTGGTGCAATGGATAAACGTTTCCGTGTTAACATTACCTACGGCGTGCCAAGCAATGAGCAATAAACCTTATATTATAGGTGTAGCCGGTGGCAGTGGTTCCGGTAAAACTTTTTTTTTAAAGTGTTTTCTTGCCCATTTTACACAGGAAGAAGTATGCCTGGTGTCGCAGGATGATTATTATATCCCGGTAGCACACAATATGACACCGGAAGAAAATAAGTTATATAACTTCGATTTGCCGGTTACTATCGATCGTCAGCATTTTTTTGAAGATATTACCAGTCTCATTAATGGCGAAACGGTTATCAAACACGAATACACTTTTAATAATCCAAACGCTGTTCCAAAAGTACTGGAAATAAAGCCTGCGCCTATTATCATTGTAGAAGGCTTATTTATAATGCACTTTACAGAAATTGCCGACCTGCTGGATATGAAGATTTTCATTGATACAGAAGAGGATATTGCCCTGCAACGCCGCTTAAAACGCGACTTGATAGAGCGCGGCTACTCGCACGATGATGTAATGTACAAATGGCATAACCACGTAGTACCGGCTTATAAGGAATATCTGCTGCCTTACCGGGAAATAAGTCATAAAGTAATTACGAACAACACCCATATAGCTGATGATATGGTCTCTATTACCGACGAAATATCGAAAGAATTACGAGAAAAAGTGCTGGGTGATAAATAACAGCCTGCATATATTCTCCAAATTGTCAATTCTTTCATAAACACATCCATCGCATTTAAATAGTATGTATTTTTGTTGATATGAATACGGCAGACCTGTTACAGCGTGCTTTACAATTTGATTTTCTGAATATCGAAGAAGGTGTGCATTTATATCACCATGCATCTACTCCGGAATTGATGTACGTAGCTAACGAACTACGGAAAATACAAGTGCCGCATGGCAAGGTAACCTGGCAAATAGACCGGAACGTAAATACGACTAACGTATGTATTGCCAATTGCAAATTCTGCAATTTTTTCCGTCGCCCCGGTCACGAGGAAAGTTATATCACCGATATAGAGACCTACAAAAAAAAGATCGAAGAAACCTTCCGTTTTGGCGGCGATCAATTATTATTACAAGGCGGGCACCACCCCGATCTGGGACTGAAATTTTATACCGACTTATTTAAAGAATTAAAAGAACTATACCCCACGCTTAAGCTACACTCATTAGGCCCGCCAGAAATTGCTCACGTAGCCAAGCTGGAAGGCATGAGCCACTACGATGTACTCAAAGCCATGAAAGAAGCCGGGCTGGATTCATTACCCGGTGCTGGTGCCGAAATATTGAATGATCGGGTACGCCGCCTGATATCAAAAGGTAAATGCGGTGGAAAAGAATGGCTGGACGTAATGCGTGCCGCTCATCAGCTTAACCTGCCATCATCGGCCACCATGATGTTTGGCCACGTGGAAACTATTGAAGAACGTTTTGAGCACCTGGTATGGATACGTGAAGTACAATCTGAAAAACCCGAAGGCCATTATGGTTTTATCGCGTTTATTCCATGGCCTTTCCAGGACGATGGCACACTGTTAAGAAAAGTGCGCGGTATCACCAACAATGTAACCGGCGATGAATACATCCGTATGATTGCCTTAAGCCGTATCATGCTGCCAAATATTAAAAATATACAGGCATCGTGGCTTACAGTGGGCAAACAAGTAGCGCAAACCTGCCTGCATGCTGGCGCTAATGATTTTGGTTCGATAATGATTGAAGAAAATGTGGTATCGGCCGCCGGTGCTCCACACCGCTTTACTGCGCAAGGCATACAAAATGCAATTAAAGAAGCCGGGTTTGAACCGCAATTACGTACCCAGAAATATATTTGGCGTGATATGCCTGCGCAATTGGAAGAGCAGGTGATCAATTATTGAGGGAAGTACAGAAATGGAAGAAGACCGGGAGTTTAAGTTCCTGGTAATAACGTCGTGGTTATTTTTCTTTCGGACTATCAGCATTTATTTCCTTCCACAACAAATCCTTCAACTCGGTAATCCCTTTTTGTGCAACTGATGATATAAACACCGATGGGATACCTTTAGGCAGTTCAGCCATCATTTCCTGTTGAAGTTCATCATCCAGCAGATCGCCTTTAGTTACAGCTAATACACGCGGCTTGTGGATCAGTTCAGGGTTGTACTCTTCCAGTTCGCGCAGCAGGATATCATACTCTTCCTTAATGGTACGGTTGGTATCGGCAGGCACCATGAACAATAGTACCGAGTTACGCTCGATATGACGCAGGAAACGGAAACCAAGGCCTTTGCCTTGGGATGCGCCTTCGATGATTCCCGGTATATCGGCCATTACGAAGGATTTATTATCGCGATAAGCGACAATACCCAAATTAGGCACAATGGTAGTAAACGCATAATCCGCAATCTCGGGCTTGGCTGCTGATACTACCGATAGCAGGGTTGATTTACCCGCATTTGGGAAACCTACCAAGCCAACATCGGCCAATAATTTTAGTTCCAGCACATTCCACACTTCCTGTCCCGGTTCGCCGGGTTGGGCAAAACGCGGGGTTTGCAGGGTCGGGGTTTTAAAGTGCCAATTGCCCTGGCCGCCACGGCCGCCGGGTGTTATAATTTTGGTTTCACCATCTTTGGTGATCTCAAACAGTATCTCATCAGTTTCAGCATTTTTGGCAATAGTACCCAGCGGCACTTCTAATATTTCATCGCGGCCTGTTTTGCCCGAACGCAGTGAACTGCCACCGCCTTCGCCATCGCCGGCAATTACGTGTTTACGATATTTAAGGTGCAACAATGTCCAAAGCTGGGCATTGCCTTTAATAATAACATGCCCGCCACGACCGCCGTCGCCGCCATCAGGGCCGCCGGTTGCCGTGAATTTATCGCGGTGCAAATGCGTTGAGCCTGCACCGCCTTTACCGGAGCGGCAGCATATTTTTACGTAATCAACAAAATTTGAACCTTGGGACATATATATTTAGTTAAGTCGGGAAGTCTGAAAGACGGAAAGTCCGAAAGAACAGAAACAATGCTTCTAACTTTCGGACTTCCGGCCTTGCCGACTTTCGGACTAATATTAATAAGCAGCAATAACGTTGGTTATCGCATCAAATATTTCGTTGATGGAACCTATACCATTAATGCTTTTAAACTTGTTTTGTTTTTTATAAAAATCAGCAACAGGTGCTGTTTTGTTATTGTATTCAACTATGCGCTTGCGGATAACCTCGGGGTTAGCATCATCCGGGCGGCCAGATTCTTTGCCACGCAGTAGTAACCGATGTTCCAATTCGTCATCATTTACTTCTAACGCTATCATACCCGAAATGGCTGACCCTTTACTGGTTAATAAGCTATCCAGCGCTTCAGCCTGTGCAACAGTACGCGGGAAACCGTCAAAAATAAAGCCTTTGGCGCCTTTGTTAGTATCCAGTTTATTACTGATCATGCCAATAACAACCTCATCGGGCACCAGTTTGCCTTCATCCATCAGCTTTTTAGCTTCTAAACCTAAAGCAGTGCCCTGGGAAATCTCACCACGCAACAAATCGCCTGTTGATAGATGAATCAACCCATATTTTTCAATAAGTTTTTGAGATTGAGTACCCTTACCGGCCCCGGGTGGACCAAACAATACTAAGTTCAGCATCCTTTGATTTAAAGTTAAAAGCCTTTCAATATAATACTGAAAGGCTTAGCGTTGAGTGCACTTGTAGGGATTCGAACCCCAAACCTTCTCATCCGTAGTGAGATGCTCTATCCAGTTGAGCTACAAGTGCATTGGTTGTTTTATAAAAAAGAACCTTTCCGTTATTGGCACCAATGCCTTTTTTAACGGACTGCAAAAATAGAATAATTTTGCAATCAGTTGAAATATTTTTTGAAATTTACTTAACCTTTTCGGCAATAGCTTCAAAATCAGGTAAATCTTCTGATAATTTAATGAAACTGCAGGTTGTCTTCGGCCTTAAAATAGTCTGCGCAAGCTCATCAGCTATTTATCAGGACTTATCATTATTCATGCCCCCTCTCTCATTTTAGCAATACTGTTTTATAATAATACTGTTTAGGATCAATCACAGGCACTGTTTTGCTTTTGATGTTAAAACGTGTAGCAAAAGGTATCTTAGTATGTATTATACCCGTATCAGTAGCTATATCCAACGGCAATTCCATAGGGCTATTCTTAATAGTTAAATAATAATTACCCGGCGCAGCTTGGGCAAGTTCAAAATCCATTGTTCTGGTAGTTTTCAAATAAAAATCGAATAATGGTTTTAAGCTTTTACCATAGTAACCTGAATAATATCGTTCCACTTCATCGGTAGTAAAATATTTATCATATGGGTATTGTACATCTTCTACAAATTTTTTAATCGCGGGGAAAAACACATTATCGCCCAACACAAAACGTAAAGTATGCAGTAAGAAAGCACCCTTTGTATACATATCGGTATTATAATGTGAGTTTAAATATGCGCTGCTATCAGATATTACCGGTTTAAGTGCTCTGATACCCGCACGTTTGCGGATCATTACCGAATCGTAACCTTGTTCGCCAAGTTTATCCCTGAAAAATAAAGCCTCGGCATAGGTGGCCGACCCCTCCTGTATCCACATGTGCGACCAATCCCAATTAGTGATTTTATTGGCCCACCATTCGTGCGCAAATTCATGAAACATCTCGGAGGAAAATTTAACTCCGCCGCGATACTGATCATATTTGAACGTACCACTGTAAGTAACCATAGTTTGGTGCTCCATTCCTGAATTCGGCACCTCCGCGATGCCTATCTTTTCCTTATACCAGGGATATTCGCCAAAATACTTCTCCATCATCCGGGTATCGCGCACGCGCATGTCCAATACTTCGTTGGCATGGATACTGTCCTCTTCCAACACATAAAATTGTATAGGCACTGTATGCCCCTTGCTGGTGGTGTATGGACGAGTGTAAACTTTATATTTACCTATATTGAATACAACGGTGTAATTACTAATTGTATAATTAGTTTTCCAATGCCAGGTAGCCTTATTGTTAGCTGCTGTTTTTACGCCTTGCAATAAGCCTGGACCGGCAACCGATAAACCTTTGGGTATAGTGATGAACAAGTCCACACCTTCATTGGGCTCATCACTGGGGTGATCTTTACATGGATAATACATTTTAGCTCCCTGCAACTGTACATTGATGGATACCCAGGGATTACCATGTTTGTCTGTTTTCCAAGTGAAACCGCCTTCCCAGGGTGGTCGCTTGCCTATGGGTGGCATGCCTCCGTAATATATCCTAATCGTGTGTTTGCCAGGTTTATACCCATTTTTATTAATAATATAGATCAGGTCATTTTTTTGCGAAAAAGATTGATTTGTGTTGTTAACCACTGTTTTATGCACGGTTAGCAAATGCACCAGGTCAAACAATAAAGTGTCCGTGGGTTTCGATAGCACCAGGTCAATTTCGGCATAACCTTCAATAGTTTGTTTATTAATATTAACATCAAGCGCCAGCGTATTATGTCGAATATCCATAATGGCTTGTAAAGGCTTCAAAGGCCCGCCAGAACTTACATAGCTTACATCGCGGTCTTGCGCATATAACAACCTGGAAGCGGCACAAAAAAGAATTAAAATGGTAAAGCTTTTCTTCATAATAAATGTTAGCTTAAAGTTGGAAATGTTAAGATACACACAAAACCACAGATTGTACCATCACACAGCATAGTTATGATAAAAGCCATCATTATTACTCAGCCTGGCGGCCCCGAAGTTTTAGAATTGACAGAGAGACCTAAGCCCATGCCCGGCAATGGCGAGGTATTAATAAAGGTACATGCCGCAGGTATTAACCGGCCCGATGTTGCCCAACGCAAAGGCAATTATCCCCCACCACCTGGTGCACCACAGGATATTCCCGGATTGGAGGTAGCCGGAACTATAGAAGCCGTTGGTAGTAACGTTACCCGCTGGAAGGTTGGCGACAAAGTTTGTGCCTTAGTTATTGGTGGCGGTTATGCCGAATACTGTAGTGCCCCTGAAGGCCAGTGCCTCCCCGTTCCTGATAATTTAAGTTTTGTGGAAGCCGCCTCACTCCCGGAAACATTCTTTACAGTATGGAGCAATGTCTTTGATCGGGCCCGCATACAACCCGGCGAAAGTTTGCTGGCGCATGGTGGTAGCAGTGGCATTGGCGTAACAGCTATTCAAATGGCGAAAGCATTGGGCAATAAAGTTTATGTAACTGCCGGCAGTGATGAAAAATGCAAATTCTGCGATGACCTGGGTGCCTATAAAGCCATAAATTATAAAACACAAAATTTTAGGGATGAAATAAACCGCCTGACCGATGGCAAAGGCGTGGATGTAATATTAGATATGATTGGCGGCGATTATACACCAAATAACCTGCAATGCCTGGCCAATGACGGTCGATTAGTGATAATAAATACCATGAATGGGAAAGATGTGCAGGTTGACTTATCCTTAGTAATGCGCAAGCGCTTAACCATAACAGGTTCTACCTTGCGCAACCGCGACGTGGAATTTAAAAGCGCAATTGCCAAAGAATTGGAAAAACATATCTGGCCATTACTCCAATCGGAGAAAATAAAGCCTGTTATATATAAGGTATTCCCGGCTAACGAAGCCGCTGATGCGCACCGACTAATGGAAAGCAGCGAACACATTGGGAAGATTGTACTGGAGTTTTAAAAAGCCATTGCTTATAAACCCGATAGCAACGGAAAGCCCGGAACATAGCGCAGCGAAGTGAGGACTTGCAGTGGATAGCGGGGCGACAGCAGCCATGAAAACATAACCAATCATTTTCTAAAGAATATTATAATACTTAAATATAAACTTTAAAAAAATAGCTCAAGTTTTCCTCTTTTTCCTTTTCCAAAAGATAGCCCCCTCACATGCTTAGTCAGTAAAACAGGGGTATCTATAGCAACACATGCCTTAGCTTGCACTCTATTAAAACTTCTTACAAAAATTTTTAAACAGGTATTTTTTTATCGGCATAAAAGCATAACTTTGCACCACTTAAATAGCACCCTGTTTACAGGGCGCCAATAGTTTAACAAAATACTTTAAATACCAGGTTATTTATGCCCAATATTGGAAAAATATCTCAGATCATCGGTCCGGTAGTTGACGTTAGCTTTGCTGACGACGCGCACCTGCCACGTATCTTTGACGCTTTGGAAATCACCAAAGACAACGGACAAAAAATTATTCTTGAAGTTCAGCAGCACTTAGGTGAAGACCGTGTACGTGCTGTAGCGATGGATTCGACCGATGGTTTGCTGCGCGGTATGCCCGTAGTTGACTTAGAAGCTGCTATTACCATGCCAATTGGTGATAACATTAAAGGCCGTGTATTTAACGTCGTTGGCGATCCGATTGACGGACTTGCAACCCTTGATAAAACTGGTGGCCGCCCTATCCACAACCAACCTCCGCGTTTTGAGGACCTTTCAACCGAATCTGAAGTACTTTTTACAGGTATTAAGGTTATCGACTTGTTAGAGCCCTATGCAAAAGGTGGTAAAATTGGTTTGTTTGGTGGTGCGGGTGTAGGTAAAACTGTATTGATCCAGGAACTGATCAACAACATCGCTAAAGCATATTCTGGTTTATCAGTATTTGCAGGTGTTGGCGAGCGTACACGTGAAGGTAACGACTTATTGCGTGAGATGCTGGAATCGGGCATTATAAAATACGGCGAAGAGTTTATGCACTCCATGGAAGAGGGTGGCTGGGATCTGAGCAAAGTTGATATGAACGAAATGAAGGAATCTAAAGCGACCTTCGTATTCGGCCAGATGAACGAGCCCCCAGGTGCACGTGCACGTGTGGCTTTATCAGGCTTAACCCTTGCGGAATATTTCCGTGATGGTGATGCTGAAGGTAAAGGCCGCGATATCCTTTTCTTTATCGATAACATTTTCCGTTTCACCCAGGCAGGTTCTGAAGTATCAGCGTTGTTAGGCCGTATGCCTTCAGCGGTAGGTTACCAGCCAACCCTTGCTACTGAAATGGGTATGATGCAGGAACGTATCACGTCGACAAAACGTGGTTCAATCACATCTGTACAGGCCGTTTATGTACCTGCGGATGACTTGACCGACCCTGCACCGGCAACAACATTTGCCCACTTAGATGCTACTACCGTACTTTCACGTAAAATTGCCGAGTTGGGTATTTACCCTGCGGTGGATCCCCTGGATTCAACCTCACGTATCCTTAGCGCTGCTATTTTAGGTGACGAGCACTACAATACTGCACAACGCGTAAAAGAAATTCTGCAACGCTACAAAGAGTTACAGGATATCATCGCGATTTTGGGTATGGACGAGCTTTCCGAAGAAGATAAGTTAACCGTATCGCGCGCACGCCGTGTACAACGTTTCCTTTCACAGCCATTCCACGTGGCCGAGCAATTCACTGGTTTAAAAGGTGTATTGGTTGACATTAAAGAAACCATCAAAGGTTTCAACATGATTATGGATGGTGAAGTTGACGAGTATCCGGAAGCAGCCTTTAACTTAGTAGGCAGCATTGAAGATGCCATTGAAAAAGGTAAAAAACTGTTAGCGGAAGCTAATTCATAAATATGCAAATATGCGGATATGCAGATGTGCGAATTAAGCATCTGCATATTTGCATATTTGCACATATGCACATTAAAGAATGATTTTAGAAATCCTAACTCCCGATAAAAAAGTATTCGAAGGCGAAGTAAATTCTATCACCTTGCCGGGTACCATGGGATCATTTGAAATACTGAACCACCACGCCCCTATCATCTCTACTTTAGAAGATGGTAAATTAACTGTACGCAGCGCTGGTAAAACAGAAGATATTTTTTTTATACAAGGCGGCGTTGTGGAAGCTTCTAACAACAAAGTGATTGTATTAGCCGAGGGTATTACCCACCGCTAATAAACAGCTTTAATAGATTATGAAAGCCCTTTCGATTATTCGGAAGGGCTTTTTTGGTGTTCGAAAACCAGGATTACGTATTAGTTAATATTGCTTAAGATTAAACCAAAATAGGGCACTATTTGATGATAATAATTTAATTACTTGGTGTTACTAACCAAATGATCTGCCATCATGAAAAATCTATTTATTGTTGTATGCATTATTTTGTGTTTTTTATCCTGTAAGAAGAAAAAGGCTGAGCCAACGCTGACCGGCGAAACACCGGTGGTTACAACGCCTGAAGTACCGGGTAAACTGCTTTGGGATGGTGATGCATCTAAAGGTACTTCCATATGGAAGGTTGCATCAAACATAGAGGGCGAAGGGACTATTACCACAGTAAACGACCCAACTTACGGAACCGTATGGAAATTCACCAAACCACTGGGCAGCCACCGCACCGAATCGCACGCTGCCAATGGGTTTCAGGCACAGGAAGGTGATGATATTTACATCGGCTGGCGCTGCAAAGTCAGCATGCCGCCTAATATCAATACCAATGCTGTATTTCAATGGAAAGCTTACGGCAGCGATATGCAACAAAACTTCCCCATTATTATCAGTACAACTACCGGCGGCGATATTCATCTGATGCATTACGCACCCGGACAAGTGGGTACCGAGCTTTGGAAAACCCCACTAAAAATAAATGCCTGGAACCGCTTTGTACTCAGATTAAAGATATCTCGCGACGGCACTATCGGTTTTATTGAATTTTGGTATAATGATGAAAAGCAGACACTTAAAGGCGGCACGCAGCGCTATTATGGCAGGACACTTGATGCGGAATACTGCGACCCAAAATGGGGCGTTTATGGCGGCGATGCACAGCTGATTACTAATTACGTAGGCCGGCCGCGCATTGCCACTACTTACGACCTGGTAAAACCTGAAAAGCTGAATGAACCAACACCCGATCCGGCACCTGCACCCGCCACAGTACCTGTAGATCCGGAAAGTATTACTCTGTTTAAAACCATTACCGCCAGCAGCGAACTAAGTGGCAATAAAGGATCGGCTGCGGTGGATGACGACCTGGATACTTACTGGCAACCGGCAGCCAGCGATCGTACCGACCTAAACATATGGCTAAGCGCCGACCTTGGCACAGCAAAAGATTTCAACGCAATGCGCATATTTTGGAACCGGGCCGATGTAATTGCCAAATATCAGCTACTATATTCGGATGATGGCACCACCTGGCAATTGGCATATGAAAAAACCAAAAGTTTCAGCACTATTGAAAAAAGCACATTCCCCAAGGTAACCGCCCGTTTTGTTAAGCTCAATATCATTTTAACAGAGGATGGCTCTAATTTGACCACTGCTGAATGGCGGATTTTCCAGGAATAATAAAGAAAATTTGAAAAGCCCTTCCGATAATCGGAAGGGCTTTTTTGTCATTGATTAGAAACAGCACGCCATTGCGGGGAACGCAGCAAAACGTTTCATGGACTCATTGTGTAAATCCCATTCCTTCTGTATCAAAACAAAAAAGAATTCCAGAACATTCCCTACTACATTTCCCATTTCACGCCGAAATTTGACCCCTATGCTATGCATGCATAAAAACTATACCGAATACCAATTTTAACTTTGGTATAAATTGATAAATTTTATATATTGATATTTTTAATTTTTAAAGAATATAATTCTATTAAATTTCCTTATTCGATATAATATTCTTATTTAAAAAAATCACTTTGCGCTATTGTCTCCGCAATCACATCTGCCTACCTTACAGATATACAAAATGTCATAAAACCTGATCTGCCAAAGCGTACAACTAAATAGTTTAAAACTCATTTAATGTACAGTTAAAATAACAGGTCAACCGAATAATATATATATACAAATACCGCATGAATCCGAAAACAACCGGCGAAGCCATAGAACTAAATAAGTATAGCAAAACCTTCACACAGGACCCTACCCAACCTGCCGCGCAAGCCATGTTATACGGTATTGGCTTAACGGATGATGACATGAAAAAAGCGCAGGTGGGCGTAGCCAGTATGGGTTACGATGGGAACACCTGTAATATGCACCTGAATGACCTGGCCAAGATTGTTAAAGAAGGCATCTGGGCCGAAGACCTGGTTGGTTTGATATTCCACACCATTGGTGTAAGCGACGGTATGAGCAACGGTACCGAGGGTATGCGTTACTCGCTTGTGAGCCGCGATATTATTGCCGATTCTATAGAAGCCGTAACCGGTGCGCAATATTATGATGGTTTAATTACCCTGCCGGGCTGCGATAAAAACATGCCCGGTTCTATTATGGCTATGGGCAGGTTAAACCGTCCCTCTATCATGGTATACGGTGGTACTATCAAGCCTGGCCATTATAAAGGTGAAGACCTGAACATCGTATCGGCTTTCGAGGCCCTTGGTAAGAAAATAGCCGGGCAAATTTCTCCTGAGGATTTTATGGGCGTAATTAAAAACGCTTGTCCAAGCGCTGGCGCTTGTGGCGGTATATATACAGCTAATACCATGGCTGCCGCTATCGAGGCTTTGGGCATGAGCTTACCTTACTCCTCTTCTAACCCGGCATTAAGCGCTGAGAAAAAAGCGGAATGCTTAGCTGCCGGCAAAGCTATTAAAATTCTGTTAGAGAAGGATATTAAACCAAGCGATATCATGACCCGCGAAGCATTTGAAAATGCTATTGTGGTAATTATGGTATTGGGCGGCAGCACCAACGCGGTATTGCACATGATAGCTATGGCTAAAAGCGTTGGCGTTAAATTAACCCAGGACGATTTCCAGGCGGTAAGTAACCGCATACCTGTATTAGCCGATATGAAGCCAAGCGGTAAATATATGATGGAAGACCTGCACAATATTGGCGGCGTGCCCGCGGTAATGAAATATTGCCTTGCGCAAGGCTGGTTACATGGCGATTGCCTGACCGTTACCGGCAAAACTATTGCCGAAAACCTGGCTGATGTACCTGAACTGGAGTTTAACGATCAAAAAATCATATGGCCGGTTGAAAAGCCGGTTAAAGCCACCGGCCACCTGCAAATACTTTACGGCAATATTGCTGAAGGTGGCAGCGTAGCCAAAATTAGCGGTAAAGAGGGAACCCATTTTGAAGGCCCTGCCCGCGTGTTTGATGGCGAATTTGAACTAATAGCTGGTATACAAAGCGGCCGAGTCAAAAAAGGTGATGTGGTGGTTATCCGCAACGTGGGCCCTAAAGGCGCGCCGGGTATGCCCGAAATGCTTAAACCAACATCGGCCATTTTTGGCGCGGGTTTGGGCAGTTCGGTAGCGTTAATTACCGATGGGCGTTTCAGTGGCGGCACACATGGTTTTGTGGTAGGCCACATCACCCCCGAAGCTTTTGATGGCGGTGCCATAGGGTTAATTAACGATGATGATAAGATCATTATTGACGCAACAACCAATAAGATCAATGTGATCTTATCCGACGAGGAGTTAGCCGCACGTAAAGCAGCCTGGCAACAACCGGCCCTTAAAGTAAGCAAAGGCCTGTTATACCGCTATGCAAAAACTGTAACATCGGCCGCGGAAGGCTGTGTGACGGATGAGATGTAAACCCCTAACCCCTGAAGGGGAATAGGATAACAAATTTAATAACTCGCTCTCCCCTTTAGGGGTCGGGGGGCAAAAAATATAATAACATGGATATAGCACAGCAGGAAATCGGTGAGATCACACAAACATCTGTGAAATCCCCGGCAATTGAACTATCAGGATCGGCGGCTTTATTAGAAGCGCTGATTGTCGAGGGTGTGGATACCATTTTTGGCTACCCCGGTGGTGCCATTATGCCTATATACGATGCCTTGTTCGATTACAAGGACAAATTAAACCACATACTGGTCCGCCACGAACAAGGCGGCATACACGCCGGTCAGGGTTATGCCCGCACATCAGGCAAGGTAGGTGTAGTATTTGCTACCAGCGGCCCCGGCGCAACCAACCTGGTTACCGGTTTAGCCGATGCGCAGATTGACAGCACTCCTTTGGTATGTATCACCGGCCAGGTATTCGCACACCTTTTAGGTACCGATGCCTTCCAGGAAACCGATGTGATTAACATTACTACCCCGGTTACCAAATGGAATTACCAGGTGACCGATGCCAACGAAATACCCGAGGTTATTGCTAAGGCATTTTATATTGCACGCAGCGGTCGCCCGGGGCCAGTGCTGATCGACATTACCAAGAATGCGCAGATACAGAAATTCAATTTTGAAGGCTATACCCCCTGCAATCATATCCGCAGCTACAGGCCAAAACCTATAGTACGCCCGGAATACATAAAGCAGGCAGCCGATCTGATCAACAGCGCTAAAAAACCATTTATCCTGTTTGGTCAGGGTGTGATTTTGGGCAGTGCCGAACAGGAATTCAAAGCCTTTGTAGAGAAAAGCGGTATTCCTGCCGCCTGGACGGTTTTAGGCGCTGGCGCTATCCCAACAGGTCACCCATTAAACGTTGGTATGCTGGGTATGCACGGCAACTATGGCCCGAACGTATTGACTAACGAATGTGATGTATTGATTGCTATAGGGATGCGCTTTGACGACCGTGTAACAGGCCGTTTAGATAAATATGCCAAGCAGGCTAAGGTTGTTCATTTGGATATTGACCCGGCGGAAATTGATAAAAACGTAAAATCGACTGTACCGGTTTGGGGAGACTGCAAGGAAACCCTACCGATGCTGACTGAACTAATCAAATCAAACGATCACTCAGCCTGGTTAGCAAAATTTAAGGAATACGAGCAGGAAGAAATTAACCAGGTGATCAATGCTGAGCTGAACCCGCAAAGCGGCGAAATGACCATGGGCGAAGTCATCAAACAACTAAACGACCTAACCCACGGCGAGGCTGTTATTGTGACCGATGTTGGTCAGCACCAAATGGTGGCTTGCCGTTATGCCCAGTTAAATAAAACGCGCAGCAACGTAACCAGTGGTGGTTTAGGCACTATGGGGTTTGCTTTGCCAGCGGCCATAGGCGCAAAATTTGGCGCGCAGGAACGCACTGTAGTAGCCGTAATTGGTGATGGCGGTTTCCAGATGACACTACAGGAAATGGGTACCATTATGCAATCAGGTATTGATGTGAAGATATTAATCCTGAACAATCGTTTCCTGGGTATGGTGCGCCAATGGCAGGAATTGTTTAACGAGCGCCGCTATTCTTTTGTAGATATCCAAAGTCCTGATTTTGTAATGGTGGCCAAAGGTTACGGTATTGATGGTAAATCAATCTCTGACCGTGCAGACCTGTCAGGCGCGCTGAAAGAAATGCTGGAACACAAAGGATCGTATCTGCTGGAAGTTATGGTAACTAAAGAGAATAATGTATTCCCAATGGTGCCGCAAGGTTGCAGCGTAAGCGAAATAAGGTTAAAGTAATCACACCCTAAATTAAAACAATGAGCGACCAAGATATCAAACAGGAATTTAACATTACGGTGTATACAGAAAACCAGATAGGCTTACTGAACCGTATTGCTATCATATTTACCCGCCGTAAGATCAATATCGACAGCCTGAATACTTCTCCATCGGAGATAGATAAGATCCACCGTTTCAATATTGTAATTACGGAATCGGAAGAAGTGGTACGCAAAATATCGCGCCAGATTGAAAAACAAGTGGAGGTGTTAAAAGTGTACTATCACACTAACGAGGATGTGATATGGCAGGAACTGGCCCTTTACAAAGTGGCGACAGATGTAATTGCGGAACAAGTAAGCGTTGAACGTTTATTGCGCGAGAATGGCGCCCGCGCGGTAGTGATCCGCAAGGATTACACAGTATTTGAAACCACAGGCCATCGTGAAGAAACTGACGCGTTAATTAAAATACTGCAACCTTACGGCCTAATTGAGTTTGTACGCAGCGCGCGTGTAGCCATTATTAAAGACAGCGAAGGCTTCAATTCTAAACTGCGTGAATTTGAGCGTTTGGAACCTGGTGAAGACGTAATAGAGAATGAATACCTGAACCAGGGACAAAAGGTGTTCAGTATGTAAGGCATCAGAGATTGGAGATTAGTTAATTAGAGATTAGTTGAAAATCTGTGGATCAAAAAAGTAATCAGAGTAATCAAAAAATAAAACAATAAAAATCATCGGTGAAATCAATCAAGCATCGGTGAAATCACAAATCAAAAAATCATGGCAAAACTAAATTTCGGCGGCACTGAAGAGAACGTAGTAACCCGCGAAGAGTTCCCGTTATCAAAAGCACAGGAAGTATTAAAAGATGAAGTTGTAGCGGTAATTGGCTACGGTGTTCAGGGTCCTGGCCAGGCGCTTAACCAAAAAGACAATGGTATTAACGTAATTGTTGGTCAGCGTAAAAATTCAAAAACATGGGACAAAGCAATCAGCGATGGCTTTGTTCCGGGCGAAACCCTTTTTGAAATTGAAGAAGCTTTAGAGCGTGGCACCATTATTTGCTACCTGCTAAGCGACGCGGCACAAATTGAACTTTGGCCAACTGTTAAAAAGCACCTTACCCCTGGTAAAGCCCTATATTTTTCTCACGGTTTTGGTATCACGTTTAAAGAGCAGACAGGCATTGTTCCCCCTGCCGATGTAGACGTGTTCCTGGTAGCGCCAAAAGGCTCAGGTACTTCACTGCGCCGTATGTTCCTGCAGGGTCGTGGCTTAAATTCAAGCTATGCTATCTTCCAGGATGCGACCGGAAAAGCTAAAGACCGTGTAATTGCTTTAGGCATTGCGGTAGGCAGCGGTTACCTGTTTGAAACTGATTTCCGTAAAGAAGTTTACAGCGATTTAACCGGCGAACGTGGTACCCTGATGGGTTGTGTGCAAGGTATTTTCGCTGCACAGTATGAAGTTTTGCGCAGCAAAGGCCACTCGCCTTCTGAAGCTTTCAACGAGACTGTTGAAGAGTTAACCCAGTCGTTAATGCCACTGGTAGCTGAAAACGGCATGGATTGGATGTACGCCAACTGCTCAACCACTGCACAGCGTGGCGCTTTGGATTGGTGGAAAAAATTCCGTGACGCTACCAAACCAGTATTTGAGGAATTATACGATAGTGTTGCTACAGGTAAAGAATCACAAAAATCTATCGATAGCAACAGCAAGCCAGATTATCGCGAGAAACTGGATGCAGAATTAAAAGAACTGCGCGATAGCGAAATGTGGCAAGCCGGTAAAACTGTACGTAGCTTACGCCCTGAGAACCAAGCTGTAGAAGCGTAATAGAGCCTCATCTAAATCCTCTCCAGAGGAGAGGATTTAAAAAATACTCGTCTCACTATTAGCCCCTCTCCTCTGGAGAGGGGTTGGGGTGAGGCTTAAAAAGCAAATAAACAATGGGACAAACATTATTTGATAAGATCTGGGATGCACATGTCGTCAGTAGCGCTGAAGGCTTTCCAGATATATTATATATCGATACACATTTCATCCACGAGGTTACCAGTCCGCAGGCATTTGATGGGCTACGTAAGCGTGGATTGCCTGTTTTCAGGCCAAAGCAAACTGTGGCAACAGCCGATCATAACGTGCCTACCTGGGACCAGCATCTGCCGATAAAGGAAGAGCTTTCGCGTTACCAGGTAGATATGCTGACCAAGAACTGTGCTGAGTTTGGTATTGAGCTTTATGGCTTAGGCCATCCCTTCCAGGGTATTGTGCACGTAATAGGGCCCGAATTAGGCATTACCCGCCCCGGTTGCACTTACGTTTGCGGCGACAGCCATACCTCAACCCATGGCGCCTTTGGCGCTATCGCGTTTGGTATAGGCACATCGCAGGTTGAACAGGTTTTGGCAACGCAATGCTTGCTGCAATCGCGCCCAAAACGCATGAAAATTGAAGTTAACGGCCAGCTGCAAAAAGGCGTTGGCGCTAAGGATATTATCCTATATATCATCTCTAAAATATCAGCCGCGGGCGGTACAGGCTACGCGGTTGAGTACGCTGGTGATACCATCCGCTCGTTAAGCATGGAAGGCCGTATGACCATCTGCAACATGAGTATTGAAATGGGCGCACGTTGCGGTTTGATAGCACCAGATGAAACAACCATTAACTACGTAAAAGGCCGCGAATTTGCCCCTAAAGGCGAGGCTTGGGATAAAGCGGTAGCTTACTGGCAAACACTTTACAGTGATGAAGACGCCGACTTTGATAAAGTATTAAGCTTTGACGCGGCGGATATTGAACCGATGATCACCTATGGTACTAACCCGGGCATGGGTATTGGCGTTACACAAAATGTACCAGCCACTACCGATGTGGAGAAAGCCGAGCAACCGTCTTACACCAAAGCCCTGAATTATATGGGTATCCACGATGCTGAGCCATTATTGGGCAAGCCTGTAGATTATGTATTTATTGGCAGCTGTACCAATTCGCGCATTGAAGATCTGCGCCAGGTGGCCGAGTTTGTTAAAGGTAAACACAAGGCCGATAACGTAACAGTTTGGGTAGTTCCCGGTTCAAAACAAGTACAGGAACAAGCCATACGCGAAGGGTTAGACAAAATATTTGAAGCCGCCGGCTTCCCTTTGCGTGAACCAGGTTGCAGCGCTTGTTTAGGCATGAACGAAGACAAGATACCTGCAGGTAAATACTGCGTATCTACATCAAACAGGAACTTTGAAGGCCGTCAGGGGCCAAACTCCCGCACGTTTTTAGCCAGTCCGCTTACTGCGGCCGCATCAGCAATAACTGGTGTGGTGACTGATATCCGTCAGTTTTTGAAAGAGGAGGAATTAGTATGAGTACCAAGATATTCAAACATATACAAAGCACGGTAGTTCCGGTTAATATCGAGAACATCGATACCGACCAGATCATCCCGGCCAGGTTCCTAAAAGCAACCACCCGCGATGGCTTTGGCAATAATCTGTTTCGCGATTGGCGCTTTGACGAGAATGATAATCCTAAACGGGATTTCATACTGAACGACCCACTTTACTCGGGCAAGATATTACTGGCTGCCAAAAACTTTGGTTGCGGCAGCAGCCGTGAGCACGCCGCCTGGGCCATTGCCGATTATGGTTTTGACGCCGTAGTGAGCAGCTTTTTCGCCGATATTTTTAAAGGCAATGCTTTGAATAACGGCCTACTACCCGTACAGGTAAGCGACGGGTTTTTAGCTAAACTATTTGCTGCCGTGGAAGCCGACCCGCATGCGCAAGTGGAGATTGACCTGGTAGATCAATTCATTAAAATATCTGCAACCGGCGAAATGGAAAACTTCGAGATCAATCCATACAAAAAAGCCTGCATGACCAATGGTTATGATGATATTGATTATGTGCTGAGCAAGAAGGAATTGATTGAAGAATTTGAAAGTAACAGGTAAATATTAACAAAGTACGTCATGTCGAACTCGTTTCGGCATGACGATATAAAATAACATGGCACTTAAAAAAAACATATTAGTAATACCCGGCGATGGCATAGGCCCCGAAGTTACCACCTGGGGTAAAGCCGTACTGGAAAAGATAGCCGAAAAGTTCGGTCACGAGTTTACTTATGGCGAGGCGTTAATGGGTCATGCAGGCATCGAGGCTACCGGCAACCCACTGCCTGATGAAACGTTGGCAAAAGCCAAAGCCAGCGATGCTATTCTGTTTGGCGCCATCGGTCACATTAAGTATGATAACGACCCATCGGCTAAAGTACGCCCTGAGCAGGGTTTATTAAAGATACGTAAGGAGCTTGGTTTATACGCCAACCTGCGCCCTATAATGCTGTTTGATGAACTGCTGGACGCATCGAGCCTGAAACCCGAGGTTTTGCGTGGCACCGATATCCTGTTCTTCCGCGAACTGACCGGCGACGTTTATTTCGGCGAAAAGAAACGCAGCGAAGACAGGAATACCGCATCCGACCTGATGATCTATCACCGTTATGAAGTAGAACGTATTGCCCGCAAGGCTTACGAGGCTGCCCGCGTGCGTAGCAAAAGGTTATGTTCGGTAGATAAGGCTAACGTATTGGAGGCATCACGCCTATGGCGCGAGGTGGTACAGGAACTGGCGCCACAATATCCTGATGTAGAAACAGAGCACATGTTTATCGATAACGCCGCCATGCAGCTGGTAAAAAACCCAAAGAAGTTTGATGTGGTACTTACTGCAAATCTTTTCGGCGATATCCTGACTGACGAAGCATCGCAAATTGCAGGTTCAATGGGGATGCTGGCTTCAGCTTCGGTTGGCGATGGTACAGGTTTCTTTGAACCTATCCATGGTTCGGCACATGATATTGCCGGGCAGGACAAAGCCAATCCGCTGGCCTCCATCCTATCGGTTGCCCTGATGCTGGAGATCAGCTTCGGCTTGAAAGAGGAAGCCAAACAGGTAACCGCAGCCATAGACAAGGTACTAAAAGACGGCTACCGCACCGGCGACATTGCCGATGCCAATACCGATAAAACAAAAATATTAGGCACCAAAGCCATGGGGCAAAAGGTGTTGGAGTTTTTATAATGTGCAGATGTGCGAATATGCAGATATGCAAATGAAAATGCCCCAATGACTAATGACTGCGAAGCAAATGACCAATGACTGAACAGATGAAATGGAACGCAGATTTATATGATTCAAAACATTCTTTCGTATTTCAATACGGCGAGAATGTGCTGGAATTACTTAATGTAAAACCGGGCGAGCATGTGCTTGATCTGGGTTGCGGTACAGGTTACCTGGCCAGTCAGATAAAAGCGCAGGGTGGCATAGTTATCGGTGCCGATGCGTCGCCGGAAATGATAGTGAAAGCAAAAACTGAATACCCTGATGTGGATTTTGTGGTAGTGGATGGTAAGTCATTCCATTTCGATGATCCGTTTGACGCTGTTTTTAGCAACGCCACATTACATTGGATAAAAGATGCTGATGCTGTTATAAAAAATGTTTACAACAGCCTTAAGCCAGGTGGCCGGTTTGTAGCCGAGATGGGTGGTAAAGGAAATATGGCGCAGATTATTGCAGCCACTACAACTGTGCTTGATAAGTATGGTTATGGCGCTAATAAAGCGAATAACCCCTGGTATTTCCCATCAACTGCGGAATACACTGCCAAACTTGAGGCCGCGGGCTTCAGGGTAACCTTTACCGCACATTTTGACAGGCCTACCCTATTGCAGGGCGGTCGCCAGGGTGTAGCCAAATGGCTGAATATGTTTGGCCCCTCGTTCTTTAAAAACATCCCGGAAACGGAACTAAAACAAATACTGGAAGAAATTACCGACATACTTGAACCTGATTATAATAAAGACGGCGAATGGTATGCGGATTATAAAAGATTGCGATTCATCGCTGTGAAGGAATAATAGGTTATACGTTGGACGTAATACGTTTTACGTCCAGCAATATTTAAACTAATAACGTAAAACGTACTACGTATCACGTACAACAAAAAAAGAAGACTATGTTACACGACCCCAACCGCGTTTATGTATTTGACACCACGCTGCGCGATGGCGAGCAAGTACCGGGCTGCCAATTGACAACCCCAGAAAAAATTGAAATTGCCCGCGAGCTGGAAGCGCTGGGCGTAGATATTATTGAAGCAGGCTTCCCTGTATCCAGCCCGGGTGATTTTTTAAGCGTAGTAGAAATATCGAAAGCTGTAAAAAACCCAACTGTTTGCGCGCTTACCCGTGCTAACAAAACGGACATTGATGTAGCAATAGAGGCGTTAAAATACGCTAAACATCCGCGTATACATACCGGCATCGGATCGTCAGACCAGCATATTAAACACAAATTTAACAGCACCCGCGAGGAGATTTTGGCCCGTGGCGTAGAAGCTGTTAAGTATGCCAAAAAATCTGTAGAAGATATTGAGTTTTATGCCGAGGATGCCGGTCGTGCCGATATCGCCTTCCTTGCACAAATGGTTGAAGCTGTTATTGCCGCTGGCGCTACAGTGGTTAACATCCCCGATACCAATGGCTATTGCCTTCCCGATCAGTATGGGAGCAAAATAGCTTACCTGAAAGAGCATGTGAAGAATATTGATAAAGCGATCATCTCTGTGCATTGCCATAACGATTTAGGTTTAGCCACCGCTAACTCTATAGCCGGCCTGCAAAACGGTGCCCGTCAAATTGAAGGCACTATTAACGGCATTGGCGAACGTGCAGGTAATACTTCTATTGAGGAAGTAGTGATGATCCTGAAAACGCATCATTCGCTTGGATTACATACCAACATTAACGCAAAGAATTTTTACGAAATGAGCCGTATGGTAAGCCAGCAAATGCGTATGCCGGTACAGCCAAACAAGGCCATTGTGGGCAGCAATGCCTTTGCACATAGTTCGGGCATACACCAGGATGGCTTCCTGAAAAACCGCGAGAACTACGAAATTCTGCGCCCTGAAGATGTGGGCTTCCCAAGCGCCAGCATAGTGCTAACCGCACGTAGTGGTCGCCATGCTTTAAAATTCCATTTAGAGCGTTTGGGCTTTAAGCTGGATAAGGACGAACTGAACGAGACATACAAAAACTTTTTAACATTGGCCGACAATAAGCTTGATATAGATGATAACGATCTGCAAAGCTTAATGGCACACCGCATGGTGAAACAAGCATAATGGAAACTGAAACTAAACATCAGCTGGATTTTGAATCGGCCTACGCGCGATTGAAGGATGTGGTAAAACGCACGCCTTTAGAATTTAACCAGCGATTATCTGACCGATACAATTGCGAAATATATTTGAAGCGCGAGGACCTTCAAATTGTGCGTTCGTACAAGTTGCGCGGCGCTTATAATATGATTAGTCAGTTGGGCGCTGATAAGCTGGTGAATGGTGTGGTTTGCGCCAGCGCGGGCAACCATGCACAGGGCGTAGCTTATTCCTGCAAAAAGCTGGGAATTAAAGGCGTAATTTTTATGCCTGAAATAACGCCTAAGCAAAAGGTAAAACAAACCGAAATGTTTGGCAACGGTAATATTGAGATTGTTTTAACCGGTGATACTTTTGACGATTGCCTGCACGAGGCGCTGGCTTATACTGAAGCGCACGAAATGACCTTTATCCCTCCATTTGATGATTACCGGGTGATAGAAGGACAAGGAACCGTAGGTGTGGAGATATTACAGGATCTGCCCGATGTTGAAGCTGTAATTATGCCCGTTGGCGGTGGCGGTTTATCTGCAGGCACGGGCAGTTACCTGAAGCAGCAAAACCCCAATATCCTTTTACTGGGTGTTGAACCCGAAGGTGCGCCATCAATGGTGGAAGCTATGCGCCAGGGGCAACCGGTTACTTTAGATAAGATAAACCGCTTTGTAGATGGTGCGGCAGTAAAACGTATTGGCCAGCTTACTTACGAGATTGGAAGCCGGATATTGGACGATATGCAGCTGGTACCCGAAGGCAAAGTATGTACATCCATTCTGAAATTATATAACGAAGATGCCATTGTGGTTGAACCTGCGGGCGCACTATCAGTAGCTGCGCTTGATGTTTACAAAGAACAGATAAAAGGCAAAAAGGTAGTTTGTATCGTCAGTGGCGGTAATAATGATATAGACCGTATGCAGGAGATCAAAGAAAAATCGTTGTTGTATGAAGGTTTGAAACATTACTTCATCATCACCTTCCCGCAACGCCCGGGAGCATTGAAGCTATTTGTAAATAGTGTACTTAGCCCTACCGATGATATTACCCGCTTTGAATTTATCAAAAAAACCGAACGTGAAAGTGGCCCTGCCCTGGTAGGCATCGAACTAAAATCGGCTGATGATTATGATGGACTGTTGCAACGTATGTATGCCCATCGCTTCGGTGTTAAGGTATTGAACGAGGACCCAACCTTGTTTGAGTATTTGGTGTAACCCGGTTTTATCATCGTAAGCGTAGCGTAGCAATCTCGTAGTAAGCGACTCAAATCACGGGATTGCCGCGCCGCTCTACCCCACAGTCTTTGGCTTTTACAATGACAAGGAAAATACTAAATATTTTAGTATTTTCCTTGTATATTCAAATTCATCTGCTTACTTTTCGGCATTATTCAAAAACATTGCATTAATGTCGGTAACAATTACCTTAAATAAAGAACAAACGCTGGCATTTAAGGCTATTAAAAAGTTTTTGGAACATCCGTCGGCCGATACTTTTGTACTGAAAGGTTACGCAGGCACGGGCAAAACCTTCCTGATGCAGCACCTGGGTAAATGGCTGGAGGAAGAAAAACTAAGTTTCCGTATGCTGGCGGCTACCGGAAGGGCAGCATCGGTACTGCGGGGTAAAACCGGCTTCGATACAAAGACCGTACACAGCGAAATATATAACTTTAGCAAAGTAGAAGGGCTGGAAAGCGCAGCGGTTAAAGGCAACGACCCAGCTAACAACGCACAAATGAGTATGCAATTTCTTTTGCGTATACCCGATGAGGGCAAGATACTTTACATTGTAGACGAAGCCTCAATGATGTCGGGTGAACAAAGCGGGCGCGATGATCACTTTGCCAGCTTCGGTTCAGGCGTATTATTAGACGATCTGTTTGAAGTGGCTGGTAAAAATAAGATCATCTTTGTAGGCGATCCGTGTCAGTTGCCCCCTGTTGGCCAAAAATTAAGTCCGGCGCTGGATATGGATTGGCTGGCTAAAAAGAACCGGACAGCTATTTCCTTCACCCTGCAAAAAATAGAACGTACTGATGCAGGGAATGATGTATTGAAATTGGCCAGTGCCGTTCGGGCCATGGGCAGCGAATACTCGGCTAACCGGTTTATTAAAATACCTGCCGCAGGATTAAATAATGTAAAACTGCATCAATCTACCCAAAGTATGTTTAGGGTGTATTCCGAACTATACCGCAAAACCGGGCCAAATCAAACACTGGCTATTGCCCGCAGCAATAAGCTGGTGCAAAACATTAACAAAGCTATGCGCCGCGATTTGCATGGCAGTCAGCATATTCCTTTAAAAACCGGCGATGTGTTGCTGGTAACCCAAAACAACTACAAAATACCGCTCACCAATGGCGATTTTGTGACCGTGCTTGCACTGGGCGAATATAAAAGCCGCATGGAGCTACGTTTTCAAAAAGTAAGAATAAAAGCTCATGCGTCGGACATTGAGTATGATACACTCCTATCACTTGATGCATTGGATAGTGAAAAAGGAACATTGGATACAGAACAGCAAAAATTGCTGATGATTGATTTTAATAACCGGATGAATATTAAAGACATTAAATCTAATAGTGCCGAATATAAAAAGAACTGGAAAGACGATGAATATTTGAACTGTATCCGGGCCAGTTATGGTTACGGGGTAACCTGCCATAAATCGCAGGGCGGCGAATGGAACGAGGTATTTTTGTTTCTTGATAAAAGCATGTATGGCATGGATGTGCCCGAACTTTGCAAATGGTGGTACACCGCTATTACCCGTGCCAAAACACAATTAAATTTGGTAAAAGATTGGTGGGTGGTATAGTACATTAATCCTTTCGGGAATCTTCTCTTGGTAAGCCTGCCAATTTGACAACCTTACAGTCTTTGGAACGGGCATTGATAGTGTGCTTGTATTAATCGTACAAACACATAAACAATAATATTATGCAAGAAAAAGGCACCATTTCGATTCACACCGAAAACATCTTCCCTATCATTAAAAAATTCCTGTATTCTGATAATGAGATATTTCTGCGCGAACTGGTATCAAACGCTGTTGATGCTACCCAAAAGGTAAAGCGCCTGGCTTCGTTAGGTCAATACAGCGGCGAACTGGGTAACTTACAGGTAGAGGTATCCTTTGATGAAAAGGCAAAAACTATTACCATATCCGATAACGGTTTGGGTATGACTGCCGACGAGATCAAAAAATATATTAATCAGATCGCGTTCTCGGGCGCTACCGAGTTTATGGAGAAATTCAAAGAGGCTAAAGATGCAAATGAGATCATCGGGCGCTTTGGTTTAGGTTTCTACTCGGCATTTATGGTAGCCGATGAGGTAGAGATCGACACCTTATCGTACCAGGAAGGCGCCGAGCCAGCGCATTGGACTTGCGATGGCAGTACCGAATTTGAAATAAGCACAGGCAAACGCACAACCCGCGGTACCGATATTATCCTGCATATTAACGCCGAATCAGAAGAGTTCCTAAGCAAATACAAACTACAGGAGATACTGGATAAATACGCCAAATTCCTTCCGGTGCCAATTAAGTTTGGTACTAATACCGAGCAGGAACCGGATGGCGAAGATGCTGACGGCAAACCAAAAACAAAGGATGTTGAGGTTGATAACATTATCAACGATACCAACCCTATCTGGACGAAGCAACCGTCTGAATTGAAAGACGAAGATTACCTGAACTTTTATAAAGAATTATATCCATTTAGCGAAGAGCCTTTATTTTGGATACATCTAAATGTTGATTATCCGTTTAACCTTACCGGCGTGTTATACTTCCCTAAGGTGAAGAATGACTTTGAGTTCCAGAAAAACAAGATCAAATTGTTCTCGCGCCAGGTATTTATCACCGATGAGGTTAAAGATATCGTCCCTGAATTCCTAATGCTGTTACACGGAGTTATCGATTCACCTGATATCCCGCTGAATGTATCGCGCAGCTTCCTGCAGGCAGATAGCAACGTAAAAAAGATCAACAGCTATATCACCAAAAAAGTAGCTGACAAACTTTCAGACTTGTTTAAAGCCGACCGCGCCGGTTATGAAGAAAAATGGAGCGACATTGGCCTGTTTGTTAAATACGGTATTATTAGCGAAGATAAGTTTTACGATAAAGCTAAAGACTTTGTATTGCTGACCAGCACCCAGGATAAAAAGAACTACACGCTTGATGAGTACAAAGACAAGGTAAAAGATGCGCAAACCGACAAAGACGGGCAATTGGTTTACATTTACACTAATGACCCGGCCAAGCAGGACGCCTTTATCCAGTCGGCTAATAAAAAGGGCTATGATGTATTGTTGATGAACTCGCCTATCGATAACCATTTCATTAGCCATTTAGAGCAGAAGCTGGAAAAAACTTCGTTGAAGCGTGTGGATGCTGATGTTGCTGATAAACTGATTAAGAAAGATGATGCTCCGGCACATGTTTTAACTGAAGAACAAAGCACCCAGGTAAAAACCATTTTCGATACGGCTATAAACAAACCAGCTTACAAAGTTGAGTTGGAAAGCCTTAACCCTGATGAGTTACCGGTAACCGTTACTATGGACGAGTTTATGCGCCGCATGAAAGATATGGCAGCCATGGGCGGCGGTATGGGCTTTTATGGTAATATGCCCGATAATTATAAAGTTGTAGTGAACGGTAACCACAAACTGATTACCCGCATCCTGCAAACTGAAGACACCGAAGAGCAGTCGCGCCTGGCTAAACAAGCGTTTGACCTGGCCCTGCTATCACAAGGTTTATTAACCGGCGCTGAGTTGACCGAGTTTGTGAACCGCAGTGTAAGTATGATATAAGTACGGTAATAAGTCTCCATACCTAATGTCATTTCGAACGAGGTACGGGGAGAAATTTTATACTTTCGATTTTAACATCGTATAAGATTTCTCCCTTCGTTCGAAATGACATTTATTGTTTTAAGGCTGCTTTTTTCTTTAAACTCTTCTACCTAAATTTAATCTAACAGGTTAACACAAAATATTTCACTGCATGTTATGGAAAGCAACGCCTTACTGCATCCTAACGTAAACTATATAACCATGAAAGTATTAAAAACAATTTTAATTGTGCTGGCTTTATTTATGGTTTGCGCAATTGACCATCAAAGCGTGGCGCAAACTACCCGTCAGGACAAGAGGGCCGCAAAAGAATCTGAAATGAAGAAAGTGCTGGAAAGCAAAAACTTTACGTTCACGGCGCAATCAGTAAACCCAATGCGTGGTGCCACGCGCACATTAACATCCGAGTACGACTTGAGGATCACACCGGATACAGTGATAGCTTACCTTCCATTTTTTGGCCGCGCTTATACAGCGCCAATTGATCCGAATGAAGGGGGAATAAAGTTTACATCAACCAAATTTAGCTATAGCGCGCAGCTTAAAAAGAATGGCTATCAGATAATTATTAAACCTGCCGATACAAAAGATGTGAGGCAAATGGTATTGGATGTGTCTTTTAGTGGTTATGGCACGCTAAGCATTACTAACCTTAACCGCGACCCTATTTCGTTTTACGGAACTGTGGATGCTAATAAAAAGCCTAAAAAGTGATTGTATGATATTCATAACCGCAAAAACAAAAAATGTAATTGCATTATACTATTTGTTTTATCTTGTGGTGGTATGAAAAAGTTGTTATTCATTTTAATGTTGCTTAGTGCAACAACCTTCGCGCAGGAAAAAGTAAAGCAAACCTATCAGTTCAGTATTACGGGTAAGGTAAAAAAGGAATCGGTTATCACCATGGACTCTTTAAAGCAGTACCCCATTAAAAATTTGGGCGATATTAAAGTGACCGACCACCTGGGCAACTTTAAACACCAGGATGAACAATTAAAAGGCATATTGCTGAAAGATATACTTAGCCATACCACCTACGCTGTAGCGAGCCCTAAGCTGCTTAGCACCGTATACTTTGTATGCTCGGGATCTGACGGCTACAGGGTGGTATATTCCTGGAACGAATTGTACAATACCTCTGTGGGTGATAACGTATTCATTATTATGGAGAAGAATGGTGTTAAAATTGATAAAATGCCGGAAAGCATCCAAATGACGTCATATACAGATTATAAAACCGGCCGCAGGTATTTGCATAATTTAAACAAGATCGTGATCAGCGTGGCAGAGTGATCATTGCGCCTCAATATAAAGTTCTTGTGTAGCAATCCCTTCCAATTCCTGTGGATTGTGGCTTACAATAATCACCGTTGTATTAAGCTCTTTCCATAAAACTTTCAACTCGGCTAATAAACTTGTTTTGGTTTTTTGGTCTAACGCACTGAAGGGCTCGTCCATTAATAGCAAGGCGGGTTTAATGGTTAGCGCACGCAAAATAGCCAGTCGTTGCTGCTGTCCGCCTGAAAGGTATTCGGGTTTACGGTCGGCCAGGCCATCCAGCCCTCCTATTTTTAATAACTGGTTTATCCATTGAGTATCGTTAGTAGCATATTCCAAATGCTGCCTCACCGTCATATTGGGGAACAAGGCATAATGTTGAAAAACAAAGCCTAACCGACGTTTTTGTGTCGATAAAAATATCCCTGCAGATGTATCCAGCCATATCCTGTTGTTCACCGCGATCCTGCCTTCTTCCGTAGACATTAACCCTGCTAATATTTTTAAAAATGTAGATTTACCTGCCCCGGAAGGCCCATGGATAATAACAACACTACCCGTAGATGCCTGTAATTTTACCCGCAGACTAACCTGGCCACTGCCCGACCGCAATTTTTTATGGATGTTAGCGGCTATCATTCCAACGGGCTTTTGGTGCGGTTACGGTTAAGAACAAAAACAACTGTTACAATTATAAAGGTAAAAGCAAACATCAGCAATGAATAATTATTGGCGTTACGATAATCCATGCTCTCCACAGCATCGTATACGGCAATGGATGCCACCTTGGTAACGCCGGGGATATTGCCACCTATCATTAGCACTACGCCAAATTCGCCCATAGTATGTGCAAACGTCATTACCATGGCAGTTAATACCGACGATTTGATATTGGGCAATAATATTCTTAAAACCGTTTCCCGTTCTGATTTACCTAAGGTATACGATGCCTGGGCCAACGATGCTGGTATTTGCTGCAAGGCGGATTTAATTGGCCCTATCATAAACGGCATACTATAAATTACCGATGACAACACCAGGCCCTGGAAAGAAAAAACAAACTGGATATTAAAAGTATGATGCAACCATTTGCTTATACCATGCTGCGGACTGAATGCTAACAATAAATAAAAACCCAGTACCGATGGTGGTAAAACAAGGGGCATAGTGATCAGCGATTCCAGAATAACCCTGAGTAGGGAACGGCCCTTACTTAGCCAGTAGGCCAGCGGTAAACCAATTAGTAATAATATCAGGGTTGTTATTGTTGCCAGTTTTATTGACAACCATATTGGTGACCAATCCATTAACGCTAATGTACAATATAACCGTATTGTTTTAGGATTTTTTTCGCCGGCCCGGTAGTTATATAGGTGTAGAATTTTTTGGCTGCCTCTTTGTTTTCAGATCTTTTTAATAATACCATGCCTTGCTGTATCGGATCATATAATTTTGGATCAACCAATCGCCAGGCCATCTTGGCGGGGTTAGCAGGATCGAGCACCATTGCCTGGGCTGTAAAGCCGAATGTAACCACGCCGGTTGTGATATAAGTATTTACCTGCGATATACTTTCGCCGTAAACCAGGTCGGGTTTGGCTTTGTCTAATAAATTCAACTTTTTCAGTACTTGCTCTGCGGCACGTCCGTAAGGGGCTATAGAGGCGTTCGCTATGGCAATTTTATCAAATTTATTCTTTTCGATTATTTTTTTCCAGTTACCCAACATCAGGTCTTCATGCACGGTGCAAACTATCAAGCTCCCCAGCGCATATACAACCGGTGGATATTCTGTTAGTCCCTCATGAGATAATTGCAATGGATATTCAACATCGGCCGACATGAAAACATCATAAGGCGCACCATTGATAATTTGCGCTACCAACTTGCCCGATGAACCTACTATAGGTTCAATTACAATCCCTGTTCTTAATTTAAAATCGGATTGCAGCGCTTTTATAACCGACTGAAGGTTTGCCGCAGCAGCAACTTTAATAGTTTGCGGAAAAGCCGGTGCACTAAATAATAGCGCAAAAATTGAAGTAAAAAGTAACTTTTTAAATTTCATTAGGGAATCAGATGCCGAAACTAAGGTAAGATTAAAATATTAAAATCAAAATATATTAGTTTATAAATAACTGATTATAAATAATTTAATATTATAAAATTCTGCTATTCCAACCATTCTGGTAGCCTTTATAATTTAACTATTACTATAGCATTATATTTATTGGTGTGGCTTTATTTTAACATACACCAGCTTACTGGTTGGCGTATTACTTTTATCGGCAACACTATCAATGGGGACCAACACATTAGTCTCGGGATAATAGGTTGCCGTGTTGCGTTCTGGAATATTATAAGGTACAATTACAAACAGCCGGGCTATGCGTTCTTTCCCTTTGTAGTAACAATAAATATCAACCTTATCCCCTGCTTTAAAGCCAGCTTTGGCAATATCCTTAGCGTTCATAAATATTACCCGTCGTTCCTGGTGTATACCCCTGTACCTGTCATCTAAACCGTAAATTGTAGTATTAAACTGGTCGTGACTGCGAATAGTGGTCATATAATATTCATCATCAGCAATATGATGCGAGGGTAAACCGGTTACGCTAAATTCGGCCTTATCGCCATATTTGCTTGTTTTGAATTTACCATCGCGCACAATGTTTGGAAGGTAAAACCCGCCTGGTTCACGGATACGTTTGTTATAGTCTTTAAATCCAGGGATAACTTTTTCAATATCATCGCGGATAAAGTCGTAATTCGAAGCATACCTATCCCAATTTATTACAGATCTGTTGGCCAGGGTAGCTTTAGCCATCCGGCAGACGATCTCGGGTTCACTTAAATACTGATCAGAAACAGGTTCTAAATTACCAACCGACTGCTGCACCACCCCCATTGAGTTTTCACAACTAACAATTTGTGCAATACCGTTTGTCATATCTTTATCACTGCGGGCAAAAGTTGGCAGTATGATTGATTCATCGCCGCTTACCAAATGCGCACGGTTTAGTTTGGTAGAAACATGCACCGTCAACTTTAAATTTGACATTGCTTCGGCAGTATAAGTAGTATCTGGCGTGGCTTGCAAAAAATTGCCACCCATACTAAAAAACACTTTCAATTTCCCCTCGTGCATGGCTTTTATCGCTTCCACCACATCATAACCTTTTTCGCGCGGCGGTTCAAAATCAAATACTTCTTTCAGTTTATCCAGCGATTCGGGCTTCGGGTTGTCCCATATCAGCATGGTACGGTTACCCTGCACATTACTGTGCCCGCGTACAGGGCAAAGCCCTGCGCCAGGTTTACCAATGCTGCCTTTCAGCAATGCCAGGTTTACAATTTCTTTAATGGTATCCACTCCATTGGTATGCTGTGTAATGCCCATGGCCCAGCAAATGATGATCTTGTTGGTATGCTTCAATAAGTCGGCGGCCTGTTGCATTTGTTCTAATGGCACACCAGCCTCGGCAGCCATTGTTGCAGCATCATATTTTTGCAGGTTGTGAATAAAATCAAGATAGCCACCGGTACTGCTTTGAATAAATTCATGATCGAATACTGTTCCTGGGTTTTCCTGCTCGTGCTGGTAAAGCAATACTTCCAACGCTTTCAGCAAAGCCATATCCCCATTTATTTTTACCTGTAGGTATACATCGGCCAATTGGGTGCTTATTCCTAATAACCCTTTGGTAGTTTGCGGGTTTTTAAAGGCGGTCAGTCCCGCTTCATGCAAAGGGTTTATGGCAATTATCTTACTTCCGTTTTGCTTAGCCTTTTCTAATGCGGTTAACATCCGCGGATGATTAGTACCTGGGTTTTGCCCCATAATAACTATTACATCCGTATCGTAAAAATCATTTAGTGTAACTGTCCCTTTGCCAATCCCTATTACTTCTGCCAACGCCACACTGGTAGATTCGTGGCACATGTTCGAGCAATCGGGCATATTATTAGTGCCAAACTCCCTTACAAAAAGCTGATATACAAATGATGCTTCGTTACTGGTACGGCCAGAGGTATAAAACGCGGCCTCGTTAGGCGATTCCAGGCTATTCAGATGTTCGGCTATCCTTTTAAAAGCATCACCCCAACTGATAGGTTGATAATGCGTAGCGCCTTTAGCTAGAAAAACAGGCTGAGCTATACGCCCCTTTTTACCTATTTCAAAATCATTCAGTTTAGCCAGGTCGTATACCGAATTACTGGTAAAAAATTCGGGGGTTAATTTTTTAGTGGTTGCTTCCCAGGCCAGCGCTTTAGCTCCATTCTCGCAATATTCCGCAATAGGCGACCGGTCGTCATCAGGGTCGGGCCAGGCACAGCTCGAACAATCGAACCCTTTCTTTTGATTCATGTGCAGTAAGGCGCGCATGCCACGCATAGGGTTTTCTTCTTCCAGCACATCTTTAAAGGCGGCCCATACTGCAGGTATTCCTGCTGCCCATTCTTTGGGCTCTGTTATTTTCAAACCGGATAGTTCCTCCGGGTTTTCAGGATTTGGATGTTCCTTTATCGTGCTCATGGCGTTGTACCGCTAAGGGGTTGGGGTAATTATCACTCTGGTCTTCTGCTACATTATCCAGGCATTTGAAATCCTTTTCAATATACAGGTTTAATTTACCCGATGCATTTTCAAAACCTACGCGTTCAGTTTTTGTCCATTCATTTGCCATAGCGTCCGGCATATAAAGGGTAATTGTATCCAAATTATACGCAGCAGTAATAACATTATCATCGGTGCGCTGCAATACATAGGTAAATACCCGGTTATTAAAATGGGTTACTTCTTTTATAACACCTTCATTTGCAAAACGCTCTACTTCTGGTTTGGTTAATCTATAACGTACACTGTCTCCTTTAATGCGTATTTTCATAAGTTTACGTTAATATAATGCGCCGGGGCGATGTATATATATTAAAACGCTGCCCACGTAAAAATCCGCATAGCGTTATATTAAACTCGTTGGCCAGTTGCACTGCTAGTGTTGATGGGGCACCTACCGCGGCAATTATATTGATCCCCGCCATCGCTGCTTTCTGTACTAATTCGAAACTGGCACGCCCGCTTAAAATCAGCACCTTATCATTAAGGGGCAACATTTCTTCATTCAATGCGGCGCCTATCAGTTTATCCAATGCGTTATGCCGCCCCACATCCTCGCGCACTAATAATAATTCACCGTATGATGAGAACAAAGCCGAAGCATGTAAACCACCGGTTTGTTCAAATATTTCCTGCTGTTCGCATAATAATCCGGGCAGTGTATACATTAAAGTGGCACTGATGGAATTGTCGTCGGTAAGCTGGTTAAACTGGTTTGCAGTACGGATAGAACCTATAGATGATTTGCCACACACCCCGCAACTTGAAGTAGTATAAAAATTACGATCGGCCGAATTCAAGTTAGGGATAAAGTTACTTTTCAGCGATACCTGTATTACGTTCTGCCGGTTTTCGGTACAATCAAAGTTATGCCGCGCAAACATCACCTCGTCAACAGACCGTATAATACCCTCAGTAAACAGGAAGCCTACGGCTAATTCGGCATCATTACCAGGCGTACGCATCGTTACCGAAATATTCTTTACTTCCCGATGAAAATCGGGGCCATATTCCAAACGGATCTCTAACGGTTCTTCAGCTGCAAGTTCGTCTGTAGTATCGGCATATTCCAGTGCACGTACCTTAATAACTGGTATTTCATCTATCATGGATAAAGGCATATTAATTATACAAACGAGGGTTGCGTTTGTTTAGATGCCTCGATCGAAATTTTATTTACAAAAAAGGCGGGATAATTGCTTATCCCGCCCATTATATTTAAAAATACTTTAATTATTAATGGTGATGATGACCATCCGGCCCATGGGCATGGCCATGTGATAATTCTTCGGGGGTTGCAGGGCGTACATTTACAATATTCCCTTTAAAATGCAGCGCCTGGCCAGCCATTGGGTGGTTCAAATCAACTATCACGCTATCTTCGGCTATAGACACTACCTGGCCCTGGAAATGGTTACCCTGATTATCCTGTAAAGGTAGTACACTGCCAATCTCGGGCAGGTCCTGTCCCTGAAACATCTCTTTTGGCAGGTTAGCTACAGCTTCGTCATTGTACTCGCCATAAGCATCTTCGGCAGAAAGACGAAAATCATACGCATCGCCGGTCGATAAAGCATCCAGGTTTTCTTCAAATTTTGGCAACATCTGGCCTGCGCCAAATAAAAAGGTAAGCGGTTGTTCAAGCGTGGCGCTTTCTACCAGGTCTTCGGTACCCTGCTCATTATTAACGTACAGATCGTAGGTTAATGACACTACGTGTTGTGGTTCAATCTTCATTACTTAATATCTTGATTTATTTTATATACTTATTTATTGCGCTATTTGTTTTAAGGCATCTTCCACATTTTCAACAGGTAGCCCGCAGGTTTTATCCTTACAAATAAAGATGCGGTTTTGCCCGTTTATTCTGTTTTGCAGCAAAGGTAAATTTTCCTGTGTACCTCCCAACATTATTTTATTAGGAATATATTTTTGTTCTATTTCTTTACGCAATGCTGATGCATTTGGCCCGGTAAAAGCAATTTCGTATAGTCCCAATATCTCCTCCTGCAACAAAGTAGCCCAGTTTGAATATGATGAGCCATACTTAGCTATCAGTGGGAAGATATTACGCAGCAATTGGGCTGATATCTCCGAATAGCTATGATCATCGAATAATAAGCCCAACTTTTTCAGGTTACGTGCCATTACCGAATTTGATGCCGGTATCACCCCATCCATAATTTCCGACTTACGGGCTATCAGTTCTTCGTCGCCATCGCCGGTGTAAAAGAATATGCCGTTGGCGAGATCATAATAATGTTTGATAGTGATATTGGCTAATTGTTTAGCACGATTAAGCCAGTTGATATCAAAAGTAACCTCGTAAAGTGCAATGAATGCATCTATAATATTGGCGTAGTCATCCAGGAAAGCGATAGGGGCCTCACCCAAATCTTCTCCAGTTAGAGAGGGTTTAAAAATCCTGATGAGTTTCCCACTCATGGCAATCAAATTTTCTAATATAAACTCCGCATTCTTTAAAGCCAACTCCAGGTATTCGGCTTTATCAAAGGCACGATACGCATCGCAAAGTCCTTTTAGCATCAGCCCGTTCCATGATGCCAGTATCTTATTATCCAAACCCGGGCGGATACGTTTTGCCCGGTAATTCAGCAACTTCTCTTTAGATCGTTGTATAACAGCTAATAACTCATCTACCGGGATCCCTATCTGTTCAGCTAATAATTCATCCTCCTCCCAACGGAATAGTACATTGGTTTCTTCCTCCTGCCAGTTACCTTCAGTGGTGATGTTATAATAAATACAGAACAGCTGTGCATCATCACCCAATAACTCATCTATCTCGGCTTTGCTAAAACTGTAAAATTTACCCTCTACCCCTTCGCTATCCGCATCCAGCGCTGAATAAAAACCGTATTTCGGTGACATAAGTTCGCGATTAACGAAGGTGATAGTTTCATCAACCACGTTTTTATATAATGTATTTGGCTGCCAGGTGTAGGCTTCGGCGTAAAGGCTAACCAGTTGGGCGTTATCATACAGCATTTTCTCAAAATGTGGGATATGCCAAACCCGGTCTACTGAGTAGCGGGCAAAACCACCGCCTACATGGTCGTAGATACCGCCGTAGGCCATTTTCTTCAGCGTAAGCTTTACAATGTTGGCTATATTTTCGTCCTTCATCAAGTAAGCATACCGCATCAAAAACTGCCAGTTATTAGGCATCGGGAATTTTGGAGATTCGCCCATGCCGCCTTCCTGATTATCAAAATAGCGTGTCCAGTTGCTAACTATCTTTTCCAGGTCCAGTTTATTGTAATCTGCCTGATCTTTAACAAACGTAACCGATTCATATTGCTTAATACCGGCGGTTAGCTTGTCTGCATATTCAACAGCTTCATTAGGTTTTTGCCTATAAAAATCGGCCAGGTTAAATAGCAGGCTTGTCCAATCGTTTTTGCGAAAGTAAGTGCCGCCATAAATGGGCCGCTGGTCGGGCAGGCAAATACAATTTAGCGGCCAGCCACCGCGACCCGTCATTAACTGCAGGGCGCTCATATATATCTGGTCAACATCCGGGCGCTCTTCCCTATCTACTTTTATGCAAACAAAATATTCATTCATTACCGCGGCCACCGCTTCATCTTCAAAACTTTCATGTTCCATTACGTGGCACCAATGACATGCTGAATAGCCTATACTTACCAGTATCAGCTTGTTTTCGTTCTTAGCTTTCTGCAAAGCTTCGGCGCCCCAGGGATACCAGTTTACCGGGTTATTGGCATGCTGCAATAAATATGGTGATGATGAATTGGCCAGACGGTTCATAATAAATTTAACATTTAACAAAAAACGAGTGCACAAAAGCTCATAATGTGCGATAATCAACAATTAACAAAGCATAGTGATTATCAAAATGATAATTTTATTTAAATTGCGTGTCAAATTAACTGATCATGCAATTTAAAAAATTACACACCTTAATTGGTGCCTGTTGTTTGCTGCTATCGGCAACAAATATACAAGCCCAAACCCAACCCGACTCAATTAAATACGAACACAAGGATCTTTTCGCGCCAATTACCTGGCCTATAACAGGTTCTGAAATGCGTTCGGCCAGCGGCAAGCCAGGGCCAAAATACTGGCAAAACCGCGCAGATTATAATATCCATGTTACTCTTAACGAATTAGCTAAGGATACTACCATTAGCGGACAGGTAAGCATTAACTATACCAACAATAGCCCGGACAATATGGATTATTTGTGGCTGCAGTTAGATCAGAACCTGTTTAAACCCGGTTCACGCGGCTCGGCTACTACCCCAATAAGCGGCGATCGCTTTGACGTGCAGGGGTTTGATCGTGGCGGTTATCATATTGGCTCGGTAACGGTTACCTATAAAAACAAAAGCTACACAGTAGTGCCGGTTATTAGTGACGCCCGTATGCAGGTGCGCTTAAACACCCCGCTTGGCGCCAAAGGTGATAAGATACAGATAAAAGTTAACTACGATTTTTCGATCCCCTTTTATGGCGCCGACCGTATGGGCCGGAAGAAGTTTAAACAAGGCGTGGTATATGAAATTGCACAGTGGTACCCCCGTATGTGCGTTTACGACGATGTGGAAGGCTGGAACACGCTGCCATACATGGGCTTAGGCGAATTTTACTGCGAATATGGCGACTTTGATTATTATATCACAGCACCGGGTAACATGACCGTGGTTGGCTCAGGCGATCTGCAAAACCCACTTGAAGTATTGACCACCACACAGCAAAAACGTATGGCTGCCATGCGGGCAAGCGATAAAACAGTAAATATCATCACTCCCGAAGAAGTTGGTACTGCTACAGCACATGTAGGTAAAAGCACACTAACCTGGCATTTTAAAATGCTGAACACGCGCGATGTATCGTGGGCTGCGTCAAAAGCATTTATTTGGGATGGCGCTAAGGTAAATTTCCCTTCAGGCCGCAAAGGTATCGCTATGTCGGCTTACCCGGCTGAAAGTGCCGGCAACGACCGTTATGGCAGGTCTACCGAGTACCTGAAAAACAGCATGGAGATCTATTCAAAGCTATATTTTGAATATCCATGGAATTCGGCGGTTAACGTTGCCGGTGTAGCTTTGGGTATGGAATATCCGGGGATTATATTTTGTCAGGATGGCTTAACCAAAGCAGGATTATGGAATGATGTAACTCACGAGATCGGTCACAACTGGTTCCCAATGATCGTAGGTTCAAACGAACGTAAATACATGTGGCAGGATGAAGGTTTTAACACCTTTATTAATCAATATTCGACCAAATTATTTAACCATGGCGAATATTATGATAGCAGCGCGCGCCCTGCATTGGGCTTGGCACGCGCCATGGGCAACATGAAAGACCCGTTAATGACGCCATCTGAAGCCATGGGACTTAACGATTACGGTTTTTATTATTTTAAAACATCATTGGGTTTGGATATACTGCGCAACGTAGTACTGGGTCACGACCGTTTTGATTACGCCTTTCACGAATACATTAAAAACTGGGCAATGAAACATCCTACCCCTTATGATTTCTTCCGTTCGATGAATGATGCTGCGGGCGAAGACCTGAACTGGTTCTTTAATGAATGGTTCTTCACTACCTGGAAGCTGGATCAAACTATACAAGGTGTTGAGCACAACAAAAAAGACCCGGACAATGTGTACCGCATTACCCTGGTCAACAAAGAGAAAATGGCTATGCCGGTAGATATGAAAGTTACCCAAACTAACGGCAAAACCGAAGTTGTGCATTTACCGGTTAATATTTGGCAGCGTGGTGGCGGTGTTTGGACATTCAAATACACAGCCGATTCGACCATACAAACTATTGAACTGGACCCTGATCATCAGTTACCTGATGTAAACCGGACTAATAATATTTGGAAGAAATAATTTAGTTATTAATCAAAATTTCAAGAGGTGATGAGTGTCTGCTCGTCACCTCTTTTTTATTATTATTTTAGCTATATGCAAAAACCATTAAAACAAAAGGTTGCCGAAACCATTATGTTGCTTGCTGCAATTTATAACCTTTGCCTGGGCATAATTATATCCATATATCCACAGTTGCTTTTATTCGGTAATCCGCCAACAAACTTCCTGCTTATTATACTGCGCTGTGTTGGGATGCTGGTGGGGGTATATGGAATAGCTTATTGGTTTGCATCGCGTAATCCGCAACGCTACTGGCCTTTAATACTGGTTGGCTTTATCGGCAAATTCCTGGGGCCTGTTGGTGCGGTTTATTATGTTTATCTTGGGCAGCTGCAACCTAATTTTTTATGGGTTAATGTATGGAACGATCTGATATGGCTGCTGCCGTTTGCCTGGGTAATATATCAGGCCACAACCCATAAGTTGCCCGAAGGTACCCGTTAATAATTTTCAAACTGTGCAAAACCTTTAGCCTTTCCCCTTTTACCTTTCGCCCCAAAAAGATTAATTTCGTAGCCACAGAAAAAGAGGAAAGCAGCATTGGATTATTTAGAAGGATTAAACCCTGAACAACGCGGAGCGGTACAGCAAATAAAAGGGCCGGTAATGATTATTGCCGGTGCCGGATCGGGCAAAACACGGGTTATTACTTACCGCGTGGCACACCTGATACGCAGCGGCGTAGATTCGTTTAACATATTGGTTTTAACATTTACCAACAAGGCCGCCAAGGAAATGCGCGAGCGTATTACGCACGTAGTTGGCACCGAGGCTAAAAATATATGGATGGGTACCTTTCACTCGGTATTTGCCAAAATACTGCGTGTAGAAGCCGACAAACTGGGTTACCCTAACAACTTTACTATTTACGATACTGACGATAGCAAAAGTGTGCTAAGGGCCATCTTAAAAGAAATGAACCTTGACGACAAGTTATATAGTGCCAACTTTGTATACAACCGTATTTCGGCGGCTAAAAATAACCTGATCAGTCCGGCGGAATATGCGCAGAACGAACAAATACAAGCCGATGATTTTAGCAGCGGCCGCCAGCATTTGGGTAAAATATATGAAACTTATGCCCAGCGTTGCTTTAAAGCCGGCGCTATGGATTTTGACGACTTGCTGTTTAAAACCAACGAACTGTTGAAACGCTACCCCGATGTACTGAACAAATACCAGCATAAGTTTAAATATATTATGGTGGATGAGTATCAGGACACCAACTTCTCCCAATATCTTATTGTTAAAAAACTAGCTGCCGTTACCGAGAATATTTGTGTGGTGGGTGACGACGCGCAGAGTATTTACGCCTTCCGTGGTGCAAACATCCAAAACATCCTAAATTTTGAAAAGGACTATCCGGATGTAAAGGTGTTCAAACTGGAGCAAAATTATCGCAGCACCCAAAATATTGTAAACATAGCCAATAGCATAATTGCCAACAATAAAGAACAGCTGAAAAAGAACGTTTTCAGCGAGAATGAAGTTGGCGACCGGATAAAGGTAATGCGGGCCTTTAGCGATAACGAAGAAGGAAAGATAGTGGCGGAAGCCATAATGCAGGAACGCAGTACCAAAGGCTTGAAATGGAACGATTTTGCCATTCTATATCGTACCAACGCACAATCCCGTGCCATGGAAGAAGCGTTGCGCAAAATGGGGACGCCTTATAAAATTTATGGTGGCCTCTCTTTCTATCAGCGTAAGGAAATTAAAGATCTGATAGCTTATTTCAGGCTCACCTTTAACCCTAATGATGAAGTGGCCATGAAGCGCGTGATCAATTATCCAAAACGTGGCATTGGCGATACTACGGTAGACAGGATCATTATCAGTGCCGACCAACATCAGTTAACGCAATGGGAAATAATAACCAACGCGCAAATGTATTTGGATGGGCGCAGTTCGGGGCAGGTTTCGTCGTTTGGTACATTGATACAAAGCTTCCAGGTTATCGGTAAAAATATGAACGCCTATGACGCCGCTTTACACATTGCGCAGCATTCGGGGCTACTAAAAGACCTTTACGAGGACAAATCTATTGAAGGCCTTAACCGTTATGAAAACATACAAGAGTTACTGAATGGTATCAAGGAGTTTAGCGAGCGCGAAGATATTGAAGAAAAGGGGTTGGATGTTTTTATGCAGGATATTGCCTTGCTCACTAACGACGATAATGACAAAGACCCTAATGCCGATACTGTATCGTTAATGACTATCCATTCCTCAAAAGGGCTAGAATTTCCGCAGGTATATGTAGTTGGATTAGAAGAGAACTTGTTCCCTTCACAAATGTCGCTTAATTCGCGCAGCGACCTGGAAGAAGAACGCCGCTTGTTTTATGTAGCGGTTACCCGTGCCAAAAGTAAGTTAACCATTAGTTACGCAACCTCTAGGTTTAAATTTGGTACGCTCATAAGTTGCGAACCAAGCCGCTTTTTGGATGAAATAGATGCTAAATATTTAGAGCTTGATTTTACCGCAAAACCTGCCGCTTCATCGTTTTTTGATGATGAGCGCACTGCCTGGAGCCGCAAGGCAGACACCTTTTCTAAACCTAAAAGCCCAGCTCCATCAACGCCGCCAAAAACTACTTCCATATTAGCTAAAGCACATGTGCCGACACCAGGTTTTGCGCCATCGGATACATCAAAATTACAAACAGGTATGGAGGTAGAACACGAGCGTTTTGGATTTGGAAAAGTATTACAATTGGAAGGCAATAAACCAGATATAAAAGCTACTATCTTTTTTAAAGAAATTGGACAAAAACAATTGCTTTTAAAATTTGCCAAGCTTCGGATTGTTAATTAACTGGCTTAATTTGTACGTAATATTTCATGCTTAATGACGAGTATTAATTAACTATACGCATATATTTACCCAACAATTGGGGATATAATTCCCCAATTATAAACCTTCAATTTAAATATATTTGTTTTTGAACTATTTACAGTCATTAATTTCATGGCATAGCATTTGGTTTGTATAGTTAACCCTAATAATTAAATTATAGAGATTAACATGAACCAAGTTTTCAAAACTCAATCAAATAAGTCCGCGGGTCGTAATATCCGCGCCATCAGGCATAAAAATAACTGGAGCCAGGAAGATGTTGCTAACAAACTGGGCATTTCTATCCCTGCTTTTTCGAAAATTGAAACTGGTATTACCGATGTCAACCTATCAAGGCTTCAGCAGATTGCTGATATTTTTGAAATGAGCCTGGTTCAGGTTTTAGTATTTGAGGAGATACAGGAAGAATTTCAATCGACCCATTTGCAAGAGGCCAAGAAAAAACTGGAGCAATGCGAAATCGAAATTGTAGACCTGCAACGCAAGGTGATTGGATTATACGAAGAATTGCGTAACAAAACAGCTGTAGCTGTTTAATACAGGTAATTTTTAGAAACCTGCCCTATCAGGGTCATGCAGCATATCGCTCATGTCAATGATCTTATCATCAATTTCAGATACACATTTATTCATCATTTTTATACATTCCTGTTTATCAACAAGGCCTTCTTTTTCAAGGTTCATCAACCCTTTTAACGTGGCAATTGGGCCCCGTATTTGATGAGACAGATACGAAGAATACTCTGATAATTTTTTGTTCTTGATCTGCAGGTCTTTGGTACGCTCGTCAATAATCTCTTCCAGGTGATGGTTAATACGGTCGAGATTATCCTTTTGGCGGGATACCTCTGCATTAAGCTCGGTTAAACGTTGATTGGTTTCAGCTTTTCTTTTTACGTTAAATACTAATAAACCAATAACACCGATAGATAATGCAGCTACCAGCAAAGCTCCCCAAAACATGTAATTACTGTTTTTTCGTTGTTCTTCAAGCAAGGCCTTTTCCTTATTGATTACGTCCCGTTCGTTCTTATCTTTTAATATAGTTATCTGGTTGGATACATAGTTATGATAATCAACGCTGTCCAACTGATAAAGGTTTGTAAGGTATGATAATGCTTTCTCATAATTCTTACGTTTATATTCCAGTTGATAAGTGGTATATTTATAGTCATAATCTACCTTTTTGTTAAGGGAATAGGAAGACCCCTCACGTATAATCTTCTCCGCATCCTCAAACTTTCTTTGTGCTATATAAACATCAGCCAATGCTAAATCTATACTGGAAATAGTTGCATTCATTTCAAATTTCTTCGCACCCTCATTGGCCTTCAAAAGCATCTCTTTAGCTTTGTCATATTGCCCCATACTGTAATAAGTAACCCCGGTATTTTGCAGGCAGCTTATCAGGTTAGCATCATCATGCACCTGTTCAAACATTTTTCGGGCCATAGCAAACTGGGCTATAGCATCAAAATATTGCTTTTTACGATAGAAAACGTTTCCAATATTTAAATTAAGAGATGCCAATAAAGCCGTATCTTTGAGGCTTACTGCTAAACTTTTACCGGTTTTGAAATAACTAAGCGCAGTTTCATAATCGTTATCGCGGTATAAATTGCCTATATTATTATAAACTTTTGCTGTGCCATTTTTATTACCAACAGATTTAAAATATGATAATGCTTCATTGTAACAATCAAATGCCTTTACCTGATCGTACAAGTAGCCTAAACCAATACCTTTTATACGATAAGCCTCGGCAATACCATTTGGATAATTTATTTTACGGGCAAGCTTAATAGCCTTGTCCGCAATCCTCACGGTTTGCGTTGCTTCCGATAAACGGGCTTTATAGGCCTCTTTATTCAGTCTTATCACTTCATTAGTGTCAGCACTGGTAACATTTTGATAACCAAATACGTATACTGGTGCAAGTAAGATGAATATTAAAGAAAAACCTAAGTAAAAAATTTTCATCTGCAATAATAAAAAGATAAACTTGTATTGAATTTATAAATTATAAATTATAATAAACTCTTAATACGTAATAAATGTAAAAAAAGATATGTAATTAAATTTTTTTCAACATTTTTTTTTAATTAAAAAAAACATTCTATATTTGTATCGTTAGTTTAAATAAAGCTTATAACAAACTAATGTACAGTAAATTATGATGTTTATTTTAACGGATTATTTATGCTTAAATTTTAAATTATAACAACGCTCAATATTAAACCCATTATGAAAAAATTAACCCTTGCCGCAATTGCATTAGCCTTCACAGTAATGACATCTTGCACAAAAGAAAACGTGGAACCAACCAGCCACAAATTAACAAAACTTGATTTATCAGGCGATAAAGGAACATTATCCCAGGCCGACGCCGCATTAGTATCGGGTGATAAAGGCACATTGTCTCAAGCCGACGCTGCCCTGTTATCAGGTGATAAAGGCACGCTTTCACAAGCTGATGCAAGTATATATACAAGCACAAAAAAGAAATAAACAGTTAAACTAATTAATAATTAAACAGATAAATACAAACAAAATGAAAAAATTGATCCTTGCATTAGCAGTTATATTCGGAGTTATCGCATTCTCTTCTTGCACAAAAGAAAATGTACAGCCTACAGCATCTTTAAAAGCTAAAACCTTAGCATCTGGTGACATTGGTGTGCTTTCTCAAGCTGATTTCAATACCGACCCTACTACTACAATTGCATCTGGCGACAAAGGCACTCTTTCTCAGGCTGACGGTAGCGGTAACTAATTAACAATAACCAAACAAATAATTAAACACGACAACAATATTTAATATATATAAAAATGAAAAAATTGATCCTTGCATTAGCAGTTATATTCGGAGTTATCGCATTCTCTTCTTGCACAAAAGAAAATGTACAGCCTACAGCATCTTTAAAAGCTAAAACTTTAGCATCTGGCGATAAAGGCACTCTTTCTCAAGCTGATTTTACTACCGACGACTCTAGTACTACAATTGCATCTGGCGACAAAGGCACTCTTTCTCAGGCTGATGGCAGTGGCAACTAATTAAGACCCATATATATTCAATAGAAAAAATATAGCAACTAATTTAAACTAAACATCATGAAAAAGATCATCATCATTTTAGGCATCATTTTAACTTCAGGTA